>CAZFUG010000422.1:0-3267 GCA_964522035.1 uncultured bacterium
GCCGCTGCCCAGGACGATAAAAAGATTCGCTCAATCGCAGAAGGCAGATTGAACAAATACTTCAAAGAAAACTGTCTCCTTGATCAGGCTTATGTTAAAGATGACAAAAAATCAATCTCTGACCTTACCAATGAAGTATCCAAAGCAATCGGCGCCAAAATAGAGCTGGTCGCCTATCGCAGATGGGCCCGTGGTGAAGCCGCAGCCGCCGAAGCCGCTCAGCATGAACATGCTGCCGAAGCCTCTGCCTAAGGTTAAGTGAAAATCTCTCCGAAGTATCCGTCCGTATGATGTTAGAGACGCCTGCACTGCAGGCGTCTCTAACCCTGTAAACCCGGTTATAACAGGAAAGAAAATGAATCAAGCCTCGTCATCGTCCAGACCTAGATTTATCAGGCCGTTGCTCAAGCTCAGCGGCGAAATGTTCGGCGGCAAAGACGGTTATGGTTTTGACCGCGGCACCCTCGAAAAATTCGCCGGCGAAGTAAAAGCTTTGATCAATGCCGGAATCACCCCCGGTATCGTCATCGGCGGCGGCAATTTTTTCAGAGGCGCCCGCACGACTCTGCCGGCTCTTAAACGCCATCGCGCCGATGCAATCGGCATGCTCGCAACAGTTATGAATGCGATCTGTTTTGCCGAGCACCTTGAAGCCGCCGGCGTAAAAACTGCGGTTTTTTCGGCAATTCCGATGGGCAGTATGGCTCTCGCATACGACATCGACCTGGCCAGGCGCTATCTTGACGAAGGCATTGTCTGCCTTTATTCCTGCGGCACCGGCAATCCATATTTCAGCACCGATTCCGGTTCAGCGCTCATCGACAGGGAAACCGGCTGTGATGTTTTGATCAAAGGCACCAAGGTAGACGGGGTATATGACTCAGACCCGGCTAAAAACCCGAACGCCCGCAAATTTGACCAGATCACTTATGAAGAAGTCCTGGCCCGCAACCTTGGCGTCATGGACCTCGTCGCCATCACACTCTGCCGCGACAACCGCATGCCGCTGAAGGTTCTCAACCTCAACGAACCCGGCATCATGCTGCGCGCCTGCCTCGGCGAAAATACCGGAACTGACGTAATCGAAAGCTAATTTTTTTCAGGAGGAACTGCTTCAATGTCTCTCGAATCAATCATCAACGATGCCAAAAACAAAATGCTTCAGTCGATTGAAGTTCTCAAAAAAGATTATTCAACCATGCGCACCTCACGGGCGACCCCGTCACTGCTGAGCCGCATCACGGTTTTACAATACGGCCAGGAAGTTCCCCTGCAGCATGTCGCTTCTGTTTCAGCTCCAGACCCGAAGTCTCTGGTCATCCAGCCCTGGGACAAAACCATGCTCAGCGAAATTGAAAAGGCCATCCAGAAATCTGACCTCGGCCTCAATCCGCAGAATGATGGCAACCTTATCCGTCTGCCGATTCCGCCGCTCACCGAAGAACGCCGCAACGATCTCGTGAAAAACGCCAAGAAAAAGGCCGAAGATTACAAGGTTGCGCTGCGCAACGTCAGAAGAGACGCCAACGACGTTCTCAAAGCCATGGAAAAGAAAAGCGAAATCACTCAGGATGAATGCAAAAAAGCTCTTGACCGCATTCAGAAGCTGACCGACGAATACGTCGACACCATCCAGAAGGTTTTCGTCGCCAAGGAAAACGAAATTCTCGGAAAATAAGCCATGTATAGAATTACAGAAGAATGTGTCTCATGTGGTACCTGCCACCCCGTATGCCCGGTCAAAGCCATTAAAATCGGCTTTCCCTACGTCATCACCAGCAAGTGCACCAGCTGCGGCAAATGCGCTGAAGTGTGCCCGGTCGATGCCATCGTCAAGGGCGACGACTGAAAAGCGGCCGCATGACCGAAAACAGAGAAACACTCAGAGAAAGCCTGCTGAAAGAGCTTGACCTGGCAAAAATTCCGGCCCATATCGGCATAATCATGGACGGAAACGGCCGCTGGGCTAAAAGCCGCGGCAAAAGCCGTATTCACGGCCATCAGGAAGGCGCGCGCCGTGTTAAAACTGTGGTGCGTTTTGCCAACGACCTCGGCGTCAAACACATCAGCCTCTATGCCTTTTCGGTCGAAAACTGGGCCCGTCCAAGCTTCGAAGTGTCAGCCCTGATGCGCCTGATCAGAGCTTATATTGTCAGAGAGCGCAACGACCTGCACGCCGAAGGGGTAAAATTCAGACTGCTTGGTCGTCTTGAAGAGCTTGCCCCCGAAATCATCCGTCAGGCCGAGATTTCGACCGAACTGATGAAAAACAACCCGGGTCTGTCGCTCAACCTGTGCATCAATTACGGTGGCCGCGCCGAAATTGTCGATGCGGTCAAAAAGATTATCAACAAAGGCTACAAGGCTGATCAGGTAACCGAAGAACTGATCGCCGCCAATTTATACTGGCCAGAACTCCCAGATGTCGATCTGATGGTAAGAACCAGCGGCGAAATGCGCACCAGCAACTTTCATCTCTGGCGCGGCGCCTACTCAGAGCTTTATTTCACACCAGTTCTCTGGCCGGATTTTGATGATGTCGAGCTGCTGAAGGCACTTCTTGCCTACCAGAACCGCGAGCGGCGTTTTGGCATGATCAGCGAACAACTCGGAAAGAACTGATATGCTGGCAAGAATACCGGTTTTGCTGCTCGGAATACCTGCTGCTTACGGGCTGCTGGTGGCCGGTGGCGACATAGTCCGACTGATTTTTCTCGTCGTTGTCTGTCTCATGGGCCAGTTTGAACTGACCCGGATGCTCGAACGCGAAGAAAAGCGTCTGCCGCTGGCTGAATGGATTGGGGCCCTTCTGATCATGACTGCGGCTCATCTCAGCGGCGAACGGGGCCTGCTGCTTGCATCTGGCCTGGCAGCTGTTCTGCTGATGGCGATGACGGTTTTGCGTGGTTTGCGCGGCGATGGCTGCCGACGTTTCTGTCACGGGGTGTTCAGTCTACTGTATCTGCCTTTCTGTCTCAGCTTTTTTCTGATTCTTGGCCGTGTTTACGGCGGCATGACGCTTTTTGTGCTCATCGCATCGATCTGGGCACTCGACATCGGCGCTTACGCTTTTGGCATGAGCATACGCGGCCCGCGCCTCGCCCCGAAAATAAGCCCGAATAAAACCATTTCCGGGGCCGTCGGCGGGGCTTTATCCTGCATTGCTTTTATCATCATGGCCGGGCATTACCAGATGCTGACGCTCGCCACCCCAAATCTTCTGGCGCTTGCTTTTTCGGTTGCCCTTCTGGGGCAACTTGCCGATTT
>CAZFUG010000423.1:0-3252 GCA_964522035.1 uncultured bacterium
GGCAGAATGGCGAGACGGCGGCCTATTTTTACCGCCTCGGTCGTCTGCGCGAGAAACAGGGGCAGAAAAAGGAAGCCTACGAATATTTTCGCCGGTTGTTTTTCGAATGGCCGGTATTTATGCATGACAAGTATGACTACGAGCGGTTCCGTCAGGATATCATCCAGGACAGCCTGAACAAGTGCCGGGCCCAATGGAACCAGCTGATAGCCAAAACTTCCAGGTTTATTGAAGAGAATCCCGATGCCCATGACCGTGATAATACGGCTCCATACGCAAAGGCTTTCTGGCAATCGCATCGCGAAGACCTTGAGGGAATGGCGCGGTCTTATATTGCCATTCTCGATTTTGAACCGAATGAAACGGCGGCTATTCAGGCGCTGATGCAGATTTACACAGAATTAAACGACATCGAGCACCAGAGCTTTTTTCAGAATCGTCTGACAGAAGCGCGTCGCTACTGGCGAGATCTTACCGAGACAAGATCGCAGGCAATCTGTGCTGCGGCAAAGAAACATGAAGAGAGTGCCCATTACGATGCTGTCATCGAAGTTGTGAATCTGGGGCTCGAGACCGACCCTCTGCATCCTGATCTGCTGCTGGCCAAGGCCGAAGCTTTGCAGAAAATGAAGCACCTCAAGGAAGGGCTGGCCTGCATTTTTGCAATTCTCAAGAACAATCCGAACAACTCGCGGGCGCAGCGTCTGAAAAAAGCTCTTGAAGCGCAGATATTCGATATGAATCTCAAAGAAGGGCTTGATCTGCTCAGTAAAGCCGAGCTTGAAAAACCCGGCAGCCAGGGCCAGACCTCAAAGGTCGAAAGCGCGCTCGGTCGTTTTATCGATGCCCTGGCTTTCGACGGCAACAACCTGACCGCCCTTGCCGGAGTTTATCGCTGTCATATCAGATCGGCAGAGCCTTTGAAGGCTCAAAAAACCATGGAAAGAATCAGGCAGATCGACTCGACCTTCGACGTTTACTCAATTTTCAGAGATAAAGTCGAAAAAGAAGAGAAGGACGAGCTCTGTTTCGTTGCCACCAGGGTTTTCGGCAAAGAACACCCGGAAACGGTTTTTCTGCGAAGCTGGCGCGATAACTGTCTGCGCCATTACTGGCCCGGTCGTTTATTTATCAGTCTCTATCGCAGAATTGGCCCGGCATTGGCAAAAATGCCACCCGGCAGCGATGTTCTTCGCCTGAGCCGGGTGGCAATTCGTATTTTGACCGGGTTGCTAAGATGCCTGTTTACATTTTTCCGGCGGCCAGGGCCAGTTTGATCGAATTGATGCGGGTCTGGCGATCGTCAGAACGGGAGAGCATTACTACCGGGCAGCGGGCGCCGATGATCATGCCGCCGGCCGGCGTATTGCCGAAATAAAGCAGGGTTTTGCCCAGAATATTGCCGGTGTCGATATCGGGAGCGATCAGAATGTCGGCGCGGCCGACCACTTCGTTGAACAGGCCTTTGTGATGGGCAGACTCAAGAGAGATGGCGTTGTCGAGTGCAAGCGGGCCGTCAACGATGCAATCTTTGCCGAACTGGCCGCGTTCGCCCATTTTGGCGAGAACGGCGGCGTCGAGAGTGCTCTGAATTTTCGGGTTAACTTTTTCGACCGATGAGAGAACCGCAACGCGGGGAACATCGCACCCGAGCTTTTTGGCGAGCGCTTTGGCATTGTTGATCAGCTCGATTTTTTCTTCGAGGGTCGGGTGGGGGAGCATGCCGCCGTCGGTGAGAAAGCGCAGGCTGTTTTCCCATTCGAAGACGAGAACGTGCGAAAGCACGTCAGAGTTTTTGATACCGGTTTCTTTGTTGAGAATGGCCTTGAGCAGAATCGGGGTCGAGATATTGCCCTTCATCAGGGCGCTGGCCCGGTTGGTACGTACCAGTTCGACTGATTTGAAAGCTGCTTCTTCAGGAGTAGCAGCATGGATGATCTCTGGTTTGAAACCAGGTGCGGCCTGATCTATGTAGCCCTTGATGATTTCCTGATTGCCGACGAAGATACATTCGACGAAGCCGAGATTGCTGGCTTCGTAGGCAGCCATTACCGTATCGGTTTCTTCGGGCATGCATACTGCGAGAGGAACCCGGCGGGTGCCGAGAAGTCTGTCGATATCTGCAAAATTCATATTCTCTCCTTGATGGGTATTTTATCGATAATAAAGCATATTTTCAGGATATATCAGTGTTTATCCGTGTTAATCAGTGTTTATCTGTGGCTGATAACGCTGCCTGCTCGAGCAGGTGCACTTATCAGCAATCAGTATTCTTTAACGATTGCAGGTTCAGCAAGGGCGCGGCAGGCATGCGCTGCCAGAGCCTTGAGCTCGTTCTGCCCGGGCTTCATTCTGACCGGAGCGAGAAACGAAACCCGTTCGGTTATGCATCTGACGACGTAGGGGTTCTGGGCGATGCCGCCGGTGAGAATGATCGCATCGATTTCACCCTTGAGAACGGTCGCCATGGCACCGATTTCTTTGGCAATCGTATAGGCCATGGCTTCGAGCACCAGTTTGGCTTTCGCGTCGCCGGCTTCGATGCGTTTGACGACTTCGCGGCAGTCAGAGGTGCCGAGATGGGCTACCAGTCCGCCTTTTCCGACGAGCTGCTTTTTCAGTTCGTTCAAGGTGTATTTGCCGCTGAATGCCATTTTCAGCAGACCGCCAAGCGGCAGAGTGCCACAGCGTTCGGGTGAGAACGGGCCGGCATCGTTGGCGTTGTTGACGTCGACCTGGCGACCCTTGCGATGTGCAGCAATCGAGATGCCGCCACCGAGGTGGGCGACGATATAGTTGACATCTTCGGGCTTTTTGCCGTCTTCGCGGGCGACTTCTGCAACTACTGACTTGATGTTGAGCGCATGCGAGAGCGAAATGCGCGGAATCTCTGGATAGCCGCTGATTCTGGCGATATCATCGAATTCATCGACCGAAACCGGGTCAGCGATAAATGCCGGTATTTTTGCGGTTTTTGCGACACGGCAGGCAATCAGACCACCAAGAATCGAAGCGTGATCGACGAGTTTGCCTGACTGCAGGTCATTCATCAGCGATTCGCCGACATGGTAAACGCCGCCGCTGAGCGGTTTAAGCGGGCCGCCGCGGCCAATCGCGGCTTTCAGATCAGAAGGTTTGCAGTCCCAGTCGGCAAGTGCTTTTTCGACGGCAGAGAATCTGAAGTCGAGCTGTTCGAGGTTATTGCCGAAACCTGCCAGATCGGCGGCAGAGTGGGTGATGTCGAGTTCCTTG
>CAZFUG010000424.1:0-3224 GCA_964522035.1 uncultured bacterium
ATGTCATTCAGACCGCCAGCGGCTACCATCTGTTCCGCCTCGAAAAGGTACTCGAACCGATGCAGCTCGGCCTCACCGCCAGTCTGAAGAAAACTATCCGCGACATTCTCGAAAAAGAAAGTCAGAATAAACTCGCTCAGGCTGAAGCCGAAAAAATCAAGGCTGCCAATCCCACCGCTCCGGTTGCCGATATGGCAAAAGCTGTTGCGAAAGCTGAAAAATCTGAAGTCAAAAATGCTTTTGGTCCGCTGCCGATTTCCCCGAACCCGGGCTTTGCCAGCCAAATGTTGTCAGACGGCGCCGGTCAGTTCTCAGATAACGGCCGTACCTACCTGCCCGAAGTGCATCGCGAACTGATAAATCTGGTTAAAGACAACAACTGGAAAGGCAAGGTTGCAGGCCCGTTCAAGAGCGAGCTTGGCTGGCACTTCGTCGAAGTGACCGCTTACGAAAGCAACCGCTTCGAAAAATTCGAAGAAATCAAGGACAAAATCAGAAGAATGGTTACTCTTGAACCGTCTGAAGAAGAACTCAAAAAAGAATTCGAAGCCAATAAAGACCAGCTCGATGTTCCGGCAACCCGCAAGATCCGTCAGATTGTCGTCGCCGAGGAAAAAATCGCCCAGGATCTGCACAAGCGCCTGACTCAGGGTGAAATCTTCGCCCTGCTCGCCGGCAAATATTCAATTGACGGCTCAGCCACCCGCAATGGCCTGATCGCTCCGGTTAAACGCGGCCAGCTGTCTGAAGCGCTCGACAAGGCTGTCTGGTCTCTCGAAAAGGGCCAGTTCACCGCCCCGATACAGACTCCCTACGGTTATGTCATCGCCATGCTTGAAGACAACGAAACCCCGGGCGTAAAAGCCTCGATGACCCCAGAAGTCATTTCGCAGCTCAAAAAGAAACTGCGCAGCGACTACCAGGAAGAGCTCTGGTCATACTTCGTAAAAGGCCTGAGCAGCAAAGCCTACGTTGTCCGCCACCCCGAAACTCTCAATCTGCTCTGATTGTTAAGCTGAACGGGGCTGTCTTCAACCGAAGGCAGCCCCGTTTTTGCTGGAAGCCAGCAAAGGAGAAAACTCATGCGGCTCGATAAATACCTGCAGGTCACCGGCCTGATCAAACGCCGGGCTCTCGCCAACGAAGCCTGCAAACTTGGCCTGATTCAGGTCAACCAGGTCGTGGCCAAGCCCACCCGCGAAATAGCTGTCAACGATATTATAGATATCAAGCTCGCCCGCCGCGAAATGACCGTCAAGGTTCTGCAGCTGATTCAGGGTAATTCTCTGAAAAAAGCAGTGCGCAACGAATATTTCAGCGTAATTCGCGATGTCGAACGCCGCCCCGAAGACATGGAAGACTTCTGGCAGGACGACACCGATGAATAAACCCGCCAGACATCATCACAAACCTGTTCAGCCCGACTTTATCAAAGCGAAAAAGTCACTGGGGCAGAACTTCTGCATCGACGACCGCATTCCCGAAGAAATCGTCAGACGTCTGGCAGCCACACCCGACCACCAGGTATGGGAAATCGGCCCTGGCAAAGGCGCTCTTACCCGGCGATTGACAGAAACCGGTGCCAGAATGCAGCTGTTCGAAATCGATGAACGCATGCGTGAAGTTCTCACGGGTGAGTTTCCTGCGGCCAGCATCATCTGGGGCGATTTTCTTGAACTTCCAGACACGCAGTTGCCGCCCGTCGACCGGCCATTGCTTGTCTGCGGCAATCTGCCATACTATTGTGGCACACCGATTATCAAAAGATTTCTTGAAAAAGGCCCACACGCCGAGCGTCTCGTATTTCTGCTGCAGCAGGAAGTTGCCGTAAAGGCCGCCGCCCCCTGCAATCACAAGGAATACAGCTACCTGTCGGTTCACACGGCCTTTTTTGCCAAAGCCAGCGTTGGTGGCACATATGGCCCTGGCTCATTTGCTCCGCCGCCGAAGATCAACAGCTCGATTCTTATACTTGAGCCACTTGAACTGAGTGTCGAAGAGAAAGAACGGCGTTTCCGGGCCCTAAAACCGGCATCTTATCTGTTCATGCAGCGCCGCAAAATGGCATTGCCGCTGTTGCGACGCCAGTTCGCCGGCACCGACTGGAACGAACGCTTCGCCCGCCTCGGAATCGATGAAAAAGCCCGCCCCGAAAATATTTCGCCGGCCCAGATGCTGGAACTGTTCGCCCCCTTAAGCGAACCCTGACAACTGCTTCGTGCCCTGAGCCTGCTTGCCCTGAGCTCGCCGAAGGGCCGAAGGTCCGTCATCCCTGCGCAGGCAGGGATCTGAGCCCTTTTATGTATAATTCCCGCTTGCTCAGGAATGACCGACAAAACTACAGATTCGTCACTGTCAGACTGTTAAACGTTTTCGTCTTTCAGCATTTCGCGGCCGGCCGGAGTTTCACGGGCGGTAGAAAAGCCGGTGAGATGTTGCACCACCATGCCGGCGAGCGTCAACCCGAATATTGCCGGCAGATAGCTGATTGTGCCCTGAATGCGGCGTTCTCTGGCATTGGCGGTCGGCAATTCTTTCTGTGCAGCCGGAATTATCGTATGTGAAAAGGCAGTTACCGGCGGCTCCAGCGAATAGACCACCTTAAAACCGCTTTCGATGCCATGACCGCGCAGAATTTTGCGCACCCGGCGCGCCAGCGGACAAATGCTCGATTCAGACAGATCACCGACCCGTATCTGCGAAGGGTCAAGTTTGCCGCCGGCTCCCATTGCCGAGAACACCGGTATATCAAGGCGGCAACATTCAACCAGCAGATGGATCTTTGAGTCGAACGAGTCGATTGCGTCAACGACCGCGTCAAAGCCCTGATTGAGAAAACGCTCACTGTTTTCGGCGCTGAAAAATTCGTTATGACCGCTGACAACGCATTCAGGGTTTATCTGGGCGATGCGCTCACGCATGACTTCGACCTTGTTGCGGCCAACCGTATCGCTGAAGGCGATATTCTGCCGATTGATATTCGTCGGATTGACCCGGTCGAAATCAAAAATTGTCATACGCCCGATACCGGCCCGGGCAAGACTTTCGGCCGCATAAGAACCGACTCCGCCCAGCCCGAAAACGGCCACATGACTGTTTTTCAGCCGCGCAAAAGCTTCATCACCAAGCAAAAGGCCGGTTCTCTGAAAACGGTTATCCATAGTCATTCATCTTTCAGGGCAAATATTCGCAAAGCATTTGTGTACACCACTTCTGCGAGTTTT
>CAZFUG010000425.1:0-3212 GCA_964522035.1 uncultured bacterium
TCCTGGGCCGACCTGATGATTCTCGCCGGCAACTGCGCCCTCGAGTCGATGGGTTTCAAGACCTTCGGCTTCAGCGGCGGCCGCGAAGACGTCTGGGAACCGGAAGAAGACATTTACTGGGGTTCTGAAAAAGAATGGCTTGCAACCAGCGACAAGCCAGACAGCCGCTACAGCGGCAAACGCGATCTCGAAAACCCGCTCGCAGCTGTGCAGATGGGCCTGATTTACGTCAACCCCGAAGGCCCCGACGGCAACCCCGACCCGGTTCTCTCAGGTCATGACGTGCGCGACACCTTTGCCCGCATGGCAATGAACGATGAAGAAACCGTCGCCCTCGTCGCCGGCGGCCATACCTTCGGCAAATGCCACGGCGCCGCATCGCCCAAACACGTCGGCCCCGAACCCGAAGCCGCACCGATTGAAGAACAGGGCCTCGGCTGGAAAAGCAGCTACGGCAAGGGAAAAGCCGGCGACACCATCAGCAGCGGCATCGAAGGCGCCTGGAAACCCAACCCGATCAAATGGGACATGGGCTACCTGAAAGTGCTCTTCAAATACGAATGGGAACTGGTAAAAAGCCCGGCCGGCGCCAATCAATGGCTTGCCAAAGACGTCGCCCCCGAAGATATGATCGTCGACGCCCATGACCCTTCGAAAAAACACCGCCCGATGATGACCACCGCCGACCTGGCACTTCGCTACGACAAGACTTACGAACCGATCGCCCGCGACTTTCTCGCTCACCCCGAAAAATTCGCCGACGCTTTTGCCAGAGCCTGGTTCAAGCTCACCCACCGCGACATGGGCCCGCGCGCACGCTACATGGGCCCCGAAGTTCCGGCCGAAGAACTGATCTGGCAGGACCCGATACCCGCAGTCGACCATAAACTGATCGATGCCAAAGACATCGCTGAGCTCAAGAACAAAATTCTCAGCTCCGGTCTCACTGTTTCACAGCTGGTCTCGACCGCCTGGGCCTCGGCATCGACATTCCGTGGCTCAGATAAACGCGGCGGCGCCAACGGTGCCCGCATTCGCCTCGCCCCCCAGAAAGACTGGGAAGTCAATCAGCCGGCGCTGCTCAAAAACATTCTGCAGACCCTCGAAGGCATTCAGAAAACCTTCAACGGCGCCCAGAAAGACGGCAAAAAAGTATCGCTTGCCGACCTGATCGTTCTCGGCGGCTGCGCCGGCGTTGAACAGGCCGCCAAAAATGCCGGCTGCAACCTCAGCGTTCCCTTCACTCCGGGCCGCACTGACGCTTCGGCCGAACAGACCGATGCCCCGTCGTTTGCCGTTCTTGAGCCCAAGGCTGATGGTTTTCGCAACTACCAGAAGACAAAATACGCCGTTTCAGCCGCAGAACTTCTCGTCGACAAAGCCCAGCTGCTGACACTGACCGCTCCGGAAATGACAGTGCTCATCGGTGGCATGCGCGTTCTGAACACCAACTTCGGCCAGTCGAAACACGGCGTCTTCACGCGCCGCCCCGAATCGCTGACCAACGACTTCTTCGTCAATCTGCTCGACATGCGCACCGCCTGGAAACCGGCATCAGAAGACAGAAGCGTTTTTGAAGGCCGTGACCGCAAAACCGGCGAACTGAAATGGACCGCCTCCACCGTCGACCTGACCTTTGGTTCGAACTCACAGCTGCGCGCCATTGCCGAAGTCTACGCCTGCGCCGACTCTCAGGAAAAATTCGTCAATGACTTCGTCGCCGCCTGGAACAAAGTCATGAACCTCGACCGCTTCGACCTGCACAGATAAAGCACCACTTCGCACCAAAGCAAAACCCCTCCCGGAGCAATTCCAGGGAGGGGTTCTTCATTCAAAGGCAATCAAAAAATAAAATTATCCAAAACTCAGACCTTGATTTCTAAAAGTGAGTTCGGGGTGTTGGTCAGCTGCTGCAGGCCCTTTTCTTTGACGACGAAGACGTCTTCGATTCTGATACCGCCCAACTCGGGCAGATAAATGCCGGGCTCGACGGTAAAGGCCATGCCGGCGCTGATTTCGTCTTCGCATTTCGACGACAGTGAAGGCGCTTCGTGAATATCGAGACCGAGTGAGTGCCCGAGACCGTGGCCGAAGTTTTCGCCGTAACCGGCATCAGTGATGATCTTGCGGGCGACCGCATCGATATCACGACAGATGGCGCCGACCTTGAGGGCTTTGATGGCCTTCGTCTGTGCTTCAAGAACGGTGGCGTAGACCTTTTTGAATTTGGCGGTCGCCTTGCCGAGGAAGATCGTGCGGGTCATGTCTGAATGATAACCGTCGCTGACGGCACCAAAGTCGATTTTGACCATTTCATTCTTCTTGAGTTTGCGGTCGCAGGGGTGATGGTGCGGGCAGGCGGAATTAGGCCCGGAAGCGATGATCGTCGAAAAACTCGGAGCGTCAGAACCTTTCATTTTCATGAAAAATTCAAGGTGCGCCGCAACTTCGTTTTCGGTCATGCCGGGTCTGATGATCTTCATCAGTTCAGCGAACGACGCATCGGCAATAGAAAATGCCGTTTTCAGAGATTTGAGCTCGTCGGCATCCTTGATCTGACGCAATCGCTCCACCAGACCTTCGGTCGGGTAGAGATCCATTTTAAATTCTTCAGAAAACAGCAAAAATTGCCTGAGATTCAGTGACTTTTCAACGCCGAGGGCTTTGACGCGCAGCTTTTTCAGATATTTCTGCATCATCTCGATCTGGTTGTTCTTGAAAATGACGATTTCAGCAGCATCGCCAATCTCTCTGGCGCTCTGCTCCTGATAGCGGAAATCGGTAAAGAAAACTGCGTTCTTCTTCGTGATCAGCAGAGTACCGCATGAGCCCGAATAGCCGCAGAGATAGCGAACATTGTTCAAATTGGTGATCAGCATACCGTTGTAATTTTCGGTAAACAGTTCACGTAAAGCTGCCAGACGTTGTTTATGTTTCATTCTCTTCTCCTTTTCAGCCTGATCGAGCTGAATCAACAGATCAAAATCTCTCTATTCCTGGCCACGGGCAGGGTTGAGAACCGTTACCTGCCTGTCAGAAAACGGGCTGGCGGCAAGAGTTTTCGCCGCTTCGCCGGACGGGGCAATCATGGTGATTGCCATCTTTTTCTCATCGAGCATCGCCCGCGCCACCTCTTTGACGTCTTCAAGGGTTACACGCAGATAAGGCGCGAGCGTGTTTTCGGGCAGCTGCGGCTCGACATTATACAAAAA
>CAZFUG010000426.1:0-3209 GCA_964522035.1 uncultured bacterium
GTCAACTGCCTGTTCGCTTTGCTGTACAGAGATTGTACATTTTGAAAAAAAGTTAAAAATATCGTTTATAAAAAATCGAACCTTTCCGAATAGGTTTTTACCAAACACATGCAGACCGAAAATGGAGTTGGTCGATGAAAAAAATAGCACACGGATTAAGGGACTGGTTCAAAGATTTTGTCAGAGCGTTGATTTTCTTTCTGTTTCTGCAGACCTACGTTGTACAGGGATTCGTCATCGAAGGTGCCTGCATGGAACCTGAACTGCATTCACGGGAAAAAATCATTGTTAACAAAATGGTGTACATGATGAAAGAACCCGAAGTGGGTGAGGTTGTCGTTTTCTCTTACCCGCTCGAACCCGGCAAGGATTTTGTAAAACGCGTGGTAGGCATACCCGGCGACGTTATCGAAATTAAAGATGGCTACCTTTTCCGCAACGGAAAAATGATGAAAGAAAACTTCGTGAAAGAATACGTATTCGGCTCTTACGGCCCTCAAAAAGTTCCGGTAGACAAGCTCTGCGTGATGGGCGACAACCGTAACAACTCACACGACAGCCGCTCATGGGGTCTGCTTGACCGCAAACTGGTCAAGGGCAGAGCCGAAATCAAGTTCTGGCCGCCTGACTCATTCGGCAAGATTGCCAAGCTCACTGATTAATCTCCGGTTACGCAAATGACATTCAAATTGACACGCTAAAAGATTGTGAATATATTCTGACAGACGTCAGGAGAAGAAAACTTGGTTACATCATTCAAACTCAGCGGTTTTACCTGCCCGGCCTGCGGGGCCATTTTCGAAGCCAGAACCGTGACTTCGATTACACATCAGGGACAGGACTCAGACTTTCTGCCTCATTATCTCGGTGAAAACCCGCTGCCGTTCTTTCTGGTTCAATGCCCCGAATGTGATTTTTCAGGCTACCCTGAAGACTACTCAGCCGGAAGCAAAGAAAACTGCAAGGTTCCGACCGCTTTGATCAAAAAGATTCTCAGTCTGCCGATATGTAAAAAAATGCCGGAAGAAGCCCTCAAGTTTTTTATCGCCGCGAAAATCTACGAAGAAACCGGTCGCAATCCATACCACATCGGAAATCTCTACCTGCGTGGTTCTTGGTGCTGCCGCCTGCGCGAAAACCGCAAGGCCGAAATTGAACTGCAGCAACTGGCAGTTAAATTTCTCAAGATTGCCGTCGATAAATCGACAATCTCTAACCCTGACAATCTGCCGGTCGTGACCTACCTGATCGGTGAACTGTACCGCCGCCTCGAAGACCGCAAGTCGGCGCGTGAATGGTTTGGTGCGGTCGAAGAAGTTATTATTGACCCCGAACAGCAGTGGATCCTTGAATTAACACAAAAACAGGCCGAACTTAATGAGCACTTTATCAATTAAAGCTCACGTTGAAAGGGAGTAGGGCCACTGTTGTCCTGACAATCCCGGGTTTCCAATTAATGTTTGTGATTTTTGCCGAGATGGCATAAAATCATAGGCAAACGGAAATCCGGGATTGTTTATTTCGGGGTAAATAATGCAGAGAATTAAAATTCGCTACGCCGACGAAAAGGGCAATACCAGCGAAGAGGTTTTTGAAACCAGATCATTGGAAGAACTGCGGGCCGCTTTCAGCACCCGTGGCTACTATATTCTTTCAGAAACCAGTCTCGACGAATCGCTTACCGATCAGATAAAGTCTGCGCTCTCATTCAAAAAGCGGGTTTCACTCAAAGAACTGAACGAGTTCACTAAACTGATTCGTACACTTTTGAAGTCTGGCATGCCGATCACCGATGCCATCGACGTCCTTCTCGATGATGCTGAAGACACACCATTGAACCGGGCTCTGCGCGAAGTTCACCAGGACATCCGCGAGGGCATCTCGCTCAGCCGTGCGCTTGGCCGCCATCCCGACGTTTTCCCCGACATCTATATCAAGACAGTCGTTGCCGGCGAAAAGGCCGGTGCCCTCGAAAGCATTCTCAAGCGTCTTTCAGATTATTTCACCAGTTCGCTGGCAATAAGACGCAAAGTCATAGCGGCCCTGATCTATCCGACAATTCTGCTGGCGGTTTCTTCGCTGGCCGTCGTTTATATGATCATCGAGGTTGTACCTGAATTCGCCAGCCTGTTCCGCAGTCTCGACATTCCGCTGCCGATAATGACTTCGCTGCTGCTTTCGACTTCAGAATTTCTGGGCGAATGGTTTCTGCTGCTTTTCTGTCTGGCTTTACTTGCAGTTGCTGCCATCGTGAGCTTTTATCAATCGCCCGAAGGCCGAAGAAAAATAGACCGCTTCAAACTCAAGGTGCCAATGCTGCGCGATCTTGAGAAAAACTTTGCCTACAGCCAGTTTGCCCGCACGATGTCGACCATGGTCGAAGGCGGTATTCCGATTCTCGACAGTCTCAAGGTCGTTCTTGACAGCCTTGAAAACAAAGTAATTGCCAAGCGCTTTGCCGTTCTTCCCGAACTGCTCGAAAAAGGGCTCGGGTTCGGCAAGGCCCTCAAATCGATCCCCGAAACCCCGACCATCATGGTTCGGGTCGTAACCGTAGGCGAAGAGTCCGGCAACCTCGGCGAAATGCTCGAAAACCTTGCCGAGCATTATGACGAAGAAATCGGCGAGCTCACCGATACGGTCACGTCACTGATAGAACCGATGCTTTTTCTTGGAATGGCCCTCGTGGTCGGCACTCTGGTCGTCGCTCTGCTGTACCCCGTGCTGACTGCTGCTTCACAAATCAATTAGGACAGATGCGATGGAAAGTTTCAAAGATTTTCTGGTAAAGAAGCGCATAATTGACGCCGGCAAAGCCGAAAAACTCTTCAAAGAGTCGGCCAGCCACTCTGACAATATTCTGCGCCGCCTTGACAGCGACCCGGAAGTAACCGACCAGAACCTTTTAAAGGCCTTTGCCGCCACTTTTCGCAAAAAAGCTCTCTGTGAGATTCTTGTCGAAGAAGGCTTTATCACCCTCGATTACGTGCAGCAGCTCGTCAATGAATTTGGTGCGATTCCGGCAAACCTCGGTCAGGTTCTTATCGAAAAACGCCTGATAACCGAAGAGGAATACGCAAAGGCTGTGGCCCTCGAACTGGGTATCGAGTACGTCGACCTGACCCGCTACGAAGTCAACGATGAACTTTTTAACGGCATTGACGTTGCCCTGATGCGTCGCTACTGCTTTATTCCGCATCAGAAGCTGG
>CAZFUG010000427.1:0-2799 GCA_964522035.1 uncultured bacterium
TGCTTTGAGGTCGAGTTTTGGGCGGGGGGGAACTGGCGGGGGTTCGGTGACGGTGCTGAAGAAGTTTTTAAGAAGTCTGACTTTGCCGATGGTCAGGCGCACCTGGTCGAAGTCGCCGCCGGCGAGGATGCGGTCGCGGGTTGCGTTAAAAATACTCTTGAAGAGATTTATGTGTTCTTCGGCGACGCCGAAATGCACCCACAGCGTCTTCTGCTGCTGGTGCAGGGCGACCTCTACCTGGCCAAAAGCCGGAGGATTGACGAGAAGACGCAGACTGAAGCCCTCTTCCTGGTCTGAACTGTCAGGAACGAAGGCTTCACCTTCGAGGGTATCCGGAACATCCTGATCGTGCCAGAACATCGGCCATTGAAAGTAAATGCGGCCTTCCTGACCGCGTTCTGGCTGCATCGACAACATTTCCTGCAGTTGCAGACCGGCGACCCATTCTTCGCCGGCGGCGGCCAGACGGCGCAGAGTCGCCGCATCGCCGGCTTTGCCGGCCGCGAACATCTGCAGCAGGGTATCGGAAAGCCGGCCCTGGCTCCAGGCACTCTGCAGGGTGGTCTGCCCGGCGCGGTCGAGAGCAGCGAAGAGAGTGGCGGCCTGCAGACGGCCCGCCAGGTAAGTTTGCAGCAGAGGGGCAGCCGAGGCGGGAAGTTTGCGGGCCAGCAGCAGGGCAACCAGTTCAAGGTTAGCGGCACTGCCGGGCAGCTGTTTCAGAAGTTCGGCGGCCAGACGCAGGTTATCGGCGTTAACCGGCACACCGTAACTTTTCAGGGCTGCGGTCAGCTGAGGACCGTTTTCGTGCAGACCGGCATTCTGCAGCAGCTTTTCAGCCGAGACCCCTTCGGAATTGTCGGCGGCAATGATACTGAAACCGCCGGCAGTGGCCGTCAATCTGCCATTCAACTGCTGTCCGGCGGCAAATTCACCGGCAACCGGTACCGGTCGGCCGTTGACGAGAAGAAGCGAACGCCCGCCTTCGCTGGCGACGACCTCGGCTCTGACCGGTCGAGTGTTCGCCGGGTCGGCGTTATTTGAGGCTAAAGAGAGTTTCATCGTTCACCGGCTGGTTCATCAATGCCTTAACCGGTTTGAATGACCGGCGGTGCTCGGTGCAGGGCCCGAACTGCTGCAAAGCCTGCTGGTGTGCGGCTGTACCGTAGCCCATGTGTTTTTCGAAACCATAATCAGGAAAATTCTGTGCCAGGGTTTCCATGTGCAGGTCGCGGGCTTCTTTGGCGAGAATAGAGGCCGCCGCGACCGAAGCGCTGATCGATTCGCCTTTTGCAAAGGCCTGATGCGGCAGGCGCAGCCAGGGCAACTTGATAAAGTCGAGCAGAACGTAATCAGGTGCAGGCTGCAGCTGTTCGAAAGCCCGGTTGAATGCCAGGCGGGTCGCTTCGAGAATGTTGTGGCGGTCGATTTCTTCGGCGCTCGCCCAGCCGATACCATAGGCGGTCGCTCTGGCCCTGATTTCGTCAAAAAGCACCCGACGTTTCTGACGGCTGAGCTTCTTCGAATCATCGAGCCCGACAATGCGGCAGTCGGCCGGCAGAATAACCATGGCGGCACAAACCGGCCCGGCCCATGGACCACGCCCGGCTTCGTCGCCGCCGGCGATCAAACGGTAGCCTTCACCCCGCGCAAGATTTTCATAATGATAATGCTTGTCGATTTCCTGTTGCATACCAGCAGAATACCACGATCCCCCAGAACTTAAAATATCAGAGAATCTGATAATGAAAACATTATCCTTTTTACTATTATATAGTGTTACGGCCGGTCAGTCGTTGTCGCCGCTTCCGCCATCCTTGGCTCACGCGGCATAATGCCATCCCGGCAAAATTATTTACTGTTTTTGAGGCGGCGCTTTTTTTTGCGGTCGGCGAGTTCTTTTTCGCGGCGGGCGAGGTCGGCGGCTTCGAGTTCTTTCATGCGGCGTTCGATAAGGGCAGCATGGCGCTTCGAAGCTTCAACCAGGGTTGGCAGAGTGGATAACAGAGCGCCTGAACCAGTTTCGAACCAGGATGAAACGGTGAACTGGATCGAGCGCAAGCGCTCGATCAGAAGATCGGCTTCGACCGCCCAGTCGTTCGGTTCTATCCAGACGAGTTTTTTCGGGTCTGGCAGATTTCGCAGCTCGATCAGGTTGGTAAGATGTTGATGATGCACGGCCGGGTGCCTGATAGTGAACCTGATCGCCAGACCATATAACAGTTCGTTATTGTCGACAACCTGTTTTATCTTTGCAAGAATGGCGGCGGCAGAAGCCAGAGCCGGGTCAGGAGGCAGGATTTCCTCGATCGGTTCGACGACGACTGGTCGATTGCCGGCGGCATAAGCATCTTCGGGAGCGGCAATGATAATGACACGGTTGTCTTCGACTGCCGGGGTTTCTGGTGATGATGGGCGCACCCGGCTTTTACCAGTTTTGAAAGACGGAATGAAATTCTGCCTGGCGCTGTCGCGATATGGCCCTGGCACGCGTTCGAGGCTGTCGACGACAATCGTCTGGCCCTGGTCATCCTGATAGGAATATAGGGTCAGACCCGCTGCCTGCAGGCTGGAAGCAAGGAAAAGGAAAAGGAAAAGGAAAAGGAAAAAAAAGACAACTAGATTCCCGCCTTCGCGGGAATGACGTGCTTCAAGGCCGGTCATTTTTCGAAACCGGTGAGGGCGGATTTGATGGCGATCAGCTGGGTGAGAAGACCCTTCATGTCGTCGAGGGGCAGAATGTTGTCGGCGTCGGAGGGGGATTTTTCGGGTTCGGGGTGAACTTCGAGAAACAGGCCATCG
>CAZFUG010000427.1:2809-3180 GCA_964522035.1 uncultured bacterium
GGCGGCACGCGCCAGCGTCGCGATGAATTCGCGCTGCCCGCCGGTTTTTGCGCCACCTGAACTTGGCAGCTGCAATGAATGGGTGGCATCGTAGATGACGCCATCGCAGAACGGTTTCATAATCGGAAACGACCGCATATCGACAACCAGGCTGCCGTAACCAAAAGAGGCGCCGCGCTCGGTCAGCAATATTTCGCCGGCCCCGGCGGTATTGCGCACCTTGTCGGCGAGATGTTTCGTCGCCCAGGGCGAAAGAAACTGCCCCTTCTTGATGTTGACGACACGGCCGGTGCGGGCGGCGGCTTCGGTCAGGTCGGTCTGGCGGCAGAGAAAAGCGGGAATCTGCAGAATATTGCAGACTTCGGCGACCG
>CAZFUG010000428.1:0-3179 GCA_964522035.1 uncultured bacterium
GAGAATTTCTATCAGGGTTACGCCCGCATCGGGCCTACGTCTGGCTGTGGCTGCTCCTGCGCTCATCTGCTTCCTTTACTGCTCTTTCGAATCCATCAGCGGCATAAAGACGTTGGTGGACTTGAGAATGTCGATGGCCCTCTGCAACTGAGTATCATAGGGGTTGATTACATACTGTTCGAGTTTGCCCTGAGTCAGACTGTCGGGCGGTTCGACAAAACCGCTGAGTTTATAAGATTCAGACCCGTTGGCAGTGGTTACGTTGATCGTGCCTGAACTGAGCTCGACCTTGATAATTTCACTCGTGCTGGCGGGTATGACTGCTGGCGCTGACGCGGCTTCAGCTTCGGGTTTCTTGGCGTTGTGGGCGTTGCTGAGTTTCTGCAGATATTTCTGGTCGAGTTCGACTGCTTTGCGGATTTCTTCCTGTTTGCTTTCATCGAGCTTCGGCAGTTCAACTTCTATATCGGGGTTGATGCCTGACTTGTGGATATTAACGCCTGACGGAGTGTAGTAGAGGGCGGTGGTCAGAGCCATAGCCGAACCGTCGTTCAGCGAGATTACGGTCTGAACAGAGCCTTTGCCGAAAGACTTTTTGCCGAGCAGCAGGCCGCGTTTGTTGTCTTTGATGGCGCCGGCAACGATTTCTGAAGCTGAGGCCGAACCTTCATTGATCAGCACGATAAGAGGCAGCATCGGGTGGTATTTGAAGAACGAGCTGTAGGTATTTTCTTCGCCGTCACGGCCCTTGATCGAAACGATATCACCCTTCGGAATGAATTTTCTGCCGACTTCTACTGCAGAAGTGAGAAGACCGCCCGGGTTATTGCGCAGATCGAGAATGATCGAACCGGCACCATTCTTTTCGAGCTCGATCATGGCCTTTTCAAGGTCTTCTGATGAGGTCTGAATGAACTGTGTCAGGCGGATATAGCCGATATTCGGGGCGATGACCCAGTATTTAACGCTGGGCAGCTTGATGATTTCGCGTTCGAGTTCATAATCTTTCGATTCTTTTTCGCCTTCGCGCAGAATCGAGATGACAACCTTGCTGCCGACCGGTCCGCGCAGCAGTTTGACCGCATCGTGAAGTGCGATGTCGATAACATCTTTGCCGTCGATTTTGATGATCATGTCTCCGGCAAGAATGCCGGCACGGGCGGCTGGAGTGTCGTCGATCGGAGAAATTACAGTGAGCATGCGGTCTTTGATCGAGATGACGATGCCCAGACCGCCGAATTCACCCTGAGTTTCGACCTGCATTTCTTTGAAACTCTTCGGTTCCATGAAGCGGGTGTAGGGGTCGTCGAGCTTTTTGAGCATGCCTTCAATGGCGCCGTAGATCAGTTTCTGTTCATCGATATTCTCGTCGACGTAGTCTGATTTGATAAGCTCAAGAACCTTCTTGATAAGGTCGAGAGATTTGAAATAGGTTATATTGGTAGAAGAGGCGGTAGCGGTGCTGTGCGAAAGCATGAACAGGAGCCCGAAACCAACGCCCAATATAATAATGCTGCGGAAAAATTTTCTGACCATCATGAAGCTCCTTCAGACCCGACAAAGTTTTTATCAGTTAATAATATTAACACAACGAAAAATACTTTACAAAAAGCACAAAATAATTGTCAGGGCAATCGCATTAAACTTCTGGATTCCGGGTCTACGCCCGGGATGACGAACATTACTTGCGCCATTCCAGCGCAGGCGGGAATCTTGTTCTGATGATGAACACGAACATTTTAGCGCGATTGCCCTCAAAATAATTGCGCGATAATTGCAAAAAATACCGGCAATTAAGAATCAGAGGGAAGGTAGGGGAGTGGCAGCTGTTTTTTACCGCCGAATCTTATCTCAAAGTGCAGGGCCTGGTTTCGACCGCCGGCAATCTGACCGATAGTTTCGCCCTTTTCAACGATCTGATTGAGTCCGACCCAGATATTGTCAAGTCTGGCGTAGACAGTTGAAAAACCACGCTGGTGACCGATAATTATGACGTCGCCAAGGCCGCTGATGGTGCCTTTGTAAAGCACTTTTCCCTTGGCTGCAGCCATTATTTCTGTGCCGGCGTTAACCTTTATCTGCAGAGCCGCAGAACTTTCATCGCCACTTTGCTGGGCACCCAGTCTGGCGTTCTTTTCGACAGGCCAGATGAATTTCATTATTTTTGCTGCTTCAGGAGCATTGCCTGCAAGTGGCCCCTCTTTGATGGTGCGAACCGGAGCCGGTCTGGCAACCGCAGGTTGTTGTAATTCTTCTTCGAATTCGGGAGTGCGCAATGAGCGCTCTGCCTTTGAAATTTCGTCTTCAAGGCGCTCTCGGGCACCGGCCAGTTCTTTTTCGCGGGTCAGGAAGAGCTTCTTTTCGAGGAGAACTGTTGAAAGCATTGCATTCAGGGCAGAGTTTTCGCGGTTGAGCTTTTTCTGTTTCTCGTCGAGTTCAAGTTTTCCGGCCTCAAGATGCTGGTGTTTTTTCTGAAGCTCGGCAGCCAGGATTCGCTGTTGCCGGTCTCGCTTTTTCAGGTCTTCTATCAGCTCGCTGTCGCTCTGCAGAAGGTATTTTACCATGTGATAACGATTGAGAAACGAGTTCAGATCACGGGCCGAAAAAACCGAACTCAGCAGCGTTCCCTGTTTTATTTTATGCAGCTGCACCAGTCTGGCGCGAAAGCGTGCCAACAGCGCCTTCAGCTGTTCACGCCCGATCCTGGATTCTTCTTCGAGACTGGCAATCTGGGCAGTGGTTTCAGTTTGACTCAGGGTCAGCTGCTCGATCTGAGATTTCAGCTGTGTGACTTCTGACTGTTTTTCTTTGATGCGGGCCTCGAGTGACCGTGTTTTTTTCTGGCTGTCGCTGACTTTAAGCTTAAGGTAATCCAGTTGCAGGTTGATTGCCTCAATTTCGTTCTGAAGTTCTTCAGTGTTTGCCGTTCGCGCCGGCGCCCCGGGCAGAAGAACCGGCAGTGTCAGCAGCAGCAATGAAAGGCAGGCGGTTTCCCGGAAGCGGCGAAAGGGCATTTCAGACCCCTTCTGGCGTGGACTTGCTGAATCTGTTGATGTCGCGCAACGACAGCAGACTGCCTGATATACCCAGCACAAGGCCCATCATGAAAAGTTTGGCGGCGAGTTTGAACATCTGCTCGAAGCCGATGCTGGCGGTGAAAAATGGAATCAGCTCGGCAA
>CAZFUG010000429.1:0-876 GCA_964522035.1 uncultured bacterium
AACCGCAGAAAAGGTTTTTGCCTGGCCCGGAAATGTCTGGACCCCGGAAACGACCCCTGATACTCAGATGGTTGTCTTTTCAAGCGACAGCAGCAAGCCAGAGCATATTTTCATTTATGACCGTAAGTCTGGTAACAGCATGCCGCTGACCAACGGTAACAGCAAGAACCAGATGCCGGCCATTTCCCCTGATGGCAGGCTGATTGCGTTTGTTTCCAGCCGTAAGGGCAGCAATGATATCTGGCTGATTGGGATCGACGGCAGTAATCTGATGCAGATCACCAGCGGCGAACACGATGACCGTGAACCGCGCTGGTCGCCTGACGGGTCAGCATTGATATTCACCAGAATTATCGAGCCTCTTAAAAATTCACATATCATGAAAGTTACGCTCGAGCCTCTAGGAGAACCTCAGCCGCTTGTTTCGTCTGCGAAACGCAACTGGTTTGCCGATCTGTCCCCTGATGGCAAGTATCTGACATTTACCCGATCAGAAAGCACCGATGGCAGTAAAAATGTCATTTTTATGCAAGAATTGGCAACCGGCAAAGAGACTGCACTCAAGTTGCTTGCCGGCGCCGAATGTTTCAGGCCGGTCTGGAACTCCGACTGCAGCGGTTTCGTTTTTCATGCTGCGACCAGCCAGGGAAGAAGCCTCTACCGGGCTTTATTTGCCAGGGAGAATCAGTAATTGCTTGAATCTGTCGAAATACTGCTTTCATTGATACTGCTCTGCCCGTTGCTGATTTTTTATTTTCTCTTCAAAAAGCACTGGGTTGATCTTGATTTGCGCAAAGCTTTTCTGAGCGGTCTTGCCGCCGGGATTGGTGCGAGTGTAATTACCAGGGTTGTATATCTCCCGATTGAATATTTTCT
>CAZFUG010000429.1:886-3153 GCA_964522035.1 uncultured bacterium
CGGATCTGCGCTCTTTTATTTCCGGATCAGGGGCATGGTTTGTCACTCTTATGGCCTGCGTCGGAATCATTGGTCTGATTGAAGAGGCATTGAAAGCCGCCGGAGGTATGCTTGCCAGTTATTACTCAGAGTTTATGCGGCGTCCCACTGCGATTTTCATGGGTTTTGCCGGTTGCGCCATGAGCTTTTCACTGCTTGAGAATGTGCAATACTTTCTGCTGTTCGGCGTTTCTGTCGTTCTGCCGCGGATTGTCATCAGTTCTTCTGCGCATCTGTTTTTTTCCAGTATCTGCGCCGTGATAGTTGCTGATGCCATCGCCAGGCGGAACCGGGCTACGGTCGTTTCAATGCGTATTCTTGCAGGTATCGCCGCTGCGGCGGTTGTGCATGGTTTTTTTGATTTTGTCGTTTTTCATTTTGACATTCAGGCGGTCAGCGGTCTGGTTATAAGTCTTCTCGCGGTTTTTCTTCTGGGTATCTATGAAACCTGGCTTGGCGCCTTGAAGCTTGATGTCCCTGAAGAGGCCAGACTGATGAGCTGCGCCGGGTGTGGTGCCTTTTCTCTTGATCGTGTAAGATTCTGCGGTTTCTGCGGCTCAAGAGTTGTCAGAATGCCGCACCGACCCGAATTAAAAGTTACTGATGCTGAGGAATCCTGAAAATGGCTGAACTTACCCAGACGGTTTTTGAAAAAGAGCGTGCAATCGGGCTTGCTATCCAGATGCCTGGCCAGACAGACGAAGAAATCAGGCTTTCACTCGAAGAACTTGGTGAGCTGTTGAAAACGGCTGATGTCGAAATGGTCGGGACTCTGGTGCAGAAGCGCGACCGGGTTACCCGCGCCCTTTACATGGGCACCGGCAAAATCGACGAGATTGCCGAGGCCGCGACGGCAGCCGGTGCTAACCTGATTGTAGCAGACGATGAGCTTACCGCACTGCAGATAAAAACAATTGAAGAAGCTACCGGTATTCCAGTCTGTGATCGCACGTCGATCATCCTCGAAATCTTTGCCAGACACGCTTCAACCAGAGAAGGAAAACTGCAGGTCGAGCTGGCAAGCATGCAATATCAGCTGCTGCATCTGGTTGGTGGCTACGAAAATCTTTCCCGGCAGCGTGGCGGAATCGGTGTCAAGGGGCCGGGTGAAACCAAACTCGAAACCGATCGTCGCGTGATCAAGAACAAGCTGAAAAAGCTGCGCGAAGATCTTGAAAAATCAGTTCAGGATCGCGAACTGCAGAGCCGTAAACGCCAGGATCGTCTGGCCACCGTATTTTCACTGGTTGGTTATACCAACGCCGGCAAATCAACTCTGCTCAACCGGTTGACCGGAAGCGAAGTCAAAATCTGTGATGGTCTGTTCACCACGCTTGATCCGACTGCCCGTCGGCTGAATTTTGCCAGCGGCCGCTGGGGAATCGTTTCTGATACGGTTGGCTTTATCAGCAAACTGCCGCACTCACTTATAAAGGCATTCAGAGCGACTCTTGAAAGTGTCGTGCACTCAGAAGTTCTTCTGATCGTCTGTGATATCTCCGATCCGCATTTCCGCGAAAGACTGACCGCTGTTGATGAAGTTCTCAAAGAAATCGGGGCAGGGGGGCATCGCGAGCGCCTCTATGTTTTCAATAAAATAGACAAAGTTCAGGAACTTGATCGGGAGCCAATTCTTGCTGCATACCCCGGAGCCATCTTTATTTCGGCCCGCACCGGTGCGGGCACCGATGAATTGATGGCCCGCCTTGACGAAGTAATTGCCCGGCAGTATGTAACTCTTAACCTGCTTCTTTCTACAAAATCCGAGCTGGTAAAAGAGATTATGCAGAGTGCCATCGTAAAAAGCCAGGAATGGGGCCAGGGAACCGTTAAAATCTGTGCTGAAATTCCGGCTAAACTTTGTTCTCGACTCGAAAATTTCGTTATAGATCCGTGAAATAAGAGAGAATCATGAAAATGACAAACTGCTCAAAACCTCGTTGTATATCTCTATTCTTAATCCTTTTTCTTTTTCTGACGGCATTGTCAGAGGCCAAGTCTCTCAGACCGCCGCCCGAAGAAGATAAGACACCGGTAGTTGCTGCGCCCATAAAGACTGTCAGCCCGGTTAAAGGTGAAGAGTGGCAATTCTTCAGAATGAATGCCCAGTATCGCGGCACTGTCAAAAAGAGTTTTTCCAACCTCGGTTGTGCCATTGCCTGGTTTAAAGATCTCACCCCTGACCAGACACAGATAATCCTGCATGTCAGCGCTCTGCACCCCGAAAA
>CAZFUG010000430.1:0-3146 GCA_964522035.1 uncultured bacterium
AGCATTCAGTCTGACGACTTACAAGTCATCGCAATAATTTCATTGTTCTCTGCCTGCATAAGCCTATAATGCAGGCGCGGGAGGCAATAAATGGTCGATTGGCAAATCGATTCTTGTGGCCTGGCGGTTCGAAAGCATGTTATTTCTGGAATCAGGCGAAAAACAGCGATATTATAGCTTTTCAAGGAAAAAGCAACATGGACCCGAAAAAACTGGGTGAAAAATACGATAAGATCGCGGTATGGTGGCATCAGCAGCACGTTGACTCGCAGTATGGCATACCGCAGATTTCACTGGCTCTGAAATTCTGCCGATCGGGCGGCGAGGCCCTCGATGTCGGCTGCGGCGCCGGTGGCCGCTTTATTCGTCTGCTGCATGAAAAAGGGTTTGCGGTAACCGGCCTCGATGTCTCAGCTGAAATGATACGACTGGCAAGGCAGAATCACCCGGAGGCGGTTTTTCATCAGGCCGATATCTGTGAGTGGCAGACATCTCAGACTTTCGACTTCATTTTTGCCTGGGACAGCATTTTTCATCTGCCGCTGAACCAGCAGAAGCCGGTAATAACCAGACTCTGTCAGCTGCTGGCCCCGGGCGGCGTGCTTGCTTACACCTTCGGTGACGCGGTCGGAGAACACACCGACCGCTGGCATGACGACACCTTTCACTACAGTTCGATCGGCATCAATGCCAATCTGGCGGTAATCGCAGAGCAGGGCCTGACCTGCCGCCACCTCGAACTCGATCAGTGGCCCCAGAAGCACGTTTTTCTCATCGCCTGCCGCGACTGAAATGGGTTTTACAGGGACTAAGGAAGAAAAATCTTTCAATAGCTCCTGACAAAGGCCTGGTTCTGCGTCTAATTTGGATTAGTGAATATCATTGAATCCATGCGTTGATAACTCTGAGGGCTGCCGTCGGGAATAGTTAAAGGCAGTGATTATCATATTTTGCTTTTGCCGGTTCTGGCGGGGGATTTTTTGCCGGGTGTTTGTTGGGCGGGCTGGCGTTCTACGACTTCGGTGCGCCATGGAACTTTGTCTTCTTTGAGCGCGAACTCGGCCGGTGAAATACCGAATACTTCGCAGAGGTCAATTTTAAGGTCAGGGAAAAGGGCAGGGCTGGCCGGGTTGAAAATGCCAAAAATTTCGGGCCGGCCATAGGCGCCGTTAATCAGTCGGTAGGCGGTTATCAACTGGTCGGTGGGGTGCACGAGCCAAAACTCTTTGACACCGTATTTTTCGTAGAGAGCACGTTTTTTGATGTTGTCATAAGAGGCCGACGATGGCGAGAGAATTTCGACAATCAGATCGGGGGAGCCGAGGCAGCCTTTGTCGTCGAGTTTGTCATGATCGCAGATAACCGACAGATCCGGCTGCACGACGTCGAAAATCTCATCTTCATTTTTTGCACGGTCAGTAAAACGCACATCGAAAGGGGCAATATAAACTTTGCAGGGTTTGCCTTTGAGATAATTGGCAAATTGCAGAAAGAGTTCGCCGAGAATTTCCTGATGAACACGCAGAGGAGCGTTCATCGCGTAAACAATGCCATCGATTATTTCGTAGCGTTTGTCATCTGGCCATTTCTGGTAATCAGCGTAAGACTGCTTTCTATCATGTGTGCGCCGCGCATTTGCCACCACAAATACCTCCTGCCGTTCGCAAAATTATAACACAGCCCTTTTTTTATGCAATTGGTCAGAACTCTGATGTAATGTGTTAAAATTCACGGTATGAGAGAAAAGGCGATCGGAAAAAAGAGAAGTAACTTCTGGCTGAGGATGCTTCCGTTTATCATGTGGCTGCTGCCGCTTCTGGCCCTGAACGTCGGCTTCAGGTTTCTGGCCAGAATCGAGTCGAGCTGGAAAGAGCGCGAGCTCGCTGAAACGGCGCAGCAGGAACTTGAGGCGTTAACCCGCAGTTCGACGGCTGAGTATCGCCTGAATCGTTTTGGCGGCCAGATTATTGATAAACTTACGGTTGCCGGGGACGGTGTCTTTGATCAGACAGGCTGGCAGCGGCTGCAGGAAGCTCTTTTTGCTGATATCGGCAAGGTTTTTCCTGACTTCAAACTGCATGTTTTTGGTAAAGGGGGGTTAAAGGAAGAATTCGCAATGCTGTATGCGCGCAGCGATAAAGTTGAAAGTCGTCGCGCCATGGGCATGCTGTTCAATCACCTCGTTGATCAGCATAAAGGTTGGGCTCTGGCTGACAGCCTGAAACGGCAGCGCGACAAAATTGCCGAAAACTATTTTGGGGTCGGTATCAGCACCGAAGCGGTTGCCGGTAGTATGAAAGGCCGCACCTGCAATATTCTACACGGTCGGCGGCCACACTGGTTTGTCTGGGATTATTACGAAAAGCCGGATGGCACTGGCTATGGTTATATGATGACCGCTGAAGTGCTTGATAGCACACGGGAGTATGCGCTGAAGGCTGCGGCCGAAGAGTGCCGCAAACGGGGCAATGGGGTGGGCGCGTTTGTTCCGGTGTTGAAATTCAAAGACCCGGTAGTCGGGTCAGAAAAGCTCACCAGATCAGGCCTTTTCAAAAACTGGCGGCAAAAAGAAGTCGGGCACCTTTTTTACGATCGCATACGCTGGATGCAGAACGGCCCGCCGGCACCGGTAACTCTGGGCAAATACAGGATTTTCAGCCATCTGGGCCTTGGAATGAACCATCTTTCGGTGTTTGCGGCGAGACAGCCACCTGCCGCACCGCTGCCGTTCTGGCTTGAATTTCTCGATATGTGTACCGGTTTTATCTGGGTATTGCTGGTCTGTCGCGGTCTGATTCTGAATGTGTGGCCAGAAATGTCGCTGAACAGAAGGTTTTTGATGCTGTATTTTCTGGCAGCAACTTTTCCGCTGGGCTTTCTTGGTATTTCGGCCGTTGCCTACCATATGCAGACAGAACGTTCGGCCCGCAACCAGATTGCCGACAATCTGGAAGGCTGCCTGCGACTGGTTGAAAGCACCCGCATGCAGTTACAGGACGATTATCAGAAGGTTGCGCGCCGGTTGTTTTCTGACACAAAACTTGCGCAGCTTATCAGTCAGCATGGTCATGCCTCAGAGGTTGTAAAAAAATACATTCTTTCTGAGTTCTCTTCGCATGATCCGCTGCCGGTTTGAGACCTCCACA
>CAZFUG010000431.1:0-3131 GCA_964522035.1 uncultured bacterium
ACAGCGAATCTGAAAAGGCAGATTTATAACCGGCGCGGACGCAGGGTCAGAAAGATAACTTCTGATCAGGTTTTTCTGCGGCATTTCCGGAATCTCGCTGGCAGCAAACCATTGCAGCCCCTGAAGCCTCTTTGGCTCATCGGGGGACAATTCCGGGTCGTGGCCGAGAACGGCTTCGCCATGCATATCTGAGAAAGCGATCAGCACTTCGATCAGATTGTTCTGAGAAAATTCGTAAAGTGCCAGAATGCCTGCGGGTGTTCCGGTGAGACCGGTTTCTTCGGTCAGTTCACGGCAGGCAGCGGTATGCAGTGACTCACCCTTCTCGACCAGCCCGCCGGGGAATGTCCAGAATTCTCTGCCAGAATTCGCCGAAACGTGGCGAACCAGCAGCACTCTGCCATCGCGCACACAAAGGCAGCGCACCGCCAGACGAAAAATTGGCTGCACCGGCTGCCTTGTCGATACATTCTGCGTAGTATTCATTTTGCAATTTTACCTCATGCTTCGCAAACCCGGCCAGCTTTTTCAGCCATAACAGCGAGGTCAGCGGAGATTGAAATTGATATTGAGTTCGATGGCGGCTGAGGGCTGCCAGCCGGTCGGCGGTGGCGGAAAACGGCGACCCGCGAGCATCTGAATTACCGCTTCAGCCAGAATGCCGGGGGCGTTGCCTGAAACTTCGGCGCCAACGACCTGACCGTCTTCAGAAATTCTGAATTTAACCGGAACTATGCCCTCTATGCGCTTTTTTCTCGCTTCCGGCGGGTAGACCCGACTGCGGTCGAGTGACTTGCGAATCTGCGCCAGGTAGCGGACTATGGCCTTCTGCTCTTCGCCTGAAAGTGCTTTGTCTGGTTTTTCATTCTGGCTGCGGGCATTTCTGTCAGCCTGGGCAGCAGAACTCAAAGCCGGCACAGCAGGCTCTTGCACCGCAGGCGCCGGGGGCTGTGTCGACAGAACCGGCTCAGACTTTGCAGATGCCTTTGCCGTCTCCGATTGCAGCTCTGGTTGCGCCGCTGGCTTCTCAGCCGGTTTTAATACGGGTTTTTCGATAGGTTTTTCGACCGTTTTTTTACCCGGTTTTACCGGCTTAAGTTCTGCTTTTTTGCTTATTCCTGGCTTCTTTTGTGGTTCCGGTTTCTTCAATTCCTCGGTTTTTTGAACAGCCGGCGGCTCGATCGGCAATGCTTTTGAGGGCTGCACCACTTCGGGCTCCGGGGTGATTTTTTCCGGCGCTGGCGCTGGCTGAGGTGCTGGCATGGGCTCTGGTTGTGGCTGCGGCAAAACCGGTTGAGAAATTTCAGGCATATGGCTGACCTTCTCAGTTTCTTCGGCAGGGGCTGGCGCTGCGATCTTTGCCGGGCCGGCCGGTGCGGGCTCAGGTGCGAGATTAACCGTTATCAGGGGCACCGGCGGCTGGCGCGTCAAAACCTCTTCACGGCACATTCTGACAAGCAGCAGCCCGGCCGACAGCTGCAGAATCAATGCCATAACCAGACTCACAAATGTCGTGAGCCTTTCGACTCTTTGTTCTTCTGCGCCGAGAACGGTCATTTTTCACTTTCCGGGCGGCCGGCGAAGGCAACACGGGTGATACCGGCCTGTCGCAGCCTGTCTAGCAGCTCAATAGAGACACCAGCCGGCGAAAGGCGGCTGGCATAGATGATTATCTGTGTATCGCTGGCATTGCGAAGCTTTTCGCCGATCTGCAGCACAATTGCATCGGCGGCCATGGCCGCGCCGTTCAGGCTGAGTCGGCCATTCTGCGCGACCTCAATTCTCTGTGCACTTGTGCTGCCCTGAGTCTGCGAAAAAATCGCCGGCAGCTCAAGAGGCGTCTGCGGCAGAAAATTCTGGGTCAGAATATAAAAAAGCAGCAGAGTAAAAATAATATCTGAACACGAGGTCAGATCGAGAGCAAAGCCCTCTTTGGCGTTGTTTCTGCGCAGAGCCATCAGTTTTTACTCACCGCCAGTTTATCGGGTCCAGCCGCGGCCGGTAGTGCTTCTGTGGCATCAGCACCAAGTTCAAGCTCGTGAAATACCAGAATTTCAAGTTGTCGCAGATGCCGGCGGGCAAGCGCCTCAACCGCATAGGTGAAACCCCAGGCGATCAGCGCCAGCATCAGGCCATAAACGGTTGTAAACAGAGCCTCGTGAATGCCGCCGGCAAGGTCTGAAGGCGTTACCATGCCAAGCCTGGCGACCGTATTAAATACTTTGACCATCCCGGTTACGGTTCCGAGAAAGCCCATCAGCGTGCTTATCTGCGCAAGAAAGCGCATCGCCGGTACGCGCCGCGTCAGACAGTCTTCCATGCGCGAGAAACACAGTTCGATCGACTCGAGCAGAGAAAGCCCGGCAAGCCCTTTGCGGTTTTTCGCCATTTCGATAGCCTTGCGCGCCCAGCGCGGAGCGCCGGCACAAGAATAGCGGTCTGACCACAGGGTCCAGATCGTCAGCCAGACCGTCTGGTATACGCCAAGAGCGAAAATGAACAGGCCAACCAGAGTCAGCGGGTACATAACCGGCCCACCGGCCTGCAAAATACTCAAAAAATCGGCTATTATATTTCTCACCACCAGTCGCATTAAGTAGCCCTAAGTATAAACCAAACGCTAAAAATGTCAAATATCGAATCAGTCAGCCAGAGAGTAATCGCTGCAAAAATCCTGGTTGCCGGATCTGCTGGTCACATACGAAAAATGCCACCACCCTCTTCCACTAAGGCGCTTATAAAAATAATGTGCATGTGGAGGCTGTAGCGGATAATTTGCAAATTCCTGTCGAACCGGGACGAATCTCAGTTAAGGTCGCGTAAAACCTCGGCCGGGCGGGTTATCGCAGCCCTGACTGCCGGAACCAGGCCGGCGATGATGCCTGCCAGTGCGGTGGCGAAGATCAGCATGGCAAGGGTGGCCGGCACATCGACAACCTGATAGGCGGCGTCGATACGTGCACCCATTACCCGGGCGATGGTTCTGAACATCGCATAACCGGCACCAGCGCCCAATATACCGCCGGCCAGCGCAACCAGCAGCGATTCGATGATGAACTGGGCAAAAATGCAGCGGTCGCGCCAGCCGATTGCTTTGAGAATGGCAACTTCGTGATTACGCTCAGAAGCCG
>CAZFUG010000432.1:0-3122 GCA_964522035.1 uncultured bacterium
AGACCTATCTGGCCACCGCGATGGCTGTCAGAGCTCTAAAAGAGAAGAAGGTCAGCAGAGTTATTCTGTCGCGACCGGTGGTTGAGGCAGGCGAAAGCCTGGGTTATCTGCCCGGTGACCTCAAGGAAAAGGTTGACCCGCATTTTCGCCCGCTTTATGACTCTTTACAGGAATTCATCGGCATGGGCAAATTTGAACAGTATGTCAGGCAGGGGGTAATTGAGATTACGCCGCTGGCTTACATGCGCGGGCGTACCTTCAATGAATCTTTTGTGGTCCTAGACGAAGCACAGAATACCACACTGCCGCAGATGCGCATGGTATTAACCCGTCTGGGTTACGGCTCTAAAATGGTGGTGACCGGCGATCATACCCAGATCGACCTGCCGCGTACCTCTGATTCTTCGCTTCTGGTGCTCGACAAAATTCTTGATAACGTCGAATCGGTGAAGTTTGTTGATTTAGCCACTGAAGACGTGATAAGACATGAAGTGGTGCGGCGCATCATCAATGCCTTCGATGCTTATCATGCAAAAGAACGGAAACAGCAGTGAGCGAAAAGACCAATCTTCTACTGTCAAGCTTTCTTGAATGGCTGAATATACCGGTTCAGCTGCAGAGGCGCTTTTTGCTGCAGCTTGGCGGTTTCTTTGCCATTCTCGTGGTGATACTGGTAATTGATCCAACCGGTTTCACTCCTGAAGTTGTAGAAGGCAAGCCCGCCCCCAAGACTATCAGATGCCCAAGAACCATCAGCTTTGTCGATGAGAGCAAGACCAACGAACTGCGCACTGCTGAAATGGAAAAGGTGCAGCCGGTTTTTACACCGATCGAGCAGGCTGAAGACGAAATGCTGACCCGCTTTGACCGGCACATGCTCGAAATGACCTCGTTTTATGATGAATTCAGACGCCTGTCAGCTACTGAACCACCACAAACACTGATTGCCTCTTATTTTCCCGGCGAAGTTCTGCTCGACGAAGAAAAGCTGGTGCAGCTGCGCAACCTGCGTATTTCTCAGTTTGAAAAGCTCAAAACCGTTTCACGTCGCCTTCTGCAGAACCTCAGCCAGAAAATTATTACAGCCCAGAACCTGGAAAATGTCAGGTCAGAGGTTCGCAGTCTGGTTGATGCTTACCCTGAGAGCTCGATGTTCAAACAGATCATGACCCACCTGGTCAGGAATGCCGTTACGATCAATGCAATAGAAGACGAAAAAATGACCAGACAGCGGCGTGAGGCTGCTGCAAAAGCGATTCAGCCGGTTAAACGAACTTTCCAGAAGGGGCAGAAGATCGTTGAAGAAGGCATAATCGTTACTTCCGACGATTACTTTGTGATGCGCAAAATCGCCAGTCAGCTGCAGAAAAACCGGGTTCTCTCGCTTATGGGTAACTTTCTGCTCGCTTTGCTGGCTGTGGTTATTTCACTGGTTTTTCTGCGCCTCGAAGACAAGAATATTCTTTCAGACGGCGAACAGTACAAACTGCTTGGCGTTATCTGTCTCGTTACTCTCGCCCTGGCAAAAACCGCCCATGCTCTTGGTGTTGCCTTTGACAAACAGTATCTTTCGATTCTGCTGACACCTCTGCCAACCATGGCACTTCTGATGACCATGCTGCTCGACTGCACAGTCGCACTGTTCCATGTTTTCATGCTTGGCCTGATGATGTTTGTCGTTGCCGAGTCGAATATCAGGTTCGTCGTGGTCAGTCTTTTCGGCGCAATTGCCGGCATTCTGGCCTGGCGTGCCGCCACCCGCGGCGCTGACGTCAGAAACCTCATCGGGGCTGCATGTGTTAAAACTGGCCTGGCAAGCGCTGTTGCCGTGCTTGCGTTTCTTCTGCTGGATACCGAGAGCTTTGCGACGATGGATCTGCAGGAGATAGCACTGTTTGCAGGTTTCGGGCTGTTGAACGGTATTCTGTCAGGTATTTTGTCGAACGGGGTTCTTCCCTACATGGAAAGCCTTTTTTCACTGGCGACCAGTTCGCGACTGCTTGAACTCACCGATCTTTCACAGCCGCTGCTGAGAAAACTCGCCGAAGAGGCGCCTGGCACCTATCAGCACAGCATTGCCGTCGCCACGCTCGCCGAAGCCGCCGCCAACAGCGTCAATGCCGACCCGCTTCTTACCAAGATCAGCGCTTACTTTCACGACATCGGAAAAATCAGACGCCCGATGTATTTTGCCGAAAATCAGGCCGATGAAAACCGCCATGATCAGGTAACGCCGTATATGTCGAGTCTTATTCTCATCGGTCACATCAGAGACAGTCTCGATCTTGGCCGCGAATACGGCCTGCCGGAAAGAGTGCTTGCGATAATGTCGCAGCACCATGGCACGACTCTGATCAGCTATTTTTACGAAGAGGCCAAAAAGCTCAAAGATGGTGAAGAAGTAAACCAGGAAAGATTCAGATACCCTGGCCCGAAGCCTCAGACCAAGGAGGCTGCAATTCTTATGCTTGCCGATTCGGTTGAAGCGGCGGCGAGGACTCTGCCTCAGCATACTCACAGCAAAATCGAGGGCCTGGTTTCTAAAATCGTCGAACACAAACTGAATGATGAAAACCAGCTCGACGAAAGCGATTTGACCCTGAAAGACATCGAAAAGATCGAGCAGGTATTTGTCAGAACGCTGACTTCAATGTACCATAGCAGAGTTGACTATCCGGGAAAACTTTCCAATCAATCAAAGGGGGCCGCTGATGGAAGTTCTGATCAGTAACCGGCAAAAACTTGTGGAGGTCGATCTTGACCAGGTTCGGGAAGTAGCCCTTGAAATCATGAAGTTCGAGGCCTCGCCAGAAACTGCCGAGCTTTCGCTGGTTTTCTGCGATGATGATTTTATTCAGAAGCTGAATAAAGACTTTCGCGGCAAAAATGAACCCACCGACGTACTTTCTTTTCCTATTGATGAAGAGAGTTTTGAGGCCGAGGTCAGGGTGCTTGGCGATATCGTCATCAGCACCGAAACCGCAATGCGGCAGGCCGAAAGCTTCAAGCATCCGCCGATGCTTGAAATCATTTTTCTGCTGATTCATGGCCTTCTGCATCTGCATGGTTACGATCACATTCAGAAAACTCAGCGCAAACGCATGCGCGATCGCGAAGTTACC
>CAZFUG010000433.1:0-2410 GCA_964522035.1 uncultured bacterium
ATCAGATCTTCAAAAGAAGCAACTCCGGCGGCAAAAAGCGCATTATACTCACCAAGGCTGTGGCCAGCTGTTGCACCGTATTCCCAGCCATTTTTTTTCAGCCATTCGGTTAGAATGGCCGAAGTCAAAAAAATCGCGGGCTGTGTGTTGATTGTCTTTTTAAGCTCTTCTTCTGGACCGTTATAACAGATTTCGCTGAGGCGACGACCAAGGATCGAATCAGCGCGTGCAGCCATTTCAGCCGCCCACGGAAAAGCTTCAACCATGGCTTTCGCCATGCCAATCTTCTGAGAGCCCTGACCAGGAAAAATCAATGCCTTCATGCTTCTTCTCCCTGTTTCAGCTTTTTTTAACCGGCCGAAACTGTTCGAGACGCTCAAAAACTTTATAATAATCGGCTTCGATGCTCTGAATAATCTCTGCGGCGGTCTCCTCACGATTCAGCATGCCGCTGATCTGGCCAGCCATAACCGAACCCTCTTCGACATTACCGTCAACCACCGACATTTTCAGGCGACCACGGCCAAGTTCTTCGAGTTCTTCGTGCGAAGCACCCTTGTATTCTTTTTCAAGATATTCTTTGGTAAGTCGGTTGCGGATAACGCGTACCGGATGCCCAAGAGTCACGCCAGTCGTAACCGTATCACGATCTTTCGCCTTAAGAACCGATTCTTTGTAGTTCGGGTGGGCATGGCATTCTTTGGCAAGAATGAATCTGGTGCCCATCTGGATTGCTTCGGCGCCAAGAGCGAAGGCTGCGGCAACACCACGACCGTCTGCAATACCGCCGGCAGCAATTACCGGGATTGAAACCGCATCAACTATCTGTGGAACCAGAACCATTGTGGTAATTTCGCCAACATGACCACCGGACTCGTGACCCTCTGCAATGAGAGCATCAACGCCGGAGCGCTCGAGGCGTTTTGCCAGAGCAACCGAAGAAACAACCGGAATTACCTTTATACCTTCGTCTTTAAAACGCTTGACCAGTGGCCCGGGATTACCGGCACCGGTAGTGACAACCGGCACTTTTTCCTGAATACAGACTTCGACAACACCAGGAGCAGTCGGCATCATCAACATGATGTTGACACCAAAAGGCTTATCGGTAAGACTTTTGATTTTGTGAATTTCCTGGCGAACGATTTCGGGGTCGAGCGAACCTGAGCCATAAACACCGAGGCCACCGGCATTGCTGACGGCAGCGACAAGGTTGGCTGAACTGACCCAGGCCATACCGCCCTGAAAGATGGGATATTTGATGCCAAGACGCTTGGTAATTCTGGTTTCTATCATGATTGCAGAGGATCTCCCTTGAAAAAATCAGCAGGTCCCGACTGAATGGCTCTCCTGCCTATGCTGGTGCCCCCGACCCACTCATCTGGCCTTCTTTTTCGACCTGACTGTGAATCAGATTAATTACACCGGTTGAGGCACAATTGGCCGCCAGAGTCAAAGCATTCGCAATCACCGGAGCTTTTGATTTGCCATGGCAGACAATTGAGACGCCGTTAATACCCAGTAATGGGGCGGCGCTGTATTCAGGAGCGTCTGGACTGAATTTTTTCAGCCCGGCCTTAAGAGCCATCAATTTTTCCGGGGCGATTTCTGCCCCTTTTGCGGCCTTGAAAAGGGCGCCCTGAATCAGTTCAGAAATACTCTCACTGGCTTTGAGCAGCACGTTGCCGACAAAACCATCGCAAACCACCACATGGGCCTTGCCATAGTAGAGATGATCTGCTTCAACATTGCCAATAAAGTTCAGCGAACTCTGCTTGAGAGATTCGAATACACTCTTGGTCAGCTCGTTTCCCTTTGATTCTTCTTCGCCGATGCTCAGAACGCCAACTTTCGGGTTTTTGATACCACAGACTTTTTCGTAATAAGCGGCGCCCATCAAAGCGAACTGCAGAAGGTGCGGTGCCCGGCTGTCAACATTGGCACCGACATCGAGCAGTAGAACCCCATAATTTTCTGAGGTCGGAAGCATTACTGCAATTGCAGGACGCTCGACACCAGGAATGCGCCCGATTTCGAGCAGCGAAGCAGCCATCTGAGCGCCAGTACTGCCCGCAGAAAGAAGAGCATCAGCCTTGCCTTCGCGTACAAGACGAGCTGCCACTGCAATAGAAGCATTCTTCTTTTTACGAAGAGCCTGCAGCGGCGCTTCACCCATCTCTACCACCTCAGGTGTGTCATATATCTCACACCCGGCCGGCAGTTCTGGCATGATCTCGCGAATGGCCGATTCTTTTCCGACGAGTATCAGACTGGCGTTTCCGCCTGAAGTCAGATACGATCGAGCTCCTGATACCAGTTCCTGGGGGGCGTAGTCCCCACCCATGACATCAACGGCGATTTTCATTCGCTATTATACCGGTATTATTCTTTTTCGACTTCGAGAACCTTA
>CAZFUG010000433.1:2420-3100 GCA_964522035.1 uncultured bacterium
TTCAGTTCAAAGCACTGTGCGCATTTTGCCAGAGCTACAGGAGCTGCTTTATAGTGAGTTCTGCGTTTGCGGCCTCTGAGTTTTGAAACTCTATTCTTTGGACATGCACCCATTTTAACTTCCTCCGGGATTGAAATAAGTTTGGTGAGTATAGCAGATAATGCGATTAGAGTCAATCACAATAAGCAAAAGCGTTTACGGGTGTACACCCGGCCAATAGAAAGGCCTAAAGAGGTTTTTCTACCGCAAGACCACATTTGCGTGGGTAGCGCTCAGGCACAGCACAGGTTTTGCGAAGAATCAGAAAATTTCTTTCGAACGGCAACTCAGGCGGTGCAAGCCGCAAAATTTCGATATTCTCGACTGCGACAGAGAAAACTGCAAAGGCATTAACCGATTCCGCAAGCTCTTCGTCAAGCTTAGGGCCTTTATAATACAATGCATACCCGCCGGTTCGCGTCAGCGGCATCGTGTATTCAACGAGAGTTCTAACCGCAGATAAAGCCCGGCAGACAACAAGATCAGCCTGCTCTCTGAACTTAACATCGCGGCCCACATCTTCTATACGGGCATGAAAAGTTTCCACATTGGCAAGACCGGCCGCAGCAGCCATCCTTGCCACAAACTCAACCGACTTTTGCCTGGAATCTATAGCGATAATTTTACTTTGCGGCAGAGCT
>CAZFUG010000434.1:0-3089 GCA_964522035.1 uncultured bacterium
AAGACAACAGCCTACCTTTCCTGGAACTCTTCGTTCAGCCTTCGCAACTCATCTTCTGAGAGGGGAACCGGCACTTCTGCTGCCACCGGTGACAGAGTGGCATATTTTTTAAGATAAAAGCTCTGCAGACGCCCGATATTGATAATTTCACGGGTCTGAGCAAAAAAAGCGCCAAAAAGAACAACCATGATTACGAGAAAAAGAAAAAAGATAGAAAAACCTCGCCGGTTGTTCATTATATTTCTCCTGTGCGCCAGATGGCTCTGATGCGGTCCGGGCCGTTCTTTATCTGCGAAGAAAAGGTGCGATCATCGATTTTTTCAAAGCCCCAGCAGCGGGCACCGCCTTCGAGCCTGATAACCGAGCGACCGATTTTGACCGCCCGCCCGCCATTCAGCACTTCAATCGTCCGGTCATCAGAAAACCTGACGCCTTTTTCGTCAGCAGAGACCACCAGAACCGGCTGCTTCAATTCGATCTTGAAAAGCCCAAAAAGGCGTGTCAGACCGGCGGCGTCCTGCAGGATGGCGTTCTGCTGGCGGTCTTGGACGATCATGGTCAACAGACTCGGGTAGATACCTGTGACAACAATACCCATAATGGCGATAACAATCATCAGTTCGATAAGAGTAAAGCCCTGTTCTGTTCTTTTCATGGCATGCGCACCTCGAATTTATACGCGGTCGCATATCGCCCGCCGGTGGTATTGTGAAGAGAAACTTTAACCAGGCGATTATCAGGCTCAGGCTCCAGGTCGATTATCCACGAATAACTTTCGGTAAGCCCCGAAAGACTTTCGGAGGTGATGTCAGATGCGGTCGCGCCCCGACTGAACTCATATCTGATCTGGTTCTTAATGCTTTCAACGAGATAGAGAGCCGTAGTATTGTGCTGCAGGCGTCTGATGACGTTACGCTGCACCTGAGACAGCTCAAACAACCCAAGCAGCAGCATTGACAACAGCATAACGGTGAGACTGGTTTCGATCAGGGTCATTCCCTTATTCGTTTTCATGTTCATATACTCCACAGGGCCCAGTAATAAGAGCCGAAAACGCCTGAGGCAACCAGCCCGACAAACAGACCGGTGAGCAGCAGTGCGATCAGAAGCATTTCGGTTGAAATGCTTCTAAGCAGGCTGTAGGAATGGCGATAGTTGCTTTCTGATGCGTATTTAAGGCGTTCTGCCAGCGACGCGGCATCAGACTTGTCTGAACCGACGTTTTTGAGAACCGGGCTCAGGGAAAAGGCGCTGTTCAGGCCTTCGCCATGATTCAAAGCCGCTGCCACGCTCAGCAGAGCATCAGAATCGCAGCCACAGGTCAGGCCCGCAGCGTTTTCGATCGCGGCAGAAAGCGGAAAGCCCCCTTCCAGATAAAGACTGATGACACCCTGAAGCCGGCCGGTTTCCTGGAGTTCCAGGGCTTCGCCAAATCTGGCGAATCTCGCAGCAATAGACCTGCTGTCAATTTTGGCCGAAAAAAAGGTTCTAAGCATGAAAACGGCTGCCACAATCATCATCAAAGGTATTGGCAGAGAAATGGGCCACAGATCGAAACTGGCAAAGTATAGCAGTCGCACCGTCATCGGTAATGGCGATGAAATCGACGCGGCCTGTTCGTAAACATGCGGAAAAAGGCTGAAATTGAGGTGCATCAGCTGAGCCAGCAAAAGAACCACGACAACGGCCGGGTAAAACAGAGCTGTCTTGAGGCTTTCGCGAACCCGTTCGAGGTTAACGAGAAAGCCCGTGTAGAGTTCAAGAATCTTAAGCAGGCGATTGTTGCCGAGTAATGGCATCAGTCTGGCCAGAACCGGGTCAAAGTCTTGCAATTCGCGGCAGGCTTCTTCGACCGGGTGCCCTTCTGACATCTTGTCTGCCAGCTGAGTTGCCCACAGAGAGGCTTTTGAAGTGCCGGAACGGGTTCCGAGGGCGGCAAGAGTTTCGGGAATCGGGCGCCCGCTTTTCAGGGCCACCGCGAGCAGCTGGCAAAAGGTGATGATTTCATGGCTGTTCTGCTGTTGTTGTTTCATAAGACGGCTCCCAGCATGATATTGATCATTGTCTGGAAAACAGCAAAAACCACCCCACCAAACAAAATGCCCTGAAGCAGGACGCTGAAGATTTCAAGCAGACGGCCGGCACGTTCAAGACCGCAGTTTACTCTGGTTTCGAGCATCGCAGCGCCCTGATCGAGAATGAGGCTGCTGCCCTCATCTATTGCAGATAACTGCAGAAACCAGCTGGTAAGACCATCGAGACCGGACTTCTCAGCAGCCGGCACAATACTCTCGCCGTTGTTTACTGCCCTTGCAAAGGCTTTAAGAGGCTTCGCAAGTCTTGGAAAATTGTGCGGAGCCGCCATCACCTCAAGAACTCTGAACCGTTGAGCAGGTGGAATCTGGCTCAACATGCGAAAAAGGTTAAGCTGATCGTAAGAATCATAGGCACCGAAAAGAAATTTTCCGATGTAAAAAACCATTGCCAGAACGGCCGCGATGCCAACCGGAGCTAAAAAAGCAATTAAAAAGCCCTCTGAACTGCAGAAAGTGTCGATGATCCAGCCGCTGACGCCATCCAGAGGCAGGCCGGTTCCGCGCATTATCTCTCTGAACTGTGGCAAAACGAAGGTTACAAGAGAAAGCACGCTGAGAAAACCGATTGCAATTGACTGCGCCGGGTAATAAAGATGCATGGAAAAAGAAAATGCCGACGGGTAACGCGGCTGCCAGCTGCTCAAAAGATGCCCTTTCAGCTGGTCTTCAAGCGGCGACGCCAGAATGAACCTTGCGTGCGGCGGAAAGCCGCGTGTCTCTGAACCGGCAAAAACCTGGGCACAGGAATTTCCGGCGGCAAGTAATTCGGCGGCTCTTGCAGCTGAATTTTTTATGCTCCGGCTTTGTGCATTCACAGCCACCTGCCTCAAGGCCTGTGCAAGTGGCGTGCCGTCTCTAAGCAGAATTCCGAGATTGAAAACCGGCAGGTCACTTGAATCAAGGGCCCGAACCAGAGCATCTAGATTGAATTTATCTCCTGCGAGCATCAGACTTTCCTCATTTCTTTGCCATCATACAAAGCAAATTCTGCCT
>CAZFUG010000435.1:0-2848 GCA_964522035.1 uncultured bacterium
TGAAAGATGTCGACGATGTTTACCGCCGCTTCGGCCGCTGCGTCATCGCCGTATCTGAAGGCATCGTCGGCGCCGATGGCAAACCGATCATCTCTTCGCTGATCGGCGATTCTGAAAAAGATGCGCACGGCAACATACAGCTTTCGGGCACCGGCGCTCTCGGCGACGCTCTTGGCAAGGTCATCAAAGACCGCCTCAAAATCAAACGCGTTCGCTCAGACACCTTCGGCTATCTGCAGAGAAGCTTCCTCGGCATCGTTTCTGAAGTCGACCAGGCCGAAGCCCGCGAAGTCGGGGAAAAGGCCGCACAGTTCGCAGTCTGGAACAATGTCGACGGCTCTGTAGCGATTCGCAGAACCGGCGATTATTCGGTCGATTATTTCCTGACCCCGCTCGCCAGCGTGGCCCGCGAAACCAAGTCAATGCCGCGCACCTTCATCAACGAAGCCGGCAATGGCGTTACCACCGACTTCCTGAACTATGCCCGCCCCCTGCTCGGCAGCATGCCGACCTATGAGCGCCTGCAGTGCCCGAAAGTACCGAAGAAGTAACCTGAAGTGAAAGCAAAAAAGACCGACAGACTTATAGTTGATATTGAAGGTCTGGCCAGCGATGGCCAGGCCTTTGTTTCCGTCGACCGCAAAAAGGTCCGGGTTCCGGGTTTTCTGCCCGGCGACAAGGTTGAACTGCACTTTAACGACGAGGGTCGCATTGAAAATGCTCAGCTTTTCGAGCCATCGCCTGACCGCGTCAAGCCCGACTGCTTTTTTCATGGCCCGTGCGGCGGCTGCGACCTGCTCGAACTTTCTGAAAAAGGCCGCAAAAAAGAGAAGCAGTCAATGATCGAACGCTCGCTGGCCTATGTGCCGGGCGGCAAAGAGGCTTTCGTGCACAGTTTCCACCCTTCACGTGAGATCATCAGATATCTGCCCCGGGTGCGCCTGCATCAGAGCCGCAGTTTTGAAGAACGCGAATCGGGCTTTCTTGCTTCAGAGAACTGGTCGAGCCCGGTTCCGGGCAATGTGGTGCCGGTCACGGCATGTGCCCTGATTACCGCCCCGCTCAACCGAAGACTGGTCGCGGCACGCAAGATTCTCAATCAGGTTCCGATCATGCTCGACAGCCTGACGCTGATGTCTTCCTCGTCTCATACTTCTGATCGGGTTACGGGGCACGCGGTGCTGATGAAGGGCAAAACTGCCCGCCATTGCTATGACAGTCTGATGAAAGTCATGCGCAGCCTCAATCTCAAGGGACTGTCGATCGCATCTTTTGACGGCAAAATCAAAGAGGTCGTCGGCCCGGTCAATGTTACCGGTCTCGTCGCCCCCGATGTCGATGGCGGCCCCTATGACGCTGAACCCTCATTTTTCGTGCAGGGAAACATCTTTCAGAACCCTCTGCTGGTGCGCAAGGTCGTTGAATTCTGCAAACCTGCTGCCGGCATGCGTATTGTCGAAGGTTTTGCCGGCGCCGGCAACTTCACACTGGCTCTGGCAGCCAAGGGTGCCCATGTCGAAGCGGTCGAATCACACCCTGGCGCGGTCAGAACCGGGCAGCGCAATATTCTGCGCGGCGGCTACGAAAAGCTTGTCGAGCTCACCGAAGGCGATGCAATCAAGGAACTGATCAAATACAAACCAGAGCCAGATGTATTGCTGCTCGACCCGCCCCGCACCGGTACCCCCGGCATCGGCCGCATCGTCAGCAAACTGCTGCCGAAAAAAGTCGTCAGCATCTTCTGTGACCTCGATGCCCTCGAAAAAGACGCGGCCGCGATCGTTAAAAGCGGTTACCGGCTCGCTGAAGTCGCCGGGTTCGATCTCTACCCGCGCACTCACCACGTCGAAGTCGTCTGCCTCTTCGAAAAAGCTGCCAAATAGCAGCCTTCTTCGCTTATATTCGTCAAATAAAGCCCGGCTTTCTGGCCGGGCTTTTGCTTTGCAGCTGAAACAGGCCTGAAACATTTCTGACGTGGTCTAAAGCAAGGCTAAAATTCTCAGCGCCGTTGAAACAAGGGCAAACGAAAAACAAAAGCAAGGCCAGCTCTGCATGTGAAAATTCACACAGGCAATATTCGGGGCGGGCGGCTCTAAACCGTCTTAGCGGCGGCAACGAAGTGCTTCGAGGTAGTAAACTGCTGAAAGAAGTGCGTCGCCGAAGCAGCTGCTGCCCTGATGGGCGATAATACCGTCTGGCCACCAGGCGATCAGCAGATCTGAGAAACTGGCGCGATGGTTCAAATCAATTGCCGCCCCTTCGACTTCGATATATTCGAGACTGTCAGGAAACCCCTGAATCTGGCCAGCAGGGCCAAGCACCGAGCCAGAAGCCAGTCTTTCACTTACCAGATAAGCGGCGATGTCGCGTGCCACCTGTTCTGGCGCAATCTGCCGGCCGTCGCGATCAAAAATCTGCAATGACTGGCCATCGGGGCTGATTTCGGCACGCGGGCCGTTCGGGTCGGTCTGAAATAGAATTTTCAGGCTTTCGTTTTCGCGCAACTTTTCTTCGATTGCCGCAAAAGGGACCACCAGCGAAGAAAAACCGATGCCATTTTCGATGAACTGATCAGCCAGACCGGCAAGATTGCTGATATATGCCCTGTCCAGATCGGTTTCGCCGGCAACCCCGTTTTTGCTGCCGCGCCCGAAGGGGGCAGTCTGAACATCCTGGGCGTCAAAAGGCCCACCATGGCTAGACAGGGCTGACAGTGTCAGGTTTTCGAGCGCGACATCGCCATCTAAATACAGCCCGATCGGCAGGTTTCTGGCGCCAAGCGCCTGTGAAAGGGCACAGACCGGCACCGCCTGCGGCGGCATGAACACATTGATGCCGCAGGCCATCA
>CAZFUG010000435.1:2858-3083 GCA_964522035.1 uncultured bacterium
CGGGTCGGGCCGCATAAGCGAGCACGGTGCTCGGAAATCCGTGGCAGACATTGCGCAGATGCCGGTAAAACTGCAGATTTTCGGGCAGTTCAGCCCAATGCTGGGCAATTACGTCGGCAGACCTGAATCGGGCCGGATACAGAGGCTTCATGCGAAAATTGCGGCGCCTCCGAGCAGAACCGCGTCGTTTTCGAAGCGGGCTTCTCTTACCAGTGGCCGTTCAGC
>CAZFUG010000436.1:0-3073 GCA_964522035.1 uncultured bacterium
GACAAGAACGCCGCACAACTCAACGGCAACGGTTTCGCCGGCGTGGGCAAGGAGTTCTTTGAATATTGAGGATTCAATTACCACCCGCGGCTCGGAAATATTCTGCCCGGGAAAAGGCCGATGCCGGTTTTTAGCCACCTCGTAGCCTTTGTGAAAATCGAGATCGCGAACCTGCGGTTCAAGGTTTTTTCCGGTCATGCCTTTTCCCTCTCGGTTCCGAGAACTGCTTGCCGGTCGCCGTCGAGCAGGAAAAATTTCTGCTGTTCACCAACCCTGCCGATAAAGACATCAAAAGGGGGTACCCCGAGTTCGGCGAAGGTCAGATGCTGCCATGGCTCACTGCCATCGAACTGATGCGAGAGCATCGGAAACCGCTGTTCGCCGCATTCAGGGCATGCCGCTTCAGACTCGTGAACCTTGCCGAGCGAGGCATGAAACTCAAAGTCGGTTTCGCATTCCGGGCATGAAAAGCCGGTCAGGACTTCCTGGCGCAGTTCAAGCACGGCGGCGGGCCCGAGATCTTTTTTGACTATTTTTATTGCGTCACCGAGTGTAAGAGAATCGGCGCGATATTCGAGGCTGCAGACCGGCAGAAAGGTTTCGTGCGAATAGCATTCGGCTTTGCGTTTGTAGCTGATAACGTCCTGATAAAAGCTGAGACCTTCAAAAATGTAACCCTGGCCGGAAATGGTCTCAAGGCCGTGCAGCATTTTGATGGCTTCCTGGCATTGAACGGCGGCGATGATACTGGCAATGGTCGGTGTAGTAGGGGTCTTTCCCGACATCATTTCTTCGCGGGTCAGAAGGGTACACGATCTTCTGGCGTTGAGAATTTTCCAGTCGACTTCGCTCATCGTACATTCGTAGCAGGGGCCATCAGGTGCAAACACCCTGGCCACACCGCTCAAGCCCTCGATGGCGCCGTCAATCCATGATTTTCCGCTTCTGAAAGCGTTCTGATTGATTGCCAATCTGGCTTCTCGGTTATCAAGACCGCCAAGAATCACATCAGCCCAGTAGAAAACACCGAGGCCGAGGTCGGTGACCGCATTTACGCACAAAGGCCTGATATTGATTTCGGGGAATAATTCGCGCGCGCGTTCAGCAGCCACATCAGCCTTGTTGCGCCCGCGATCCGATTCACGAAACAAAACCGACCGCGAAAGATTCGACGGTTCTATCTGATCGAAGTCAACGAGCAGAATGTTACCGATTCCGACCAGAGCCAGGTTTTTGATAATTTCATTACCAAGCGCACCAGCACCGATTACCAGCACCCTGGCGTTTTTAAGACGGCTTTGATCCCACCAGCGGATAAGTTCGAACCTTGAAAAGCGGTTCTCCTGCTGACCGGTGGAAATTTTTAAGACTTTACCCTGATCAGTTTCGTTCTGATCTTCTGTCATGGAGCCTTCCCGGCGGTTATTTCGGGCTGAATGCGCAGCACATCGCCTGAATTAACGCCGGCCTGATGAAAAGTTTCGTCATCGAGAAGCTGGCGCCCGGAAGCTTTGTGATGAAACTTATAGCTCATCAGCTGGCCATCAGGGGTAAATCTGGGCAGATTCATCTTGTCGATGAGAAGAATGATTATGCGGTTAACGGCTTCGTCGTCCGGAAGTTCTGCCTTTACTTTTTTGTTTCCGGTGGCATCCCAGATCTCAACCAATACGGCACCCATGGGTGTGATCCCCTTTCTGATTCATATGAACGACTGTCTACGGGCCTACAGAGACAGTAATATTCTATCCATTACAGAGAAGTATATACCTCAGAAAAGTATAATGCAACATTAAGACAATCGGCGGAGGTGTGATTTATTTCACATGCGAATTTCTTTAGATTTCTTTGTAAAGTTGGGGCGGGGGATATTTACAGAACGCAAAATAATCATTATTATTAAAAAATCTTGGAGGTGCTATTGATGAAATTTACCCGTAAACTCGTTCTTGCCGCTCTGGCTGCCTCTCTCAGCTTTTCATATTCACCGGTTCAGGCTTCTGAAAAGGTTAATGTTCTGGTTATCGATTCAGGCAGTGATTTCACTCACGATGCACTCAAACCGCTCGCGTTTCCGAACGCTCTTGAACTCAATGGCAAAGCCGGTGTAGATGACGACAACAATGGCTATGCCGACGATATTTTCGGCTGGAATTTCGTTGACAACAATGCAACCCTCGTCAACCTTTCTGATACACCTCCTGACTATGATAGAGTTCTTCGCTGCATGGAACTTCTCGGCAAGCTGCAGGCCTATGGTAAAGATGGCCTGACCGCCGAAGAATACGATTATCTTGTAAAAAATTATCAAGACAAGCAGTTCTGGGCCTGGGTCGGTTTCACCGGTGGCTGGGCACACGGTACTCACTGTGCCGGTATCGTTTCGACCAAAAATGAAGGCGTTAATCTCAACGCCATCAAGCATATTCAGACCGGCGGCGCCCCGAAAGAAGAAGCCGCTCAGGCTCTGACAGCAATCAAGCACGCCATGCTGCACCGCCGCACCAGCCGCAACGATGCCGCCGCTTCCGATGGCGCTCAGAAGGTCACCATGGCCGACCTCGAAAAATATTTCACCCAGCTCGGCCAGCAGTATGCTGATCAGATCAAGCCAAAGGCGGCTTACATCGCTTCCATGAAACCGAGATTGATCAACTGTTCATTTGGCACTGAAAATAAAAACCTCTGCGAAATGATGAAGGGCAATATGGTGCAGTGGGGCTTTCAGAACCCGACCGATGCCGAAGTTCAGGAAGTCGTCAACCTGTTCGTCACCAGAGCATTTCTGCCGAGAGACAAAGCTTTCTTCGCCGGCTGCAAGGATGCGCTGATTTTTATCGCCGCCGGGAACTCAACTGAAGATCTCAACAACATCGTAACCTCACCGAACGATGTTCCGATAACCAATAAGATGGTAATCGCTGCTACCGACGAAGATCAGAAGATCGCTCCATTCTCATGCTACGGCCACACCAAGGTCGACGTTGCAGTGCCAGGCGTGAACATTTTTGCAACTTATCCGAACCAGAAGATGGGCTACATGTCAGGCACTTCGATGGCCTGCCCGAATGCC
>CAZFUG010000437.1:0-3070 GCA_964522035.1 uncultured bacterium
GGCAGTCTTTCGGCAGGTAATCGACAAGGGTGTCTGGCGGTTCACCAGGATTGCGGCCGGAAAAATGACGGGAATAATTTTCGATGCCCTTGCAGAAGCCGGTTTCGCGCAGCATTTCCATGTCGTAGCGTGTTCGTTCATAAATGCGCTGTGCTTCGATCATTTTTTTGTTGGCTTCGAAGAACTTGACCTGTTCTTTCATTTCGGCTTCGATGTTTTCGAGGGCCCGTTCCATCTTTTCGGTTGTGGTTACGAAGTGCTGGGCGGGAAAAATATCGACGACTTCGAGTTTCTGGGTAACTTCGCCGGTAAGCGGGTCGAACTGTTCGATTTTGTCGATCTCGTCGCCGAAAAATTTAACGCGGATGGCCAGTTCGCTCGAGGCGGGGAAAATATCGATGGTTTCGCCGCGGGCGCGAAAGCGTGAGCGGTGAAAGTCCATGTCGTTGCGGGAATACTGAATGTCGATGAGGTCTCTGACGAGTTTTTGGCGGCTGATTTCCTGGTTGACCTTCAGTGAAATGCGCATTTCAGAATAGTCGGTCGGGGAGCCGAGGCCGAAAATGCAGCTGACCGAGGCGACGACAAGAACATCGCGGCGCGAAAAGAGAGAGGTGGTGGCAGAATGGCGAAAGCGGTCGATCTGTTCGTTGATTGCCGAGTCTTTTTCGATGTAGCTGTCGGTTGACGGAATGTAGGCTTCGGGCTGGTAGTAATCGTAATAGCTGACAAAATACTCGACGGCATTTTCCGGAAAAAATTCTTTAAACTCGCTGTAAAGCTGGGCAGCGAGGGTTTTGTTGTGGGTAATCAGCAGAATCGGCCGCTGGACGCGCTCGATGATGTTGGCCATGGTAAAGGTTTTGCCCGAGCCGGTCACGCCAAGCAGAGTGACCCGTTCGTTGCCCTGTTCGACCCAGCGGGTAAGCTTTTTGACTGCCTCGGGCTGGTCGCCGCGAAGCTGGAACGGACTGTGGAGTTTAAAATACTGATTGCCTTTTTTTGCCATGATAGAGCATATTATAATAAACAGCTTCATTGAATGCGAAATTTTTCGGGGGCAGGTTTATGAAACTTTATATCGTAGCAGACATGGAAGGCATTGCCGGCGTCGTTGCCGATGTTCAGACCGGTGGTTCCTCAGCGTATTTTGAGGCAGCCCGGCTGCAGTATACCCGCGAGATAAGATCTGTCTGTGAGGCCGCTTTGAGTGCCGGGGCCGAAGAAGTTTACGTAAATGACTTTCATGGCAATGGTCTGACTTTGATCACAGACCAGCTGCCACGCGAAGTTATGGTGATCAGGGGCGGCTTCAGGCCGACTTCTGGTTTTGACCTGCTCGATTCAACCTTTACCGGTCTGGTGTTGCTTGGCATTCATGCCCGCACCGGCACTTACGGCGGGGTTTTGCCGCACACCTATTCGAGCAAAGTTGCTTTCGAGATTTTCGGGCAGCCGGTCGGGGAATTCGACATTCTGGCTCTGGTGGCCGGCGAGATGAAGGTGCCAACCATTCTGATCAGTGGCGATTCGAAGGCCATAGAGCAGGCTGGTACCAATATGCCATCGACGCACACAGTAATTACCAAATATTCAATCGGTACTGATGGCGCGTTATGCGTTCACCCTGACCGCATTTGTGAGCAGCTGCGCGATGAAACAAAACGAGCATTGAAAAATGTTTCTTCAATCGAGCCTTCGCAGATTTCCGGTCCGACCCAGCTCACTATAAGGCTGCGCGATGTCAGCCTGGCGCTGCGCCTTGAATGGATACCCGGTATCAAAAAGACCGGCGATACGGTTTTTGAGTTCACCGGCAGCACCATGAAGGCTATTGCCAACATCGTTTACGGGGTTGCCACACTCGTAGAAGCGAAGTTCTAAAACTACAGAGCCTTCTTTTCGAGGCCGAGCTGTTTGATTTTGCGCTGCAGAGTGCGTCTTGATACCTGCAGGGCATCGGCGGTTTTTGAAACATTGTAGCCATACTTCGCCAGCTGGGTGTCGAGAATGCCGCGTTCTGCCTGGGCGAGCATTTGTTCAAGAGTCCCGGTTTCCGGAATCGCTGCATGTCTCGCCGACTGCTGCCTTGTGTTTTCAAGAATGGCGGCCGGAAAGTGTTCGGGCATGATGATCCCGTCCGCAAGAACCACAGCTCGTTTTAGTGCATTTTCAAGTTCTCTGATGTTGCCGGGCCAGTTGTAATCTTTGAGAATCTGCCAGGCGGCAGGGGCGAGAGTTGGCGCCTGGCGACCGTTCTGGGTGGCAAAGCTTTTGAGAAAATGATCGACGAGCAGACAGAGATCGTCTTTGCGTTCCCGCAGAGGGGGCAGCGAAATGGTCATTTCGTTGATGCGATAATAAAGGTCATGTCTGAAAGAGCCGTTTTTAACCATTTCGAGCATGTCGCGATTAGTGGCGGCGATAATGCGGCAGTCAACAGCGACCGGTTTTGTGCCGCCGACCCGGTAGAACTGCTTTTCCTGCAATACCCGCAGCAGTTTTACCTGGGTATTGAGCGAGGTTTCGGTGATTTCGTCTAGAAAGATGGTTCCCTGATGGGCGATTTCGAAATAACCTTTTTTTTGGGCCGCAGCGCCGGTAAAAGCGCCTTTTTCGTAGCCAAAAAGTTCGCTTTCTATTATTGAGTCTGGCAAAGCGCCGCAGTTAACCGGTATAAAACTCTGCCCGGCGCGGTCAGAAAGAGAATGAATGGCATGGGCAACCAGTTCTTTACCGGTGCCACTTTCGCCCTGAATCAGCACTGAAAGGCTGCTGCCACTGATGCGCTTCAGACAGGCGAACATCGAGCGCATGGTTTCGGATTTTCCGATGATGCCGTTGAATGAAATCTCTGCAGCTCCGCCACCGGTTTCTTTAGCCGGGTCGGTTTCAACGCTGCAGACTTTTGCCGGCGAGAGTTCGATAACCCGCTTGCGGGCAATGTTGCTGAACCATGCCGGCAGAAAGTCGACGAGCTGCTGGATTTCGTTTTCGAACAGCCGCAGGCGTCGGCCTTCCTGCCAGACAAAGGTGGCTAATTCTTCTTTGGCGACGCTGTCGGCCTGCT
>CAZFUG010000438.1:0-3053 GCA_964522035.1 uncultured bacterium
GCCGCAATGTTCCGTTCATTTTTGCCGCCATGTCGACTGACAACGGTAATAAACGCGCATCTACCGGCAATGTTGAAGCCATCATCGAAACCGCCGACGGTAAACCGGTTGAAAAAGACGGCGACTCATACATGTTCCGTGTTCCCAACTATCCCCGCGACCAGTACCCCGATGAACCGGAATACGTTTTTGTAACCAATGCTACCGACAAAGATGGCAACGTCACAACCATCAGAATGCCCCTCTATGTAGTTAACACCGCAGCTGCATTTGAAGGCGGCAAGAACCAGTAACCAGGCAGCCACATGAAGAAAACACTTTTATTCACCGCATTAATCTCTCTGCTGGCGGGTTCTGTCGTCATCGGTGCCGAAAATTCTGACGATGCCAAAAAAGCTTCTGAGGCCCCCTGGCTCGAAGGCGTGACCATTGGCGAACACCCCGCTGACCTGAGCCCGGTTCTGCCGATGAAAATCTATCTTGAAAACGGCGAAGCAATTCCGGCGACCCTGACCGAAGACGTGCCGTTGACGGTGGTTGCCGAAACTGCCCTGTTCGACGCCGAACCGCCGGCGACTTACAACGGCAGCCAGATTCCGGAACCATCCTGGAGCCGAAATCATGCCATTTCCTGGCTGTTCATCGACTGGGAAAAGAACCGCAATTTTCCAGCATCCGTATCGAGTGATCTGGCGGTCAACCAGATGGTGATAACCCCGCTCAATCCTACCGGCAAGGGCGCGATCACCTGTTATGCCGGTCGAAAAATGCGTTACACCTCGCCCGAAACCGGCAAGCAGCGAGCTACATTTGCTAATTCAAGCATTGCCGCCGATGTGCGTGTTCTCGATATCACGCCACCGGTGTGTGGTCTTGAAATAGCCCTTGAAGATGGCCGTTCAGGCACTTTCTGGGTTGCCGAAAACCCGCCGAACAAATATCCGTTGCCGAAAATGGCCGACGTGTATTTTTCCGGCGCGCTCGTAAACGAAGCCGATCCGACAGAAACCAACATCATATCAGGCATTGAACTTGGCGCCAATATGGTTGTGACCCCTGAACAGGCTGCGATAACGGTTCCGGCTAATGCTGTGCTTAAAATCAAGGCCAACGGCGACGACAATTACAAACTCGACCATGCCAGACTCAAATGCGGCATCTGCGCCGGTGCCGGCGGCGAACCCGCGCCGGTCAGCGACGTGAATGCCGATGAGATAAAGCTTGCCGAGTTGAAGTTGCCAGAGAACCCGCATTTGTATATCGACGCCTGCGATGTGGCCGGCAACCGCCAGGTGCTCTACGTGCCGCTTAAGATCAAATAATTCTGAGTCTCTGAAGGCCGCTGCAGAAAGCCTCTGCAGCGGTTTTTTTTTATTGGCAACTGGAGAAAGACGGATGTTTTCTGATGGCAGGGCGAACCGTCGCGCCGATAAGCTGTTTTTTTGTCTGGCGTCATCGATAAGAGCGACAATCTGGATCATGGAAGTTGTAAAGCCGCAGAATACGGACTTTGACAAGCGCATGACTGAAGAGTAAATTGGCAGCATCGACTCGATGAATTACCCGAATCAGCGTCTGCAAAGAAAGAGGCATCAAATGAAAATCAAACTGCTGACCGTATTGCTCGCCTGCTGGCTGACAATGCCGGTTCTGGCCCAGGAAAAAACCAACCCCGATTATGAACAGGTAGTCAGCCGCGTCGCCGGCATGACCAGTGATCCGACCGCCCGTGACCTGGCCGCAAAATACGGCCTCGACATCATCAACATCACCTGGGAAGACACCGGCCGCTTCGAAGGCTCGGCCGTCGGCCCGAATATCAGCGACATGACCATTCAGGTGCATCACGGCAGCAAAGAAAGCCGCAGAATGACCTGTATGCCGGTTATCCGCTTTCCGAATTTCACTGACAAAACCGCTGACATTCAGCTTGGCAAACTCTACGCCCGCGTTGGTAACGAAAAAGGCCAGGAACCCAAAACAATTCCGCTCGGCGCCCTGCTCGAAGATCCGCGCCCGCTGTTGAGCAATGCGGCATCATGGACCGGCAGCGCCAGTATGCTTCTGGCAACCCGCGATTCGCATGTGCTGGTTTCGGCCCAGGCCTGTTTTCTGCCGATTCCGAAGGGCGAAGAAGCCGTATTCAACCCGGTAATTTTCAACTATCAGTCAGCAGCCGGCAATCCCGCTGTGCTGGCGATTCTCGTCACCCGCGAAGGCACCAGCATGACCATCGTCGACAACGCGCGTGATGCTGTGCAGAACGGCGGCGCCTACGGTCAGCGCCTTTTCTTCAACAGCAAAGGGGAAAAAGCCTCGCTGACCGGCAAACGTGCCAGTGATGCTGCCGCTGAACCAACTCAGGCAACCGATAAACCTGCCGATGATACAGCAAAACCTTCTGCCCCGGCAGTTGGCAGCACTGCAGCAGATAACATGGTAATGCTGATTCAGGTGCCGCTCAAACATCGCGAATATTTTCGTGGTGACAGCAAGGGCATCATGTTTGAAGATGCTGAAGTCAGCCGCGAAGCTCTTTCTTCTAATGTTGAAGATGCAGTCATCGGTCACGGCGAAATCGAAGGGCCGTTCGTCGAAATGGATAATCAGCCGATCGAACGAGACGAGCGCTTCCCGATTCGCATAACCGTGCAATTCTACAAGGCCACCGATAATGGCGTAGTCAGCGAAGAAGATATTAAATCGATCCGCGAACAGATCGACCGTGTTTATGCTGATGGCAGCTATGTCGGCTCGCTGGTCGTGCCCGAAAAAGAAGGCCTGCAGCGCCCAACCGACTGGAAACCTACCCGGATTTCCTTCTGATAGAAAATTCAAGACCTGATTGAACGGCCCGGCTGGTTGACCAGCCGGGCCGTTCGGCGTTAGAATTGATCCTGTTCTTCATCGCCATTGAAAAAATGCATTGAATTGTCATTAAACCAGTTGTCGTGAAGGATTGTTCGCTCAAACCGGCCTTAAAAGAGGAAAACATGTCTGTCCGATATCTGTCTTCGCATTGCTTAATCGCTTTTGTTGCTGTCACTGTATTG
>CAZFUG010000439.1:0-3047 GCA_964522035.1 uncultured bacterium
AGAGCTGCAAGAGCGGAATTGGCAAAAGCCATGGCCAGTGCCGAAATGCGCCGCGAAGCTATCAGCAATCTTGAACAGCTGGTTAAAGAAGATGTTATCAAGGCTTACATTGAAGTCGAGCGAACTCTGCAGCAGCTGACGGCAACCGCGGCAACTTCCCAGAAACAGCTCGAAAAACTTCGGGTCGAAGAGGTCAAATTCAATGTCGGCAAAACCACAGCTTTTCAGGTCGCCCAGGCGCAGCGGGATCTTACCGCAGCCCGTATCGCAGAAGCGAGAGTTGCGGTGGGGTATACATCAGCGATTATAGATCTTCTTCGCGCCGACGGTTCGCTGCTTGAACGTAACGGTATATTGTCAGCAGAAAAAAAATAAAAAAAAAATCTGAAATTTTTTTTGCAATTGTAAAACTTTTTGCAAAAAAAGTCGTATAATCATTCTACTTGATGCTATCAGTTGAAATCTGTAGAGTTGTACAATTGTGGGGTTTCTTATGGTTCCAAAGTCCACGTCCAGTTCGTTTTCCCCTGGCGACCATGTTTTTCTGCAGGGTCAGGTAATACCTTCGTTTTTCAAGGTTACCTCAGGTCGTTTTGCCAAGGTGTACTCGAAAAAATCAGTACAGGAGCTTGGCGTTAAACACATGCTGAATGAGGCCGATCTGATCGGCATCGTCTCACACCAGGAACTATTTGGTGAAATCGAAGCCCTGACCGGCAAGCCTCAGCTGTTTTCAGTGTTTGCTCTCGATGAGTCTTCTGTTGTGTCAGTTCCTGCTGATGACCAGTCTTCTCTCAAAGAGGTCATCACCACCGACCCTAAGATCGGGGTTCGGGCCTGTGTGTCGTTTGCCCGTTACATGAAGCAGTTCTTTGCTCATTTTGCCGCAATCGCCAAAGAAGAGGTCGAACTCGATTCTTTTATCAGAGCGACTGCAAGAGATTATATGGCCGGCGTCAACGAAATGGCCAACGCCCTGGTTCCCGCTATAAATGATGTTGACCTGATGCAGGCACGCACTCATAAGGCCTTTGAGCTTTCTCGCGAGATTCTCAAACAGGCCGAAGCGGGCCTGAGCAATAATACATCGGTTGCCTGCGGTGTCGTCGGGCATGTCAGCAAAGACGTGAAGATGCAGACGTTCAAGGCCGGCACTCTTCTTTGCAAAGAAGGGACAATCGGCGACAAGCTTTTCATCATCACCGAAGGTGCGGCAGAAGTCATTACCGACGGTGCCAACCCTAATATCAGAATCGATACCCCTGGCAGCATCATTGGTGAAATTGCCGTATTTCTCAATCTCGACGCTCCGGTTCCGGATATGCGACGAACCGCCGATGTTGTCTGTGCTACCGACCTTACCGCCATCGTGGTGCAGTTGCACCAGGTTGAAGAATTCTTCACCCGGCAGCCAGAAATAATGACGAAAATGCTTATGGCCATGGTCGAACGTTCAGAAAGCACCAGTCTGCTCTGTGAAAACTCCGAAAAGCGTCTTAAAGCAATGCTTTATGAAAAACTCGGAGTCCTGCTTGAAGCCATGAATGCTTTGGCTCTGAACCTCAGCAAGCGAACTGACAAGCTCAGTCTTGCACGGCCGGCAGCCTTTTACAATCAGCGTTCCCGTGCGGTTTACAACCGTTTCAAAGAATCTCTCAACATTCTCGCCGCCCGGAAAAATATCAAGACCTGACGGCAGAAGCCATCTCTTTTAAAGAAAGAAAAAAGCGCGCAGCCATTATGGTGCGCGCTTTCGCTTTCTATGGCTGAGTCTGATTACCGTCAGATAAAGCTGCGAAAATCCTTGAGCCGGTCGTGAATCGAGAACTGAACTATCATTGACAGACTAGACAGATTGGCGATTACGTTGATAGATGAGTCGTGCTTTGCAACTTCTTTCAGGCGTTCAAGAAAACAGCCGTTCAGTTCGGCAAGGTCGCGATAGAGTTTTTCGAGACCTTTGAGCTCGTAGTCAGGCTGTCCCCCCTCGTTTTTAATCAGATACTGCTTGATCAGGTAGTCGCCAACCGTTCGGTAAAGGGTTTCGTTGAAAGAGGCGAACGGCAGGTGAAAACGGGCCAGAGAATTGAGTTTTGATAGAATAGGGCAGGCGCTTGTCGCCATCAGAAGGCCGAGAAGAGAATTTAAACCTGTCTGGGCATCGCACTGTTTTCTGATGGTGCGATCCTGCATGCGAACCACCACGTTCATTTCCTTTATCGAAGAAATCTCGGCAAATTCGGAAACGACGTTTTTTACATCGACTGCCGTCGGGCAATACATGTGATGCTCCGGCGAAAGAGTGCAGTTGGTGCATCTTTTGAAGTTCAGCAGTGTCCACTGCGGGTAAGTACCGGGCTTGTCATCATCAGCATGCACACGATTGAACAGAACCTTGAATCCGATCCTTTTTCCACCCTCAAGCTCAAAAGCATATTCTATCAATGTCTTTCTCCACGTGAAGAAAATTAGATCCTGCCAGATTCTAATCTGAGCCTCATAAAAACACAAGTTCAGACTGATTAAAGGGTAGAGTACATCTCAACGCATATTTAATGCGAAGCGCGTCAGATAATCATTCTTTTTTATTTTTTTCTTTCCATTCGCATAATTTTCGCTTACAATGTAATTATGAGGCGAAAAAATGGCGAATGAAATAACTGCAAATGTTACGGGTCATGGTAGCAGCAGCTGGCTGGCGGTTGCTGACAAACTGCGCATTCTTTCTGCCGCTGCCCGCTACGATGTTTCATGTGCTTCGAGCGGTAGCAGCAGAAACAGCCCGGCTGGCAGTCTTGGCAATGTGGTTCCGGGTGGTATCTGCCACAGCTGGGCGGCAGACGGGCGCTGCATATCGCTTTTAAAAGTTCTCTTCACGAATTTTTGTGTTTATGACTGTGCCTACTGCATGAACCGGCGCAGCAACGACATCGAGCGGGCCGCATTTTCGCCTTCTGAGCTGGCAGATCTGACCATTTCGTTTTATAAGCGCAACTATATCGAGGGTCTGTTTTTGAGCTCAGGAATTATCAAAAATCCCGACTCCA
>CAZFUG010000440.1:0-448 GCA_964522035.1 uncultured bacterium
CCCGCCGATGAAATGTTTCGACGACGCCCTCGAAGCATATGTTGAAAAATATTGCCAAAATTAGTATCATTTTCATAAATAAGTAAACAAAAGGAGTCAATTGATGACAAAAGTAAAAATGTATGACCTTACCCAGAGGCTGAGTATTCATACTCCTCCCTGGCCGAGCTATATGCCCCTGCAGGTTCAGTATTTCAAGCGCATTGCAGGTGCCCACATGGGCCAGGGCGCCAACGGTCAGATCATCAAGACCAGCAACCACGTCGGCACTCACATTGACGGCGAAATTCACTTCTGCGCCAACGGCAGAACCATTGGTGAAGTTCCGCTCGAAGAATGGTGTGGCGACGGCGTGGTCGTCGACATTTCAGACGAAGTCAGCGATTTCTCGCTGTATTCACCCGAAATGCTGATGAAAAAAGCCGATATCCGCAAAGGCGACATCCTG
>CAZFUG010000440.1:458-3017 GCA_964522035.1 uncultured bacterium
GATCATCAACACCGGCTATCATAAATACGGCTGGGATCAGCCACAGGCCGACGAAGTGCGCTATATGGTCAAACATCCGGGCCCCGATGCGAATTTTCACAAATGGGCACAGGAAATGAAATTCAAATGGATCGGCGTAGATTGCGGCTCAGCCGACCACCCGATGAACACCATTCTGCGTGACTGGCACCCGAAGCTTTTCGCCAAAGCTGAAGCCAAGCTCAAAGAAACCCACGGCAAAGCCTGGGACGAATACTACCCACAGGAAGAATACTATCAGGTCATGCACCTGAAGATGTTCCCGATGGGCATCGTGCATGCCGAAAACATCGGCGGCGACATCGACAAGCTGAACAACAAGCGCACCTGGATCGGTCTGTTTCCGTGGCGCGCCATTGAGCTCGAATCATGCATCAGCCGCATCGTCGCTTTCGAATTCGACAAATAAGCAATTACTTATAAAAAAAATGGCACCTTCGGGTGCCATTTTTTTTATAAGCGAAAAATATTGAATCAGCTCTGGCCGTTGCGGTTGCGCGCCTTAAGTTGAATACGGGTCAGGTGTTTTTCGAGATCGCGGCTGGAAAAAGGCTTTTCAAGAATAGCAGATACGCCGAGCTTTTCGAGTTCGGGCCGTTTTTCGTCGTTGCCAATGCCGGTGCAGACGATAACCGGTATTTCAGGGTTCATCCAGCGGATTTCCTTGATCAGTTCGAGGCCGTTCATTCCGGGCATCAGCAGGTCGGTAAGCACGATTGTCAGCTTGCGCTGAAGGTTTTTGAACAGATTCAGGCCGTCTTTTCCATTTTCAGCGAGAATAACTTCATATCCCATCATGCGGATATTGTCGGCAAGAATTTCTCTGACGTTTTCGTCATCATCGATTACCAGAGCACAGCCGCTGGAGCAGTTTTCTTCAGCCGGGCGACTCTGCGCCGCATCGACAAAGCTGCCGGCCGAATCGATCGGCAGAAGTATGGCGAAATCGGTTCCCTGGCCAAACTGGCTGGTGACCATGACCGCACCGCGATGGCTGCGCAGCATACCGATTACCGCGGAAAGACCAAGACCGCGACCGGCATAGCGGGTGGTAAAGAACGGGTCGAAAATACGATTGAGATTATCAGGCTCGATGCCACTGCCGTTATCGGTTATTTTAACGGCAATGTAGCTGCCAGACTTGATCGGTGGGCCAAAATAACCGGGCTCATTGCCATAATAGTTCGCCAGTCCTGGGAATGCGGTGATGCAGATCGAGCATTTTCGCTCGCTGACCGCTGCCTCGACCGAATTCTTAACCACGTTGAGAATAGCCTGTTTCAGCATTGGGGGGTCGATGTGGATTTCGGGCAGATTCTCGTCAACGGCGATCTGAAGATCGATATTGTCACCAGTCAACTGTTGCATTGCCGGGTGCAGCTCGCGCAGAATATTTTTTATGTTGGCCTTCTGATAAAGAGTCGGCATGCGGCCGGAATAGGCCATCAGCTGCTGAATGATTTCACTGGCCTTGCGGGCCGCATCGACAATGCGCCGGGCCTTTTCACGACAGCTGCTATCGGGTGGCAGTTCGCGCATCATCAGGTCTGAATAGCCCATGATGCCGGTCAGCAGATTGTTGAAATCATTGGCGAGGCCGCTGGCCATCTGGCCAAGGTGGTCGAGTTTCTGCAGCTGCATAACCTGGGTTTCGTAACGCACCCGACTGTTTTCGAGCTCACGGCGAATGGTAATATCGCGCACCGTGACGGCATAACATTCGTGGCCGTTGATTTTTATAAAATTGACGATCACTTCGCTCGGGAAAACGCTGCCGTCTTTGCGGCGGCCCGCGGCTTCGAGCTGAATGCTGCGACCGGTTGCCCGCGCATTTTCGAGTTCGGGAACAAAGTTTTCAAGCATTTCGACGACGTTGCCCGGAACAAGGTCTCTGGCGTTCATTTTAAGCATTTCTGACTGGCTGTAGCCATACATTTTTTCGCAGGCCTTGTTGCAGTCAAAGATTGCACCGTCGGCAGTTTCGAGGAAAATTGCGTCAGAGGAAGCGTCGAAGAGAGTCCAGTAGTGGCGTGAAGCTTGGCTGAGCTCGTTTTCCATCATTCGCTGTGCGGTGACGTCGCGAATGAAAACGAGATTTACCGGTTCACCGCCATTCTGGTGTTCGGCCGGAAAAATACCGACATTAAGAAAACAATCTGAGTCGTCGGATTTGAGTTCGGCTTCGAATTCAAGATAGCCTGCTGGCGGCTCATAACTGCTTACCGATGCGGGCAGCCGCACGAAAAAGTCGAAAAGCGACCGACCGATAAGTGGTCCGGCTGAGGCACACTTCAGCAGTTCGGCGGCCGAAGATGATTCAGATACTACCTTACCAACCCTGTCGATCACCAGATATGCTGCAGAAACTGGTTCTATCAATGATTCTTTCCCGTTTACGACTGTATAAAATGTCTTTTGCTTTTATATATTTTATCAGAAGATACTGGTGATAAACAATTTTAGTTTTCATTTTGTTAAGTTTTTTTAAGCAGGTCAATTGACACATGGGCTGCCGATTCT
>CAZFUG010000441.1:0-3011 GCA_964522035.1 uncultured bacterium
AATGTTCATCCAGTTGTCGTTAAGCGATTCGGCAATCTTGTATGAACCCTTCTTGAGAGCCTCGATTATCTGCCGGTCGGGCAGTTGCTTTTCGGCTTCGAGACGCAGGCAGAGTTGATCTCTACCATTTTCGGTCTGAGCAGCAACCTGAAAAGACTGACTGACGGGCAAACCAGCCAGGCCGGCGGCCACATCGACAGGCATCAGATTGATGCCGCCGATCACCAGCAGGTCATCGCAGCGGCCAAGCAGTTCGAACGATCGACCGCTGAAACCACCCGGACATTTGCCGGTTTCAACCCAGCGGCCGAGGTCACCGGTGCGGTAGCGGACCACCGGCATCAGAACTCGATTGAGATTGGTGGCAATTATTTCGCCGGCGGTATTGCCCGTTACCGGTTTGTGATCGAGCGGGTCAAGAATCTCGGCATGGCAGTATTCTTCGAGAACGTGATGCACTGAGCCTTCAAGATGCATGCACTGCCAGCCGACCGGCCCCGTATCGACGCAGGCATAGCCTGCCGATCTGATCGACACAGCCCCGATGGCTTCGCGCAGAAAATCGCAGGTTTGCGGGCGCAGATGCTCACCACCGTAGAGAACTTTTTCGATTCTGATGTTGAGCCCACGTTTTTTGATTTCTTCGGCAAGGTTGATGATGATCGACGGCAGGCCCACCACCGCATTCACCTTGAATATCTGCAGATATTTAAGAATATTTTCGAGGTCAGAAGCTCCACCTACCGGCAGATTCAGGCAGCCAAGGTTTTCGAGCGCCCGGCCGGCAACGTTGAAGCTGGTCCAGAGGTTACCGGCGATAAACAGGTTTGCTACCCGGTCACCGGCTTCAAGCCCGGCATTGCGGTAAATGTCGGTCAGAATGTCGGTAACATAGCGATATTCTTCATTCGAATAAAAGGTGAACTTCGGATTGCCGGTCGTACCGCCAGAGGCATAAACATAAGCATCGGTCATCGGCCCGGTAAGAATATCTTCTGATTCAGGCGGCGAATTGCGGTAAAAAGTTTCGCGATCGAGAAGCGGCAGCTTATGAAAATTCTCAAAGCCGCAACCACCGGACTTATCGATAATGCGTCGGTAGTAAGGCGAAGCGGTGATCTGACGCAACAACCATTCAACCCGGCTTTCAGCATTCTCACGATATTCGACGTCAACCCATTCAACCAGCTGGCGCAGCAGAAAACTGCCTTCGTGCGGTGCACCATCGTGCCCCTCACTCATGCCACCAACCTCGGTAATGCGCTTAACACCGGCACTGAACAGCTCAGCCTCGAGCTTTGCCGTCATTTCGGCGCCGCAATGAATACCGGCGGTCTGCAGATAGGCAGACAAAGGCTTTACCTGCTCAATAAGCGTCTCGACATCGGGCACAATTTTAAAAAACAGGGTGCGGTTCAGGCACGAAACCTTGAATGCCGAATCATATTCGAGCACGAGTGTAAAACTGAAATCTTCAGGGCAGACCAGTCTGCCTTCGTCCTTTGCCTGGGCCATTCGCGCCAGTTCACGCACCTTGCGGATTTCGACCTTTTCGTCAAAGCTGAGAGCACCGAGCGGCAGTTCGCTGCGCAGCTGCACCAGTTCATCGAACATGGCTTCGATCAGCAGATGCGCCGTTTTCACGTCGCGGTCGATAACATAAACCACATGCGGCGAAGAGCAGGCCTGCTGGTCCCAGCGGCAGAGGTCGAGAGCCAGACCGCGCACCATTGCCGGCGATGGCCCTTTTCTGATACGGCTGCCTTCTACCACGGCAAATGAATAGCGCGGGCCGTTTTCGATCAGCGAGGTTGCCGGCCCCAGTCTAGGTTTGAGTGACTGCAGAGCTTCATGCCCACCCCAGAAAACTACGGTCAGCGGCGCCTGAAACAGGGTGTTTTCGATGGCGGCATCGCCGCCTTTCCAGAGCAGCGCCGCCTGGTTCGGCCAGATTATGCCTGCCGGGTCATGCTCTTTGATGCTCTCGATGAACAGCAGCGGAAAAACCGGGTCGACCCGCGACATTTTCAAAATATTGGCATTCTTCGTGATTATTCCCGAAACAAGGCTGTCGACCGCGCCGACAAAGACGTTGCCGGCAGTCAGATGCAGCAACACCCCACGCGGGCGGGCACACAGACGATAGCTGTGATGCGGCCGCTCACTGCCGCCGTCGAGAACTTTCAGGTCGCCAAGTTCACCCCTGAGACGCTTCTCAACATTTTTACGGCGGCAGATGGCGCTGATTACGCCAAAGCCCTCTTCAATCATTGCCGGACTGAACAGCGTCAGCTCAGGCAGAAGTTTTGCCGCTTTTTTGCGCAGATGGTAGGCTGGATCAGCCCAGGCATCGGCAACCCGGTCAAGAATATCGACAATACAGGCAATATCAGGCTCAGCCGCCAGAGCTGAGCGCTCTGTTGCAGCCGCAAGCACTTCGCTGACCGTATCTGAGGTCAGCCAGCCGGCATCGACCTCCTGCCCGAAAACCAGACATTTTTGCTTTTTCATGGTATTTACCCGTTATTTGAGCAGGTCGAGCGCGGTTATGGCGCAGCCCTTGTGCTTTGCCAGACCGGCACGACCGGTAATTCTGAAGGTTTTTCCGGAACGGCCGCATGGACAGTTGCCTTCGATGACGGCCTTGTCTGTGGTAAGCAGCGCAATCGAGGGGTAACTCGAAAGATATGGCGTCATCAGGTAAAGCAGGCCCTCTTCGCCGTCTTTGACCGGCTGAAGCGTTTCGGGGTCAACCGCCAGAGCCCTGGCAAAGACTGGCACATGCAGTCGGCCGGCTTCGCAATCGACATATGGAATTCCGTGTTCGACCATACCGAACAGGTCGCGCAGGTTTTCGCGCGGCATGCCCAGAACTCTCTCGATGCGGTCTTTGAAAAAGTCTTTGGTGACTTCCTGGTCTTTGTGCATTTTCCAGCCGCCGCCGGTAATGATGTAAGAATCTTTGCCGAGGTTAAGTTTCAGACCCTTTTCTTCAAGGCGATTGCAGACCT
>CAZFUG010000442.1:0-3005 GCA_964522035.1 uncultured bacterium
AAGGGTGAGTTCCATCTTGAAGGGCTTCACGACGACCCAGCCACGCTCAGATGGGGTAGAACGCATGCGATCGACTCTGGCAGCCACCGCGCCCGTGCTTCCAGCCTCGTCTTCGCCTTCTTCTTCGTCGTCGTCGGCATCAGCGGGCTCTTCGTCATCATCGGCAACCTCGTCACCAGGTTCAAGGTCGTCTGAATCATCGTCATCCTCTTCCTCGTCTTCGGCCCAGGCGGCCTCTTCGAGAAAATCGGCAGTATGCAGCTGCAGGCGGGCCGAACAGGGGGTGATCATCAGGGTACCGGTCTGCGCGTTGCCGACGTAATCATTGGTCGGCTGGGTCGGGTTGACCGCGGTCGAATAACGCCAGGTATTTTCGCGGCAGTTGACCTCGATAAACCTTTCCTGATCAGGGAAGTTGTTGTCATAAACCATGATTTTGACGATATCGCCGCCGGCATCGACCACAGCATAAGGCGTCACCGCATGCCCGCCCGAACCATTTGCCATCCAGATGCCGATCGAATAAGTCTTTTCAGGGTCTTCGGTCGGCAGACCGGCGCGCAGATGTTCGACTACCTGGCTGGGCGTCAGTCGCAGACGGCCTTCGTGCGTGGTATCGGTCAGCTGAGTGGCCCACCAGTAGGCGATTTCACGCTGCAGCGCCTTATTGCCCTGAAGTTTCAGTTCGTTGGCCGATTCGGCCCCGAATTTTTCAGGGTTCTGCACCCCGAGATGGAAAAGCAGCGACAGAACCGCCATTCCCTCACAGTGACCGATATCGATCAGCTCGTTAACATCGTCCATCCATTGCTCGGCGGCAGGCACGAGCTCGATCTCTTCGCCCTCTTCGGCGGCATTGGCAGCCGGCCCGAACATGCGAACCACCTCGGCGGGCGTCAGGTTCTCGATGTTTTCCTCATTCGCATAGTTGGGAAAGCTGAAACCATCCTCGTCGGGGCGAAAGCCGGAATCATCAGCCCACAGGGGCACTGCCGACAATATGGTCAGAACCAGAAAAACCAGGTTTTTAACAGATGGCATTTTATCTCCTTAATTCGCGCGCAATTCAGTTTTCAGATTTTCATGCAGGGAAATGGCCGGCGGCGCATGGGTGTCACTTCCCGCTGCGACCGGTGTATTCAGTCAGAACGATGCCGTTCCCCTCGCTGTCGGTAAAATAGACCTGATTATAACCGGGCAGGCGTTCGATGCGGCGCACCCCGTTTATGGCAGGAACTCTGGGAAACGTTGCCCCGGAACGTTTCGCAAAATCGACGGCCTTATCGATGTCTGAAACCAGCAGGCTCAGATAGGCCGATGCTTCGTTTTCGCGTGGCATTTTGTCATCTTCGGGACTGGATTCGAACATGCCGAGAACTGCCAGTTCGCCCCAGAAGCCTTTCCAGGCATCGTCGGTGTAGCTGTCGGCGTCGGCGTTGAGGGCCGCCAGAGCCTGGTCGGTGTCTTCCCAGTTTTCACTGGTCACGGGAAGACCAAGGTAGTCGAATTCCATGGCCAGCCCCTGCGGGCGGGCTGCCATGGCAGACAGGGCGGCAGCCAGTTTTCCGGAGTCGGAATCGAACACCCGCGAGTCGAGAAATTCGGCGCACCGTTTCCAGGGTTCGGCACCGATGGTCATACCGCGCCGGGCGATAATCTGCCATGGGCCGAAATGACGCACCTGGCCTTCAGAGTGCTTAAGAGTGACAAAACCATGGGGAACCTCTTTAAACTCGGGTTCTGATGATTTGCGCCAGCCCTTGCCGTGCGCCGGGCGGCCAAAATCTTTGCGGAGCTGACCGGCCAGCTCTGAGGTTCCGCGTGCCCAGCCACGGGTCTGGCTGAGCGCGGCGTCGAGAACGGCAACATTGCTGTCGCAATATTTTACAAATGTTTCCGGGTCGCCCTGCAGCCAGGCGGCGAATAGCGAACGGTCAGCCTCGAGAACCGGCCCAGAAGGCGCGGTGCCGACAAGCACCGGCTGGGAAGCCAGCGCAGCAGGCAAGGCGTTATAATCTGCCTGATCATGGCGGGCAAGCGCCACGAGATTGCCTGAGGGTTCGAATCCCAGCAGCATTTTGCAGCCGGCGAAGTCGGTTTCGCCGCCTTTAAAAACGACTCCGGCCTCTTCGGCGTCGGCTCTGGCCTGAGCAAAATCCGGTGGAAACACGATCGGCCAGCCATTGGGAAGGCCGGGTCGCAAAGGCGCCAGTGGCGCGGATGCACTGGCGACAAGGTACAGCCGCGAGCCACGAATTTCAAAAACGGCCAGTGAAGAGTTAACGGCCTCAGGCTCGCCCAGAAGCGGCTTGTAAAAGCTGATGGCGCGCCCGAGGTCATGCACCGGCTGGGCGTAATCATAGGTGAAGCCAGGGGAGCCGGCTTCTTCTGAATCGGTGTCAAAGGAAAGGCTCCAGGCGTCGGCTCCGAAGGCATATTTCCAGTCGGATGCCGCGTCGCTGCGGGTGAAAATCTGAACAAAGCCGGCGGTATCTTCGAAATCCCAGCGGTTGCCGCCGCTGACGTCGAGGTAATAGCTGATCATGGCGGCGTTGCGCTTCATCTCGACACGGGCGTGGCGAATCGTGCATTCAAGGGCTGAGGCGCCGTGGTCGTCGGTCTCGAAATAATTCCATTCGTTTTTCAGCCCGGCAAGAATCTCTTCTCTGCCTGAAAGCAGCGCGGCCTGGTTCTGCGACACCATCAGGGCGTTTTCAGCAAGCCGCTCACGGCAGCTTTTAAGATCGCGGCGCACCCAGACTTCAAGCCAGCCGGTGAGCGCCTGGCGCAAGCTTTCGGCATCATGCTCCCGTGCCCCCTGAGAAAAGCGGCAATGCCAGTCTTTGTCGGCCAGCGTTACCGAGGGCCGGGATTGAGCTGCCACAACCGCAGGAAAAACAAGCAGCAGCATGAAAAGGCACGCGATGGCGCTCGATCTGTAAATGCGGACAATGCGCAGGATGCGCGAGATGTACGCCGCCAAGTACGGTCGAGACGAGGCCGTC
>CAZFUG010000443.1:0-2997 GCA_964522035.1 uncultured bacterium
GGTCATGTGGGATGTCAATCTTGCCATGCTGCCGGCACTGGTAATGGCCATTCACAATTTTGGCCTGCGTGCTGCCCTCGTAATTGGTCTTTCAGTCGCAGGAGCAGTTGCGGCCGAATTTCTCATTCAGAAATTTCTGCTGCAGAAGCCCTCGACTCTGTCTGACGGCAGCGCGGTTGTAACCGGCATTCTTCTCGCTTTCTGCGTTCCGGCTGCCCTGCCCTTGTGGGTTGCCTTCGTCGGCGGTTTTGTCGCCATTGCTCTCGGAAAACAGGCTTATGGCGGACTCGGACAGAACATTTTCAACCCGGCGCACGTTGCCCGTGCCGTTCTTCTTGCAAGCTGGCCGGTCTATATGACAACCTGGCTCAAACCAGGTCAGGGTTATGGCATTGCCGATGCGGTAACCACAGCAACTCCGCTTGGTCTGCTCAAAGAAACCGCCCGTGATGCTCAGCTGGTGGAAAAAATCACCGCTGAGGGCGGCAATCTGGTCAGTTTTGTCATGCAGAAGCTTCAGATCACTTTTTCTGACCTTTTCCTCGGGGTAAATTTTTCCGGCTCGCTCGGCGAAACCTCGAAACTGGCATTGATTATCGGCGGCGTCTACCTTCTGATTCGTGGCCACATCAGCTGGCACGGCCCGGTTGCAATGACTGCTACAGTTTTCGCCGGCGCCTTCCTCATCGGCGGCTCCCTGCAGTATGCGCTGTTTCACCTGCTCACTGGCGGCCTGATCATTGGCGCGCTTTTCATGATCACCGATATGGTCACCTCGCCGATGACCAACAAAGGGCATCTGCTGTTCGGCTTTGGCTGCGGCGCCATAACTCTGCTCATCAGGCTCAAGGGTGGCTACCCTGAAGGCGTCTGCTACTCGATTCTGATCATGAATGCCTTCGTGCCTCTCATTGACAAATTTATGATTCCAAAACGCTTTGGAACCAGCTCTCAGGAGACCGTATCATGAAAGATATGCTGCACATGGGTCTTTTTCTTTTCGTAATTGCAGCAGTTGCCGGCGTTCTGCTCGCTTACACTGAAAGCGTCACCGCACCTCTGATTCTTGAAAATCAGCGGAAAGCCGAAGAACTTGCCCGTCGTGAAGTGCTTCCGAACGCTGAAAAATTCAATGAAAGCAAGTTTGCAGATACCACTGCCAGCCAGACCTATTCGTATTCTACCGGTGTCACCAGCAACGGCGAAGTTGCCGGCGTCGTAATCAAAGTCGCCCCCAAAGGCTACGCTGGCCCGATCGAGATGGTCGTCGGCATCGATAAAACCGGCAAAATCAATGGTTACAAAATTCTTGCCCAGAAAGAAACCCCGGGCCTCGGCACCAAGCTCTCAGAGCCGGTTTTTGCCGAACCCTTCAAAAAGCTTATTACTGATAAACCCAATCCGGTGTTTCTCGTGAAAAAAGACGGTGGTGATGTTGACGGTATTACTGCTGCAACTATCAGCTCTAGAGCTTTCTGTAAAGGCGTCAGCGAAGCGCTGGAACTGTTCAAAAAGGTTCAGCCACAGCTTACAGCCGTTCCGCAGACCCCAGCCATTCCAGAAATTCCGGCAGCAACAGCTTCGCAGACCTCAGTTACAGGAGGTAACCAGTGAACAGACTTACAGAATTAACCAAAGGTATCTGGAAAGAAAACCCGATCTTTGTCATTTCGCTCGGCATCTGCCCCACCCTGGCGACCTCATCGTCTATGACCAATGCCCTCGGCATGGGCATCGCGGCTACCTTCGTTCTCATGGGCAGCAACGTTTTCATTTCGCTGATCCGAAACATGGTGCCCGGTAAGATCCGAATTCCGGTCTTTATCATGATCATCGCCACCTTCGTCACCATCATCGACAAAATGATCGCCGCCTTCTCGCCGGCTCTGTCAGCCAGCCTTGGTATCTTCATTCCGCTGATCGTCGTTAACTGCATCATTCTCGGCCGGGCTGAAGCTTATGCCTGCAAGAATGGCCCGATGGATTCACTGCTCGACGCAATCGGCATGGGCATCGGCTTTACCATCGCCCTTTCCTGTCTGGCATTTTTCCGTGAACTGCTCGGCGAAGGCAAACTCTATGGCTTTCCGATTCCGTTTTTCAAGGATGATCCGGCCCTGATCATGATCATGGCCCCGGGCGGATTTGTGGTTTTCGGCCTGCTGATCGCCCTTAAACGCTTCATGGAAGCGAAAGGAGCCGCCAAATGAGTGCCAGCATCATCAGCATTTTCATCGTTGCGATTTTTATCGAAAACTTCGTTCTCAACCAGATTCTCGGCCTCTGCCCGTTCATCGGTGTTTCTAACAAAATCGACTCGGCCGTCGGCATGGGTCTTGCGGTTACTTTTGTCATGGTCATGGCCGGAGTCGCCACCTGGGCCACTCAGGCCTTTCTGCTGGTACCACTGCAGCTTGAATATCTGCAGACGATCTCTTTCATTCTGATAATCGCCTCTCTCGTGCAATTTGTCGAAATGGTTGTGCGCAAAACCGCTCCGGCTCTCTACCAGGCTCTGGGCGTTTTTCTGCCGCTGATCACTACCAACTGTGCGGTTCTTGGCGTCGCTCTTCTCAACATCAAAAAGAACTACGGCCTTGTCGAAAGCGCCGTTAACTCATTCGGCGGCGGGCTCGGTTTCTTCTTCGCCCTGATCATAATGGCCGGCATCAGAGAACGCCTCGACGTTTCAGAAATACCTGAAGCCATGCGCGGCGCCCCGATTGACTTCATTACGGCCGGGCTGCTGGCAACTGCCTTCATGGGCTTTTCCGGCCTGGTATAAAGGATTCACCCCATGCTTACACAGATTGTATCAGCTGTTCTTGTTCTCGGTGTGCTCGGCTTCATCTTCGGAGCCATTCTCTCTTATGCCTCGGTTAAGTTCGAAGTCAAGATCGACCCCCAGATCGAAAAAACTCTCGAACTTCTGCCCGGCGCCAACTGCGGCGGCTGCGGTTTCCCCGGCTGTGCCGCCATGGCCGAAGCAATCGTTAC
>CAZFUG010000444.1:0-2945 GCA_964522035.1 uncultured bacterium
AAAAAATCAGGCGGCCGAGGGGCCGCCTGATCTTGCACAATTACCCAGGTGGGGCAGGAACTTATTTTTCGCTTACCTGCAGCACGAAGCTTTCTGAATGGCTGTTGAATTCTGGCGCATACATGCACTGAATTTCGGCCATGCCTGTCTGGTAGATCCCGGCATGCTGCACGCGCAGCTCATACTCGAAAACGTAGGTGCCCTTGGGCAGGTAATCGATGTAGAAGTGGGTCGCGGTATCCTTGGTGGCTTCGTAGTAAGCGAGGCCATCCTGATACTTGTAATGCGAAATGACGTTGGTCGGTTCCATGCCGGCGCCGCGCTGGTCTTTCATGTGAATGAATTCCATGTCGCGGTCGCTGCGCAGTTCGATTCTGACCACCACCAGATCGCCCACTTTGAGAACGCCATCAACCGGCTTGATTGTCGGGCCGGCATCGGTATCGCGCTTGACGAACAGGGTCTTTTTCAGCTTCAGATTGGTTTCGTGCGGCGTGATCTTGCTCATGTCTTCGAGATACTGCCAGTGAACGGCGCCCCAGGCGACGCCCTGGTCTTCTTTGACCATCTCGATGTCGCCCATTTCGGGTTTGACTTCAGAACCGGCGTAGATCTTCTGATAGTAGCCGGTGCCGGCTTCGACCTTTTCGGGTTTCACTTCGTTGCCGCCAAGAACCACTTTGACCAGCTTGTCAGAGGCCAACAGATTGGCGCCGCGCAGCAGCAGAGCATAGACCGCGTCGGCGGTTGCCTTGGTCGTCTTCCAGTTCTGGGTCTGCTTCTGTTTCAGCAGCCAGACTTTGCAGTCTTCAACTGCCACTTCGTCTTTCGCAACTTCGGTCAGCATTTCGATCATGACCGCCTGCGTTTCGATTTCGGCGCGATACCACCAGAATGAAATCTCATTTTCGCGCCAGAAGCGGCCGAGTTCGGGGTCGGTGACGCTGCGCTCGAGTGCGCTCTTGACGATGGCTGCGGGAACCTTCGTATCGCCGAATCTCTGCAGTGCGAGAGCCATGTGGCCCTGAGCCAGCCTTGAGCCGACATCGAGCCATTTGTTTCTGGCTTCTTCAAGGAAAAATTCGACCGCTTCCTTGCTGCCTGCAGGTATCGGGCGCTCTTTCAGGAAAAAGCTGCGACCGTAGAGATACATCGCATAGGTCGGGTTGATGTTGGTGCGTTTCTGATAGCCCGGGTGTCTGATGATCTCGCGGTATTCCTTGTCGATCCAGCTGTCGAGGTATTCGAGGCTTCGCAGGGCCATTTTTACGTCGACATCGACGCCAAGATGCCGCATGCGGCCAAACCCGGTCATGATATAAAGAGTGATGTAAGAGTTCGGGTAACCACCCGGGAACCAGGGGAAACCGCCGTCAGAAAGCTGCATTTCGCCAAGCTTTTTCATCGCCCGGGTCATTTCGTTTTCGAGGCGGTTGGTATCGAACAATACGCCGATCTTGTGCTTCTGTTCGGTTTCACTCTTGGCATCGAGAACCCACGGGGTTTCGAGCAGGGTCACGGCCTTGAGATGTTCGTTCTTTTCAAGGTTTGAATAGAGGGCTTTGCCGCCATTAGCTTCGTCGGCTTTCCAGGTGTCGAAAACCTTTTTGATTTTCGGGTCTGAATTGGCGATGAATGAGGCGAGACAGTTGGCATAGATACGGTTGAAGGTCTGCTCAGAACATTCGTGCGGGAATTCCATCAGATACGGAAGGGCCTGCACCGCATACCAGGCCGGGTTAGAAGTGACTTCCACCGTCAGGCCCTCATGCTTGAGGGTGTCGGACTGTTTCGATTCAACCAGCTTTTTGAAGGTGAATTTTTTGGTTTCGGGGCCTCTGATAGGCAGCGGCAGTGACTCGGTCACGAAAATGCGCCGTGACAGAATCGAAACCATGCCTTCTTCGCCGTCAGACAGAGATTCGGTGGCGCCGACTACCTTGTATTTAACGATACCGGGAGTTTCAGGAACATTGAGTTCCCAGCCGAATGAACGCGATTCACCGGCCGGAATACTGAATTCAAGAGTATCCTTGTCGAGCTTGAATTCGGCATTGCGATTTGTGTCGCTGACCGGGTCAAGCATGCTCAGGCGCAGTTTGCCTTTTTGTTCCTTGTCTGAAAGGTTGGTGACTTTGGCGGTAAAGCGCAGTTTATCGCCTTCACGCAGGAATCTCGGCGGATTTGGCTGCACCATCAGGTCTTTCTGGGTGATGGTTTCGCCGGTAATGCTGCCGGCCTGCAGTTTGCTGCCGTGAGCAAAGCCAAGGAACTTCCAGGTGGTGAGAGCTTCTGGCATCGTGAACTCGATCGAAACGACGCCATCTTCGCCGGTGATCAGGTGCGGGTAGAAGAAAGCTGTTTCATTGAGATTCGCACGGGCTGAAACCTTGTCGAGGTCGACTTCTGGGGCTTTATCGACGCCAGCTCCGGCACCGCCGCCATTGGCAGCCTTAGGTGCTGCCGGGCCGCCATCCCGCTTTTCTTTAGATTCCATCGGAGCGGCTGCCTGCGCCGAGAGCCCTTCGCTGTCGGCAAAGCTGTCTGCCATCATGCTTTTTTCCATCATTGGTTCTTCCATGGCTCTGCCGCCAGCCATGGGAGCGGCAGATGGAGCCATCGGCATCGATGACATGCGCATGCTCTTGGAGCGATGGTGCATGTAATAGCCGAAGAAGTCGTTCTGAATATTTGTCGGCAGCTGCGGGTAAGAGCGGTAGCCGATACCCGGGTGGTGGTTGAGATCGTTGGTCCAGACATAGAGACCGGTCAGCTGATTGGCAAAGCTGACATTAACGTAATTCGAATCAGAATAGAAAACCGGGAAACCGCCAGGCCAGCTCTGGGCTGCAAAGGCGTCGAGGCTGGCGTCATACATGGCGGCAACCATTTCTATGGCGCCCTTTTCGGCTTCGGCTCCTGAAATTTCGATTTTCCAGGTGTCT
>CAZFUG010000445.1:0-2921 GCA_964522035.1 uncultured bacterium
CGCCGTCGATGCCGACGCCCATGCTATCGATCTCTGCCTGAACGGCAGTCAGAAGTGCATGTCGGCACCACCCGATATGACTTTCGTCGCAATCAGCGAACCGGCCTGGGAAATCATCGACCGGGTCAACTACGCCGGCTACGACGCTTTCAAACCCTTCAGGCATGCGCAGAAGAATTTTTATTTTCCGAATACCATGTTCTGGCACGGACTGGCGGGCCTGTCGACCGCTGCTGACCTGATACTGCACGAAGGCCTCGAAGCGGTTTTCGACCGCCATGTTCAGGCACAGAGTTACTGCATCGACCGGCTGAAAAGAATGGGAATCGAACTGTTTCCGGCGTCAGGCGCGGTTAAATCACCTACCGTTACTGCTGCGAATATTCCGGCAGGCCTCAGCTGGGAAGAACTCGACCGTCGCTGCCGTGAGCGTGGCCTGGCCGTCGCGGGCAGCTACGGGCCGCTGGCCGGCAAGGTTTTCCGTATCGGGCACATGGGCAGTCAGGCTGATCTGAAACTTTTAGAGCACGGCCTGAATATTCTGGAATCAGTATTGTGAACGATAAAGGCCTGAAAATCGGCGCTTACTACTACCCCGGCTGGCATCACTGCCGGGTGCGCGATGCGGCGTTTCCGCGCGGCTGGAGCGAATGGCAGCTGGTATATGACTGCCGGCCGTCATTTGAGGGCCACGATCAGCCCAAATTGCCGTTATGGGGCGCCGAAAACGAAGCCGACCCTGAAGTTTTCGCAAAAAAGACCGACGCGGCCGAAAAATTCGGCGTCGATTTTTTCGTTTTCGCCTATTACTGGTCACGCGGCAAACGCCTGCTCGAAGGGGCTCTCGACCAGGGCTTTCTCGGCCGTGCCGGCCGCGGTAAAACCAGATTCGCTCTGATGTGGGCGAACCGCATGCCCCGCAAGGTAATGCCGGTTAAAGATGCCGCCGCCCAGCTGATCGACCCGTCGCGCCTCGTTTACACCGACCCGGCCGATTTTTGTGATTTTATAAGATTCGTGGCCGGCCGCTATTTTGTACAACCAGATTACTTCAAGGTCGATGGCGCCTGCTATCTCAGTATTTTCGACACGGCGTTCTTTATCAGGCAGCTCGGGCCGGCCACCGCCGCCAGAGCCATCGCTGAAGCCCGGGCAATTCTCGCTGAGATGTGGTTGAAGCTGCATCTGGTAGCAATCGACCCGATTGCCGAGCATCAGCCGCTGCTCAAGGAAATAGGTTTCGACAGTGTTACGCATTATGTTTTTCTGCCCGACTGGAAAGGCGACTACCTGCAGGAATTTTCGACCTGCGCCGCTCTGCGCCAGAAACAATGGTCTGAGTATCAGCCGGCCACCGGCCTGCCATACGTGCCGTCAGTCAGCCCCGGCTGGGATGCCAACGCCCGCGCTGCCGACTACGGCAAACAGAAACCGCAGAGATACCCCTGGTCACCGATAATCACCGGCAATACTCCCGAAGCGTTCGGCGCGTTTCTCGATGCCGCCGCCGGTTTTGCCTGCCATGAGTCAAAATTCCCCCACCCTGCAGTCATGATTTCATCATGGAACGAATGGAGCGAAGGGCATTATCTCGAACCCGATGTCAAAAACAGCTTCGCCCTGCTCGAACAGGTTCAGAAAGTTAAACAGCGCCACAATAACAACCGTGACAAATAAAAATTGTCGGCGTTATATTCTAGCAAGTGAATTTAGCAACAAACACATTATGCCCACGCAAAACTGTTCCAATGTCATAATATGAGTTCAAGAACAGCATATTATTACGTCATCCTCGCACTTGTCCCAGAAGGGGGAAGCGTCTATCTAAGCGATTCTATGTAAGGTCTCTGCCTGCGCAAGGATGACGGAAAATTCACCGATCCAAAGCAAAAAGCGATCAGATAAGGTATAAACGGTTGCAAATGAGTGAAATTGACCCACGCTGGCCAGTGCTGACGGTAGATATTGAGCTGACCAATATCTGTGGTCAGAACTGTCTTTTTTGCCCACGCGAGTCAATCACCCGACCCCAGGGCTTTATGGCTTTTACGCTTTTTGAAAAGCTGATCAGACAGCTGGCATCTGCGGGCTCGCGGGTGATTTTCTGCGGTATGGGCAACCCGCTTCTGCATCCAGATATTGCTGAAATTGGTCGCCTCTGCCGGTCACTGCCGCTGAACTATGGTCTGACGGTGCAGGCCCCTGCCCTTGACGCTGCCGGCCTCGAAAAAATAGCCCGGTTACAGCCGGCTTTTATCGAGGTTTCGTTTCCGGCTGTCGATGAGAGCGAATTTGCTGTGATTTTTCCCGGTCAAAAAATGGCCGATGCTCTTTCAGGCTTACATAACCTTGTCGGGCAACGCGGATCGAACCGCGGCATTACGATCAATGCCGTAATGACAGCTGGCAGCAGGGTTTCTGAAAGTCAGATAAAAGAATTCTGGGCCATCCATGGCCTGCCTTGCCGTGTGCATCCATGTCATTCGCGCGGCGGCAATCTCGAAAAAGCAGAACTGCTGCTGACGAATCCGCGACCGGTAAAAGCCTGCGGCCTGTTTGCGACACATTCGTTCATCACCTGGGAAGGCAACCTGCTCGCCTGCTGCCACGACCTCGAAAACTCGACCAGTGTCAGCAATCTAGATTCAACGCCGTTGCTCGAAGCCGCTGCTCGAAAAGCCGCGATTCTGCACAGTGGCAGCATGCCTTTCAAAATCTGCCAGACCTGCGACGAGCCCGCCGCCGGCCGCCCAATGCCCGATCGCCCTTTCCCTGAATCGATAAAAGCCCGATCCCGCTTTCTCAAGAAACTTTCCAGCATTTAATCTCTGCCGCCATTTTTTGAGCGGAACTGGTAGAATAAAGATAGAAGACTGAATCTGGAGGAACCCTATGAGCGGACACAAACACGAAGCGAGCCT
>CAZFUG010000446.1:0-2906 GCA_964522035.1 uncultured bacterium
GGTCTGATCAAGAAAATCGACATTCTGATGTTCGTTGCCAACTGGGCCAAGAAGGCCATGGCCGTGCGCGAATACCAGCGCTTTGCCCGCACCAAGATGTATGGCCTCGTCAGCCGTATTTACAAAGCCTTTGGCCGTCGCTTTGTCGAACGCGGTCTGCTTGATAAGGTCGACGATATTTTCTATCTGACAATGCAGGAAACCCTCGAATACGTCACCGGTACCGCCCGCAGTCAGAAGCTGCGCGAGCTGGCAGCGCTGCGCCGTGCCGAATTCGATGAATACCGCGCCATGGACGAATTGCCTGACCGCATCGAAACCACCGGCATCACCTATTGCAACGACCTGACCCGCGGCATGCTGCCCGCACAGGCCGGCGACGACGACCCCGATATCATTCGCGGCATCGGTGGCTGTTCTGGTAAGGTAACCGGCAAGGTCAAAGTCATTCTCAACCCCGGCGACGACATGTCGCTGAATGGCGAAATCCTCGTTGCCGCCCGCACCGACCCGGGCTGGGTGCCGTTGTTCGCGACCGCTTCCGCCCTTCTCATCGAACGGGGAAGCATGCTGTCACACTCGGTAATCGTGGCGCGCGAACTTGGTCTGCCAGCGGTTGTCGGCGCCACCGGCGTTACAAAAAAAGTTAAAACCGGTGACGTGGTTGAACTCGATGGTACTACCGGTATAGTAAAGATTATTTCCCGCGCCTGATTGGGCGAATTTAAAGATCGGAGACTCTGAAAATGAAACCAGCAGTAGTTTACAGCAACGTATGGGAAGACCCCGAACTCAACCGGGTCTCTTTGAAAGTTAAACCCGGTCAGAACGTTCTTTCGATAACCTCCGGCGGCTGCAACTCGCTTTGCCTGCTGCTTGAAGACCCGGCGAAACTGATTTCGATCGATCTCAATCCTGCCGCCCTGGCAATGCTTGAATACAAGCGCGCCGCAATCATGGAACTAGAATATGATGAATTCATCGATGCGCTCGGCACGCCGTTCCTTTTCAAGCCTGAGAAATCGCCGGAATACCGTGTCGAACTCTATAACCGCATCAGAAAGCATATGCCAGCTCATGTCACCTCATTCTGGGATGAAAACCTGCATCATATAAAGAGCGGCATCATGATGTGCGGCAAGGTCGAAAAGTTCTTCAAATTCTATCGCACCGTGCTTGGCTGGCTTTATGGCAAAGAAGAAATCATGAAGCTTTTCAAGGCCGAAAATCTCGAAAAACAGCGAGAAATTTTTGCCAATTTCCGCAAGAAACGCTGGAACGCTCTGCATCGACTCCTGCTCAACCGCGGCGTTCTCAGTCTGGTAAAGGGTGCACATTCCTTTGCCCAGGTCGATTTCGAAGATTTCGCCGGCAACCTCAACCGCAAGCGTACCCTTGGCATGACCAGATTTTTCAACCCCGACAACTATTTCATGTGTCTGCTGATGCTGGGCGGGCACTTTCACGAGAAGGGCATGTCGCCTTATCTGCTGCGCGAGAACTACCCGAAACTTAAAAAGAACATCGACCGCCTCGAAATCTTTCAGGGAACGATCGGCGATGTGCTCAAAAAAGACGGGCCGGGCAGTTACGACCGCTTCAATCTGTCGAATATCTTTGAATGGATGACCAACGAAGTATTCAACGGCATCATTCGCGAAGTTCTCGAACTGGCGCGCCCCGGTTCGCGCATGGCCTGGCGCTACACCTTCGCCCGCCCGCGTGAGCTCGATGCCCAGAACCTCGACCGCCTGGTCTATGAACCAGAGCTTTCGGAGCAGTTGTTTCAGCAGGACCGCGCCTTTATCTACGAAAGTTTTCACGTCTATCATCTGAAGTAAGATCAGAAGCCGGGAGCCGGGGTATTACCCCGGCTCTTTCTTTATGTTAGAATTAGATCAACGTACTATTGCGGAGGCATTATGCGATTACAGAAAATATTGGTGTTCGTGCTGGTTATGGTTCTGGCCGGTGCTGTAAGTGCCATGGCACTCACAGCCCAGGAAGTCCTGCAGAAAGTCGAAGACCGCTACATCGGCAAGACTTCAAAAGCCAATGTTCAGATGGATCTGATTGACAAGAACGGTGGCGTGCGCGAGCGCAAACTTACCATTTCACGCCGCAAAATCGATGGCAGTAATAAGGATAACTTCATTCATTTCGTGGCACCGCCCGATATTCGCAACACCACTTATCTGGTCAACGAAAAGAACCGCGACAAACAGAAATGGATCTATCTCTCGGCCTTCAAGAAAACCCGCAAGATTGTCGCCGAAGATTACGCCATGGCGTTCGTTTCGAGCGACTTCACCTACGAAGATATGGATGACATCAGGGCCGACGATTATGTTGCCAGCGACCTGAAAGAAGAAAAGCTCGGTGACAAAGATGTTTACTCGATTTCGGTAACCAAAAAAGATGCCAACACCAGCTACGCAAAAGTTATCATGAAGGTCTGCAAAAACACCTTCATCGTGCTGCGCTCTGAAATGTACGACAAAAAGGCTCCTGAAAAGATGATCAAAGAGATGACCGCTTCGAACCTCGAACAGATCCAGGAAATCTGGACCCCGAAAGAAGTGGTCATGAAAGACCTCGTCAAAGGCACTTCGACCAGTCTTAAGACCGCCAAGATCGCCTACGATCTGCCGCTGAGCGACGACGAATTTTCACAGCGCAACATGGAAAAATAACTCACTTTCACTTTTCGCCAACCGGCCCGAAGCGCAGAAACCCTGCCTTCGGGCTTTTTCTATGTCCGAACCTCTGGCCCATTTTGCCGCTAACACGGTTGCCCGTGTATGCCGATAAAATTAATAAGCTCTTGAATAACAAAATTCAACCGGTTCGACGGCCCGGTCTATCAGTCGGGTTGCTTTTTCTCCAGCGATTCGCTTCGCTCACAA
>CAZFUG010000447.1:0-2902 GCA_964522035.1 uncultured bacterium
CGCCCATGCTGAGAATATTCAGATAGCTGCTCATGGCATTGAGAATGGCGATACCAATTATCAGAAAAGGTGCGGCAGCCGATACCGCCGGCATGGTAACCGACGAGAAACCACCCATCAGCCAGTGCACAATGGCCGGGAGCTCGTTATGAGGGTCGGCAATAAATTTTACTACCGATAAAAGCGACGTAAAAAGAGATGAGCTGATAACCCCGCCCATGATCAGCATGATCAGGCGGTTGCCGGGAAAAAGCCGGGCAAGAAAAACCGCAAAGCTGACTGCGATAATGCCGGCAATGAAAGCGAACAGGTGTGCGGTCAGAAGACTTTTGCCAAAAAGCAGGCCAAGTGAAGCGCCAAAGGCCGAACCGGCGAGCACCCCAAGAAGATCGGGTGAAACCAGAGGGTTAAGAAACATGCTCTGATAAGTTACGCCTGAAATGGCGAGGGCGGCCCCGCAAAGAACCGCAGCCAGCAGGCGCGGCAGTCTGATCTGCATGACTACGGTTTTGAAAGTTTCGAGTTCTTCGCCTGAGAACCCGCCTTGAGCATCTGGCAAAAAGCCTGAAATTGTGGCCGAAAAAGGTACAGAGACTGTTCCGAGATGCAGCGAGAAAAAACCGGTCAACACCAGAGCTGCTGACATCACCATCAGGAATATGTAATAGTGCCTTTTCTGCATTCAGAAGTGTGTATCAAAGGTCAGTGTATTTGGTTGCCTTGCCATGGCACTTTTCTACCGGGTATTTCTGGGCATTTTTCTGCATTTTGCGCTCGATTGCCTCGTACATGTCGATTTCGAGGTCATCGGCGAGAAGCATCAGGTAAACGACGGTGTCGGCGATTTCGTCGGCGATTTTTTCCTTGTCGCGCTTGATTTTCGCGACAACTTCTTCTTCGCTCTTCCAGAGGAATTCTTCCATCAGCTCGGCTGCTTCTATGGCTGCCGCCATGGCCAGGTCTTTCGGTTTGTGGAACTTTTCCCAGTTGCGTTCCTGTCTGAAGATTCTCAGTTTTTTGATCAGTTCGTTATAAGTCTTCATCTGGTATATCTCCGGGTTTCTGTGAAGATGGCCTGATACGAAAGTCGACGGGCAGTTCAGCCGGCACTGGTTTATCGGGGCCGGATTTATAATATTTTCTGGCATTTTCCTCGACCATACCGATGGCGCTCTGATAATCGCCGGTTTTCTGCCACTGGGCGAGAAAAATTGAAATGTTTATATCACGGCTGCTGCTGACATGAATCGGCTCGGCGCCGGCTCTGGCAAGGTCGATCACCATCTGGTAAGAGCCTTTTTTTATGGCATAATCGAGCGGCGTGAGGCCCTTGCTGTCTTTTTTGTTCAGGTCGAAATCTACCTTCAGGCAGGATGGAAAAACCTTGAACCTCTGGCCGCTGATGCAGTAATGCAGGGCTGTCTTGCCTTCGCTGTCGGCGATATCGGCCCGCGCCCCCTTTTCGAGAAGGAGAAGGGCTGCGTTGTCGTCACCATTGATAATTGCCTGATGCAGAGCCGTCGTGCCACGAAACAGAACGATATCTGGGCTGGCGCCGGAAGCGATAAATCTGGTCATCATCTCGATATCGCCATTTATGGTCGCGTAGGCAAGGGGCGTGACATTGAAGTAATCGGGTGAATTCAGAACCCCTGCCTCTGGTGCGAGTTTGGCAATTCTTGTCGGTTTGCCTTTCAGTGCGGCATTGTGAACCGGCCAGGTGACCATGTGAATAAAATCGGCGAACGGGTAAACCTTATCGTCAACCAGCACGCTGTTTTTGCGCCAGAGGTGATAACGCCTGAATTCACGATCGGTTGTCGTCAGGTGCCAGGCGGCCGGGTAAGAAAAGAGCATGACCCAGAACAGCACAAAAACCATTTTGCAGGTGTGCAGCAGAATTGAGGGGCGACTGTTACTGGCCATCGGAAAAACTCCTGTGGCCAAGAGTATAGCATACCGCCTGCCGAATAACTACCTCATTCGGGCCTTGTGCCGATCGGGTAGATTTTTATGGCGCCAATTCTGTCTGGCATTGTCGCTGATGGAATAAAGGAGATGCCGAGGCCGGGAAAGTGCAGGCCAGGCGTTGCAGCAAGCAGTGTTGGCGGCCCAAGTCTGCTGCGCAGCTGTTCGAGAGGGCTGCCAACGCCGATCTGTTGAGGGGTCTGGCAGATGAGGCCGTTTTTAACGACCTTACGGGTAATGACTATCTGTTTGATAACCTTACCTTGCGCATCTGAAAGAATGGTGAAGCCATTGAAAACCCTCTGAATTCCGTTTGTGGTTTTCTGCGTGGCAAGAGGCTTGCCAAGGGTTGTTTCAAGGTCAGTTTCAATTTCTCCGAGGTTAATCAGAGGGTGCAGGCCAAAACCGGCAAGTATCGAACACTCTGCCGCTGGCGCATTCGGTAAATACGCAGATTGCTGCAAAGCCAGAGGAACCGGGGCTGTTGTCGAGTTGATGTCGTTTGCTTTGCGGCCGTATGACTGCATTGCTGCTGGTGAAACAGCAGGAATTCTCACTTCGAGAGAGTCATTAACCGGAATCAGTCCGGAAGTAATTTCTGCCGGAACAATATGAGCCTCGGACTGGTGCTGGAAGGTTTTTTCAGGTATCGGTTTGACGAGATCGGGGGTGGGCTTTATGGTTGTTTCGGTGGGAATCTGCGTTGAAACCGGAATTTCGACTTTCTCCGGCTGCTTGTCAGGCTGTGAAGTCGCGACACTGCTATCATCAGGTTGAACGGATGTTTCAGGGGCAGTCTGGTCGGTTTCTGTGGTTGCAGCGGCCGGGGTGGTTGCAACGACCGGGTTTGTTTCTGGATTGTCTGCAGTTAACGGTGGTTCGGTCTGAATGCTGTCAGATGCCTGATAAAGAACTGTTTCGACCGTGGCACTTT
>CAZFUG010000448.1:0-2868 GCA_964522035.1 uncultured bacterium
AGATGGAACTCACCCTTGCCGGGCAGGGTGTGCAGATGCTCATCACCGACAATGACGGCAAACGGACCGGGTATGACAAGGGCGAATTCGTGAATGAGATTCCGGATGTCGATGTGGTCAGGATTATCGGGGGCTGGCAGCTGGTCGAGTCGCCGCAACCGAAGTATCGCCTGCCTGCCGGCCGGGATTACAGAATCTCTCTGACGCGCGTCAGAGATGCTTCAGAGTCGGTGAGTCTTTCCTGTCTTGGGCGCGGCACCAGCCTGGAAGTCGATGACATTACCATCGACAAGGGTCAGGTCGACACGATGTTTTTCAGCCCTGATGGCAGCCGGGTTGTCTATCGGCCTGCCGGCGAAGAACACCCTTCGCTATCTGTGGGCTTTCAGGGCAAAAAGCATGATTACGAGATCAGTGTTTATGGCGTCGAAACCAGCCCGGGTGCTTCCATCGAGCTTGAAATCATGCCGAAAATCGGTTGTGCCAGGCTTCAGGTATACGACTCGAAGATTCCGGCAACTGTCGAAGTCGAAGCGCGCCGTATCGGTGGCCGCCGCAATGCCACTTTCCGCAATGACGAGCTGACGCTTGAGCCCAACAGTGCCGCCTACCTGCATTTCGCCGCCTGGAAAGGCGAAAACGCGCCTCTGAAGATCTCGATCGACAAAGAGGGCAACGGCAAAATCGACAGCAAGGTCGAACAGCAGAACAAATGGATCCTCAAGGCCAAATAGTCCTCTTTCACATTTGAATTCAAGATGCGTCATTTTGTGCGTCATCCCTGCGCAGGCACGGATCCAAGCCGTCAGGCTCGCGACCCGTTATTGTGGTTGACGTCATCCCTGCGCAGGCAGGGATCCAAGACTTTGAATGCTGGCACCGGTTCCTGGCAGTAAAGTTTTTTGCGTGAGAAATTGCGTGTGGTATCCTCTGACCGTAGAATGCTTTCCTACTCGCGCTTTTTTAAACTGATTAATAATGGAGAAAATTTTGTGAAAAAGATTCTGATCGCCACTTTGTGTTGTCTGTCCGCCCAGCTGGCTGCTCCGATTTTTGCCCAGGATGCCGCCGCTCCGGCTTCCCCTGCGGCAGTCGTTGCTCCGGTCCCGACTTCCTCTGCAGCGTTAGTTGCTCTGACAAAGGCAGACCTTGAAGCCTGGCTGAAAGATGTAGATCAGGCCGCTGTAAACAAAAGTGTCGAGGTCATTGGTTCCATTATGGCCGAAGATATGAAAATCGTGGTAAAAAACCTGCCTTCGGAGAGTGGTCCGAAAACCATGGAAATGAATAAGTCCGATTACATGAAAGGCCTCAAGGCGACCTGGGAAAACGTCAAGGATTACACTTACGAGCGCCGTGACGTCGTCATCGAAATCGATAACGAAGGTAAAAAGGCTGTAATCAGTTCCAACATCGCCGAATCGATGCTCATGCAGGAACAAAAAGTCAGCACGGTGACCAAAGAGAAGGCCGAAGTCGAGCTTCGCGATGGCAGGCCGGTGGTTACTCTCGTCGAAAGTGAACTCGCTGAAATCAACACCCCGGCCAAAGCTGGTGGCTGTGAAGACTGTGACGGCAGCAAAGGCTGCGAAGGCTGTGAAAATTGACCGTCGGCCACCATGACCGGCCTCGCCCCCGAAAAAATCAAAAAGCTGCTTGCCGCCAGCTGAATAAGCAGAACTCAGGGAAGCGAGTCGAGCAGCTCGTCGATCTGCCCGGCGAGTGCTTCGACGGCGGTTCGCAATCTGGCATTTGCCTGCTGCCAGTCGCTTAAATTGTTTCTGTCGCCTTCCTGCGTTTCGGAAACGGCGCAGATGGCGGCGGCCATGAAATATCTGACGGCGAATTTCAGCTGCCAGGCCGGAAAACTGAAGCTGCCGACCCGGTCGGCGAGCATTTCAGCTTCTTTGCCGGCGCTGACGGTCTGTGCGGCGGTTTCTTCGTAGTTTTTCCGGGCATCGGTGCCGGTATGCGCCTTTTTAAGATCGGGCAGCATGCTTTTGATCCGTTCGAGGCCGCTTCTGGTTTTTCCTGTCCAGACGTGGTCGTATGACCAGGTTGGCTCGGCGACCGCCCAGAGTTTCATTTCGCTGAGAATATTATCGCGGAATTCAACGAAACTGCTGTATTTTTCAGGAATTTTCATTCTGGCGGTGAGCATGAATTCTTTCTCAAAATACATGGCACCGAGGCGCAGGCGCACCGGTAGCCATTTTTTCCCGGCGAGTTCGCGCATGATCGCGGCGCATTCAGTGCAGCTTTTCGCGGCCCCGGCACGAACTTCCATGCCGGCCTTGCTGTTTTCGGCAGTAGGCCCGATTAAACGGCCGCACTTTTCGACGGCCTTCTCAATCAGTTTCTGCTGTTCCCGGCGCATGTCGATGCCACCCTGCGCCCGGGCCGCAACCCCGATAAAACACACTCCGGCCAGCACCAGAAAAATCTTTACCAGCAATTTCATCTGCCTGTCTCCTTGTAGCTGTCTAATGCTACACACTCACTCCCGACAAACACAACATTAATTTTAGCCCGTCATCTTGCAATGCTGTTTATTAAATGGCAATCAAGAAAATTTGCATCTGCCGTCCCGAAGTTTTTTTTCCCTTTTTCCTTTTGAAATTGATTTACCTGTGAGGGTTTAATTTTGTAGCCCTCCCAGGTAAATAAATCGGAGGAAAAACATGACAAAATCTACTTCCAGTCCAGTAAAAAGCCCGAAAATCAAAATTTATTCGTTTCTCAACGACGTTGTCTTTAAATGGATCTTTGGACAGCCGGTTCATTCGAGAAATACGATCTGTCTCTTGAATGCTTTATTGATGCTGACAGGTCGAAGACAAATAAAGTCGGTTACCATTCTTAACCCTT
>CAZFUG010000449.1:0-2849 GCA_964522035.1 uncultured bacterium
GAGCATGCGGCGACGCTCGATCGACATCGTGTCTGGCATTGTCAAAATCAAAGGGTAACCTCTGGCGGCGCAGACAAAAGCGAGACCGATGCCGGTGTTGCCGCTGGTTGGTTCGACAATTGTCACTTCGCGGCTACCAGGGGTCAGAATGCCTTTTTTTTCGGCGTCCCAGATCATCGAAGCGGCAATGCGGCATTTGACTGAATAGGCCGGGTTGCGGCCCTCGATTTTGGCGAGAACTTTTGCCGGAAACCCGCGGGTGATATTGTTAATGCGCACCAGTGGGGTGTTACCGATACTCAGGCTGTTATCTTCAAAAAACATCTGTTTTCTCCTTTAAATCTGATAGTCATGCCGCGCCTGCAGCGCCTGTTCGTGTTTCGACACCAGTTGATCGAGGGTGATCCCTTTCAGGGTATCTTCTACCGCCAGATTCAGCTTTTCCCAGACTTCGCGGGCAACGCATTCAAGCGTGCGGGCGCAGCTTTCGCCACCGGCGGCGCAGTCGACCACCCTGATTTTTCCTTCGAGGGCATCGATAATCTGAAGAACATTGATCTCTGCCGGCGGCCGTGCCAGTAGATAGCCACCGTTCGGGCCGCGCGCCGCGGTTATCAAACCGGCATCTCTGAGGGTCTTCACCAGCAGATGGATATAATTTGCCGAAATCTGCTGATTTTGAGCGATAGCGTCGGCAATAACCGCCTTGCGGCCGTAATTAAGCGCCAGTTCAAGCATTATGCGCAACCCATACCGGCCCTTTGTCGACATTTTCATTTGCTTACCCTTGCCCAACAAACAATCTTAAGTTTTTCAAGTATTATACTTAAGATTATAATCAAAAATCAGAAAAAGTCAGCATTTTTTTCAGCACAAAGCCACCAGCCCGAAGTTTGTGAGGGCTGGTGGCCAGTTGTGTCTCAGCTTTAAAAGCTTATTTTTTAAGGATTACACCGGTGGTAGGCGGCACATTGTAGTCGCCTTCAGCAGTATAAAGACCGGTTTCGCTGATTTTTTCGCCGTCGCAGAGGACCTGCCAGGTGCCGCCGGCCGGCAGTTTGAAGTTAACCCAGTTGTTTGCATCGCCGTTGAGCAGCACGACAAAGTTGTCTTTGCCTTTCAGGAACATGCCGATGCCATTCTGATTGGCCGGTTGAATCCAGTCGAGGTGCTGGTTATTGAGAGCAACCGGCTGGCGGAAATTTTCGTATTTTTTGCGCAGCGCGATCAGGCCTTTATAGAGGTCGAAGATATCGCGGTTCTTTTCTTTTACGGTCCAGTCGATGTAGTTTACGTCGTTATCCTGATCGTAGGAATTGTGGTTGCCACCTTTGCTGCGGTTGAATTCCTGGCCGGCGTGGATCATCGGAATACCCTGCGCGGTCAGAAGAGCAATGGCAGCGAGGCGGGTCTTCTTTTTGTCGCCATGGAAAAGATCGTTGAGTGTATAACCATCGTGAGCTTCGAGGTAATTCAAGCTTTCAGCCGGTTTGGCGGCCCACCAGAAGCATGAACCGGCAAGCACGGTCATTACGTCGTTGCGTTCGACATGGCCGTTAACCAGGGCTCTGATCTTTTCGCGGAAATCGTCGTTCCATTTCGACAGGCGGGTGTTTCTGAAGTCGCTCTTGCCCCACTGATTGCGTTTCCAGTCGGCGGCCCAGGGTTCAGAGGTCAAAATGATGTCTTCGGGCAGTTCGTCGATGACGCGCTGCATGGTTTTCTTATCGATAATGGTGCCGAGGTCGAATCTGAAACCATCGACCTTGTATTCGTTAACCCAGTATTTGAGGCTGTCGACGAGCATCTTGGAAGTCATCGGGTTTTCGGTGCGCATTTCGTTGCCACAGCCGGTGCCGTTCCAGTAGTATTTGGGGTTGTCTTCCATGAGGCGGTAGTAGCCGCGGTTATCGAGCCCCTTGAAATTCAGGGGCAGTCCTTCATGGTTGCCTTCGGCAGTATGGTTGAAAACGACATCGAGGATTACGGCAAAGCCTTCGCGGTGCAGGCCATCGACGAGGGCCTTGAATTCTTTTACCGCATCGCCGTCCTTGCCGGAAGCGAATGAGCATTCGGGGGCGAAGAAGTGGCTGGTCATGTAACCCCAATGGTTAACGGTGCCAGCGAAGTTGTTGTCGAATTCGTGAATCGGCATCAGCTCGATGACGTTGACGCCGAGTTCTTTGAGGTGGCCGAGAACTTTGCCGCTGCCTTTTCCCTGCAGCATGCCAAGGTATTTGCCTTTGTGCTGGCCTGTAACGCCGGAGCTTTTGTGGGCAGTAAAGTCTTTAACGTGCATTTCATAAATGATCGCGTCTTTTGAGGCCGGGCGCTTGAAATTCGGAACAGTCCAGGTGAAGCCGCGGTCGACGACGATGCTCTTGCCATTATGATCGACATTGGCGAAGGCATAGGGGTCGGAAAGAAGCCGTTCGGGGTCGAACAGAAAGCCCGGGCTTTTCGGGCCATCGGCAGTGTAGCCATAATAAGTGCCATAGAGTTCGCCTTTGAATGAATGGCGCCAGATTCCGTCGGTGCCCTTCTGCATCGGCACGGCAGTGCCTTCTTTGGCGGTTGCGGTCTTGAACAGGTGCAGTTTTACTTCGGTTGCGTCCGGTGAATAAACCGAGAAAGAGGTATTGCCGTTGGCAACGTGGGCCCCGAGAAGGCCGGTTGCAGTTCTTTTGGCCGGGGCAGCGGTTCTGGCGCGGGTAGCCAGCATGGTGGAGCGGTCAACGAAGTCTTTGTCTTCGAGGCGGGCGAGATTAGAGGCAATCTCTTTTTTAACGGCCTGCATCGGAGCTATTTTGCTGAGTAGCTGCGGATTTTCGGTCTGGGCGAGGTATTTT
>CAZFUG010000450.1:0-2843 GCA_964522035.1 uncultured bacterium
CTCATGAAAATGATCGCCGCCGAACTGCAGAAAAGTAAAATTCTCGCCAGATCTGATTTTGGTAAGGCAATTGCTGAAATTACCAGATTCAACGAACTGGAACGCTGACGCAACGACCTGGCCCGATCAAGCTCATCAACAATGAGCCTTGTCTCGCCATACCGGCTGGGCGGGTACCACCCGTGGCAATCCCGCTAAACTCATGAATTCCGGGGCTAAGTCCGGAGTGACGTTGTCATATTTGTCATTCCCGCGTAGGGGCTTGTCGATTTAACTCCTGAAAAGAGCTTTCTCAATCACCATACATCACGTAGCCCGCTCCAGAAAAAGATCGTTTTGTGCAGGAACGCTGAAATCTGAATAAATAGACAGGCCCGTAGGCGAGAATCTTATCGTCAAGGGCTTATATCCCTGCTTCCGCAGGGCTGACGCAATGGATGTCTGTTTTGGCGATTGTACACCTTGACGGTTGTTTGATTGATTCTTACAATTATTGATCATCTCTAAATCTGATGTCTGAGGATGTTACATATGAAAAACCGAACCGGCAGATCAGTTCAGCTTATAATCGCTCTGGTGTTCCTGTTCTCCAGTTTCGTTGCCGCCCCGGTAACCGCCGCTTCCTATGCGGTTAATTATAACGTGAACGGTGTTCTTGCCATTCAGGAAAACGTACCCTGCCTTTATACCTCTGATGGCCGGGCTTTTAAATTGCTCATGAGTCTCGACAAAGCCCGCAAACTTTACGGAAAAACCGTAAAGGTGCAGTGTAAATTCGAAAAAGCCTACGATCTCTAAACCATGAATGTCAAAAAGATAACCGAAATTTCACCAAAGGAATTCGAAGTTCCTGAAGTGGAACATGAGGCATATCAGCGCCCGGCCAAACTGGTCTCCGATGCCAAGGGTGCTTTCAAAGTCGCCAACGTCCGATGGAACATCCACCAGGACCCCTCCACAAAAGACCTCAAGGCACTTCACACCTGGGAAACCGTAACCATCAACCCCGAAAAGCTTCTGCGCTCATATATGATCGTTAAGCCTTTCGCCCCCAAGTTTCTCGCGGCTCACACCCTGCTGGCTTTCACTTTCGCTCCGGGCGGTGCCGTTGCCGGTAACGGTGAAGAAACCGAAACAATCGTACTTACTATCGAAGCCTACAAAAAAATCGGCCAGACTTATGGTTTGCTGAAAACCATGAAAAAAGAATTCGACATCGTCTGGATTCTTGCCACTCTGCGCAACTATGCCGGCCTGAACATCAATTTCAATGCCGATACCGATAACGCTCTCGATGTTTACCCGATTAACTTCACCCTTGAGCAGTCAAAGGCGCTGCTGAAAGAAACCATCCGCCAGGCCTGTGTTAACCGCCAGGGTGAGTATTACCACACCATCAGAAACAACTGCACCAACAACGTGGTAATTCTTCTCAACAGCGCTCTGCCGAAAGAACGCCAGGTAAAACTCTGGGCGATTCCGAGCTTCATTTACAACCCGAAAGCCACCATGCCGCTGTCAGTTATCAAAACCCTCAAGAAAAAAGAAATTCTCAGCGACAAAGCCGCCACCATCAACCGCGAAACCTTCGACAAATACGTAAACGGCGCCACAGCAAAATCCACCGAAAAATAACCAGATCTAAAAAAGACCGGGAAGCCCCGCCATGGGTTTTCCCGGTCTTTTTTCTATTCAGCGACTTTTCCAGTCGAACGGCAGCAGTTCTGAAAGCTGCAAAACCTTGTTCTCACTGATTTTCACTTCGCACTTGTGATTCTCATCATGTAGCTGGCTGATTAAGAGTTAAATAGCGAGATGGCTTGTTTCAACCAAATAGCTCTGAATGGGAGCCAGTGCGCAGCAGCCACAAATTTTTGTCTTCGATTTTGTAGATGAGAAGCCAGTCTGGTTCGATATGAAGTTCCCGGCAACCTTTCCAATTGTTCCCAAGAGGGTGGTCGCGATACTTCTGGTTCAGTGGTTCCTGGTTTATTAGTGCCACAAGGGCAGCTCTGATTTTCTCGAAAGCCTTGCCCTGGGACATAACACGCCGCATATCTTTTTTAAACTGATTTGCTTCTTGCGGATTCAGGCTCATTTGTTGCCATAGTTCTTATCGAACTTTTTGAAGAATTCCTCAGAAGAAACCGGTTCAGAAAGATCGATGCCGCGGTCGGCATTCTCAATAACCCTCCGTGTCAGTTCGTTTGGCTCATAACCATACTGGCGGCAAAGCTTACATTCTTCAGTATTCTCATTATGGCCTGTCCAGAACGAAACCATTTTTTCAAGCATTTCGGATATGGTTAAGCCGTTCAGACCTGCCAGGCCTTTCAACAGCCTGTGTGTATGTTCGCTCACCCGGACCATACTTGTTTTCGCTTCAGATTTCATTTTTAAATTACCTCTAAAATAAATATATGCAAAAACGTAACATTTGTAAACAATGTTGCTTTTGTTATGTATGTTCTGGATTATTATAGGCCAGGTTAATACAGTAGTTTGGGTCTCTCGGCTCGGTTTTTTTCAGGGCTCTAAAGCCGTGAGTTTTACCCACTGCCGGCGCCAGGCGGGGGCTTCGAACGGGTCGGGCCAGTATTCTGTCTGGCGACTGATCAGGCCATTTTCGACGGTGTGAAAAGTTATTGCTCTGGCTTTCACAACCCCATCGGTGACTCTGACGCTGGTCACAACCTGGTTGCCATCGGCGACCAGCGAATCGGTTTCGAATACCCAGCGACCGTTGGCGGGGTAAGCACTGTTGATCGCGGCAAAATTGCTGCGCCCGCAGATCAGCTCTGCTGACTGCGGCCAGAAACATTCGAAATCTTCGGCCAGCCAGC
>CAZFUG010000451.1:0-2823 GCA_964522035.1 uncultured bacterium
AAAGCTAATTGGCCCATTGCGTAAATTTTGTACAGGAGTATGATTAACAGATACGTTTTGTACAATGAGGTAAAAAATGAACAAACGACATGCAATGCGGGCTTTGCTGGTCGTTCTATTAGCGGCTGCGGCGACTCCGGCGATGGCCTGGGGGCCGGTCAGTCATATTTCACTGTCTTATGAGGCCGGCGACAAAAGCGGCTTCCCGGTGAGCGATGACCTGCTGGGAGCTTACCTGGCAGGCTCAACTGAGCCCGACACCGGTCTCGACGATGGCTACAGCGAAGACTATGGCGCTTACCACAGTGAAGACTTCGCCAAGGCCATGGAAGCCGTAGCCCAGCGCAAAAAGAGCCCTGATCGCGAGATTCTGCTTGCCCGCGCGGCCGGTATGCGCAGTCACATGGCCGGCGACTCGGCGGCACACGGCAAAACGGGTTATTCTGAAGCGAAGATCATGTTTCCCGACATTCAGACCGGGATGCCAAAGCATACCACCAACGAACTGATCATCGATATGATCATGTATAACCGCAATAAAGATGCTCTTAAGAAGCAATGCCTCAACTTTATCGATGTCGATACCATGATCGAAGTAAGAAAAGAATACAGTCGCATGACCGGCAAGGAACTGGCAAATGACCGTGACGCACTCAAGAAAGAACTGCTCAATCACCGCGCTCTGGTTCTGACCGAACTCAGCCTTGCCCATCATCTTTCGACTTCCGACCCGGCCAAGATCAGCCAGATGAAAGAAGAATATTCTGACCTCGATGTCGGCACCACTGATGGGAACGGCGCCGAAAAGGCCGTTAGCCGAATTGCTGAACGGGCAAAAGCCAGTGAAGATCTCAGCAACTTCAAAACGACCGACAAAGGTTTTAAAATCAAGGATTACCTCAACAATTCGCTGTTGGCAAAGAGTATGCAGGCGCTCGAACGCGGCGCCCTCAAGCTGACTAAATCGGCGGCGCTACGCGATTCTCTTCAGGGTTTCGCCATCGGCAAAGTTGAAGCCGCCAGAAACAAGGCTTTCGTCAACTTCGGCGTCAATCTGCTCAACAAAGATCTCAGCTTCAAGCAGGCGATCGTATTGGCCGGCAAGGCTACCAGCGGCTATCCGGAAGACCAGGCCCAGAAACTCGCCTATCTCGAGATCGAAGCCGAAGCGCTCAAAGCGCAGCGCGACAAGGCCAAGACAGATTATCAGAACCGCCCCTGGTGGAAGTTCTGGCTCTATTTCACCAACTCCGACAAAGAAAAATACGAAAAGCTCGAGGCACAGTATCAGGTGAAAGTGCGCGAAATCGACGCTGCCCGCGCTCAGATAACGGCCAGCACGGATGTTACTCCGGTCACTGACGCCGCTTATGCAGCAGCCATCAACGAATGTGCCGAACAGGCCGCCCGGTGCGATAATGCCGCAGCCGGACTCGCCGACCTGCAGATCGCCGTCGATGCCGCCTACAAAAAATATGTAGCCGCCACCGAAACTCAGGATCAGGCTGCTGCCAGGGCTGCCGAGCAGGAGCTGAATCAGGCCCGCGAAAATCTCAAAGCCGCCATGCAGCGCTGATCGGCTGGGGCCTGTTTTTTGTATTTCCCGGTATTTTCGATGCCCGGTACAATCGCCAGCTGCTCAACCGGCACCGGCTCAAAAATCCAGGCGGCAACGCCATTCCTGAAAAACATATCTACATCGGCCCGGTAATTATGGGCCTGGCGATTATTCTGCTCGTCTTAAGACTGGCTATGAGAGAGAACTTTTATTGACCCGTTCTTTCTGAACCGATGTTCTTTTCGACCCAGGGCCGGCAGATAAATTCGAGAATCTTCGGCAGACGCCTGGCCCAAGCGGCTTCGTTGTGCACCGCGCCCTCGTCGAGCATCAGTTCGACACTGGCAGAATCGTATCCACGCGACAGAAGCAGATCACGCATTTCCTGCACATCGTCGATCAGATCAGAAACCCCGTTGCCGTTACGATCTGCGGCATCTTCCCCCGTTCCCATGTCGATCCAGATCCGCAGGTTCTTTGGCAGATCATGAATACGACCAGCGTAGTTGGTCAGCCAGTGATTGCCCCATGACAATGACGGCGAAACGGCACCGACGGCACCGAAAATCTCAGGGTGCCGAATGCCGAGATAAAGGGAAACGAGCCCGCCGTGCGATGAGCCGATAACGGCCGTGTGCGAGGCATCGACAAGCGTGCGGTAGGTCGAATCGATAAAGGGCTTCACTTCATCGATCAGAAAAGAGGCATAGAGATCGGCCTTGCCGCCGGTGCGGGTTCGGCGGTCGCCGCGCAGGGCCTTGACCATCGTGTATTCATCGACGCGGGCGGCGGTGTTGGCAATACCGACCACGATCGCTGCCGGAAGCGTGCCGCTGGCGATGCCCTCTTCGAAGGTTTCATCAACCTTCCATTCCTGGCCATTGAAAGAGGTTGCCGCATCGAAGCAGTTGTTGCCATCGTGCATGTAGATAACCGGGTAGCGCCGCGCCGATTCCTGATCGTATCCCGGCGGCAGATACACCCACAGGTTTCTGGCTGCGAGGTTGCGGGCAGGGAAATCCTTGTGAACGCGCACGTCACCGACAATCGTGGATGAATACTGATCCTTTGGCGCCCCGGACTTGAAACCGGATACCGCCACCCGCAGTGTTGTCTGGCCACGCGGCACCTGCAGAACCCGGTTTTCGATTTCCGAGCCATCGACGGCCGCTTCCACATGGCCCCAGTCGCCGAGCGTGAACTTGAACTGCAGCACGTAATCCGCGGGCAAAGCCACTGACCAGTTGGCCCGGTTGCCAATGCGC
>CAZFUG010000452.1:0-2812 GCA_964522035.1 uncultured bacterium
CAAAGTACAACCGTGAGTTCGCTCTGAATCAGTCAATAGTTTGCGTTTGCCCTGAACCAGCGCCCCGGCAGCGTTTCGCGGCGGCCGGTTTTGTGATAATATCGTTTTGTAAGCTTTATCGAATGAGGTACCCCGTGAAAAAATTAATGCTGCTCGCAGCCATGCTGATAACTGCCATAACCGTTTCGGCCCAGGAAATACCCGCCGGCCTTCTCTTTGTCGGTGTCGTCAATGAGTCGTCAGATATCTATCTGTGGCTGCCCGAAGCGAACGGCGGCAGAGCCGTCAACCTTTCGAATAGTCCCCAGAAAGAAGGCAACGCCTGCTGGTGGCAGCGCCAAGGGCTTATTCTCGCATCGAGAGAACAGCAGAACGGCAATTATGGTCTGGTGGCACTCAACAGTCAGGGCAAAACCGTCTGGGAACTGACCGACCCGTTCGGCAGTCTCGGCTGGCCGGTACCGTCGCCATTCGACGATCGCATTCTCTGTGTCAGGGCTCTCAGCAACGGTTTCGTTCAGACCGGCATTGTCAATTACCCTGACGGCGGCTTCGAGCCATTCGAATTTGAAGGCCTGGCCGGCGGCCAGCTGGCCTGGCTGAACCCTGACCTGATAATGCTGTCGCGCGTTACCGCCGAAGGTTTTACCATCAACCACCGCGAACTCAGCAGGGGCAATGAACAGACAATCGGCAGGGGCGGCCAGAACTGGCAGAGTCACGTCAATACCACGACCGGCCGCATGTTTTTCGTCAGAAGAGTCGGTCAGAATGGCAGCATTTTCGAGCTTTTCAAAGACGCCGGCGGCCACTGGGAATACGAAAACATCACCAATGGCCGCATGTACGACTGGCAGCCGTCGACAAGTGCCGACTGCAGCACCCTCATTTATCGTTCTCTCAGAGATGGCCGCTTCGAAACGATCATTCGCGACCTGACAACCGGAAAAGAAAAACAGATCGACATGCCCGGCTTCGCGCAGATATATTTCCCGACCATTCTCGACCAGGGCACCTGTGCAGCCCTGCAGCAGCAAACGCGCTGACAAGCTTTTCTTCTGTCCCATAATGCATTATGGCATGTAAATATTGCCGCCATTGCCGTCATTCTGACCTTCGCGCAACAACGATTCCTGACAAGAAAAACGCATTCTGCAGTAATCGCCAGAACTGCCTGAAACAGGCAGTTTAAGATAATCAAACCATCGCCTGCGATGGTGTGGCAAAAAAGTTTGCTTAATGGCGGTTTAACGGTATAATTCAAGGGTTCGTACACACCGGCCGCCATTCATAGCATAGAAACACCCGGGCGGTAGAGGCTAAACAGGGAGAAACCCGAATGATTGAAAGTGGCTTTGCATTCGTTGCGGCACTGCTGTTCATTGCAGCGGTCATAGTGCAGCTCGACAAGAAATTTCGCACTTTTTTCGAATACGTGCCCGGCATCGTCGTGCTGTATTTTCTCGTGATGACACTGTCGACCCTCGGCTTCTGGAAACAGACTGAAGAAATCAACTTTTACTACAATCAGCTCAAAAACAATATTTTGCCGGCAATGATTTTTCTGATGCTGCTGCACTGCGACCTGAAGAAAATAGTCAAACTCGGGCCGCGCATGCTGCTTGGCTTTTTCTCAGCCTCTTTAACGATCGCCATCGGCTTCATCGTCGTCTATTTTCTTTTCAAGGGCCACTTTGAGCCGCACACCTGGAAAACTTTCGCAGCTCTGTGCGGTTCATGGATGGGCGGAACCGGCAACATGGCCGCAATTCAGCTGGCACTGGGAGTCGCAGACTCTCAGATGGGTTACACCCTGATCATGGACTCGGTCAACTACGCGGTCTGGGTCATGCTGCTGCTGATGGCAGTACCTTATGCCCGCCACTTCAACAACTGGACCAAAGCCGACACCAGCCAGATCGACGCGGTCGGCGCCAGCCTGATGAGCGAAAAAACCGATCAGCCGCTGCCAACCACCTTTCACGATCTCATACTCCTGCTCGGAACCAGTTTCATGGTCGCCGCCGTTTCGCAGTATGTGGCGCCGATGCTGCCGACCTCTTCATTTGTCTCGACCTACAGCTGGGTGGTTATTATAGCCACTGCCGCCGGTATCATCGCGGCCCTCACCCCGCTCGGCAAGGTTTCCGGCATCTCGATGCTCGGCAGTCTGATGCTCTATATGATCGTAGCCCTGATCGGCTCGCGCGCCAACTTTGCCGAATTATCGCAGGCGCCCTTCTACATTTTCTGCGGTTTTCTCATTCTGGTTATCCACGCCGTTCTTCTGGCACTGATCGCCAGAATCTTCAAACTCGACCTGTTCACCTGCGGCGTCGCCAGTCTGGCCAACATCGGCGGCGTTGCCTCAGCACCGATTCTTGCCGCGGCTTACAGCGAAGTGCTCGTGCCGGTCGGTGTTTTGATGTCGATGGTCGGCTACATTATCGGCACCGGCGGCGGGCTGCTGGTCGGCAAAATCCTGTCAATGATCTGAGCAACGGAGCAAATTCGATGAAAACGCTTAAAACCCTGTTGAAACTATGTGTTCCGGCCCTGGCAATCGTCGGCTGCTGTTTTTCTGCAGCAACTTCTGCATGCCGACAGAACGATGAAAAGCATTTCGTGCAGTTTGAACTCAACATTCCCGGTGTCAGCGAAGAAATGCTCTACGCCTCATTCTGGCTCAACGGCATCACCAGCCCTGACGCTGTCATCATGACCCCGGCACAGATCGAACGTTACAACCGCCGTGGCTTCAAGGAATGTGAGGCCCTCAAGGATCTGCGCACCTATCCTGCAGCAGTCAGTG
>CAZFUG010000453.1:0-2793 GCA_964522035.1 uncultured bacterium
GAACCCTGAATTTTGGCTTTCTGAAAGATTTGCAGCTGGCCGTTGCCCGCAGCCTGTGTTTCCGCTGGCAGCTGATCCCTGAGAGCAGACGGAGGAACTTAAGAGGATATTGATAATTGGCGGAACCAGGTTTGTCGGCAGGCATCTGGTTGAAGAACTGATCGGTCGCAGGCACGACATGACCATGCTGAACCGCGGCAACAACAACATTTTTCCGCAGCTGAAGACCATTACCGGTGATAGAAATGAGCAGAGTCGCATCGACCTCGCGGCGGGCCAGCAGTGGGATGCCGTCATCGATACCTGCGCCTATTTCCCGCGCCAGGTGCGGATGCTGGCCGGCGTTCTGCGTTCCGCGGCGCATTACGTTCTGATTTCGAGCATCAGCGCCTATCATAACCAGGAGGTCGCGAACCTCTGCGAGAATGATGCGCTGGCAGTCATTTCGGAAGATACCCCGGAACAGATTACCGGGGAGACCTACGGCGGCTTCAAGGTGCTCTGCGAGAAGGCCGCTGCCGAACTGAGCGCCACGCCGCTGATCATCAGACCCGGCCTGATCGTTGGCCCGCATGACCCGACCGATCGCTTCACTTACTGGCCGCATAAAATTCTGCATGGGGAAAGGGTTCTCGTTCCTGACTGCCCGCGCGCCCCTCTGCAGTTTATCGATGCCCGCGACCTGGCCGTTTTTATCGCCGATGCAATTGAAAAACGCTGTACCGGGCCTTATAACCTGGTAAATTCGCCGGGCGCATACTGCTTTGCCGAACTGCTTGAAGCCTGTTACCGGGTGACCGGTTCAAAAGCCATAAAAACCATGGTTTCTGAAGATTTCCTGCTGAAGAACGGGGTTGAACCCTGGGGTGATCTGCCTTTCTGGTCGCCCGGCCAGTCGGGCAACTTCATGCTGACTTCGAACCGCAAAGCTGTCGCTGACGGTCTCAAGACCCGGTCGCTCGAAGAAACTGTCCGCGACATCTGCAGCTGGCTTGTCGCCGAAAAGAAAAACACGCTTAAAGCAGGCATGACCGCAGCCCGGGAAGCGCAGCTGCTGCAGGCATGGGAGGCCGCTTCCCCGACTCTGAAATGAGTCTGCAGAAAAACTGTTGATCGGCTTTAAAACCTTTCTATAATTTCTTTGTTAGGCCTTGCATGAAAATAAAGAGGATGCAATGAATTCAAGTCGTCCGCATGAATCCGAGATGGAACTGGAATTGCAGAAAGCCTGGCTGAGAGAAGCCTCGTCTGCCGTTTACAACGAGACTGACGCCGAAGAAATCTGTAAGTTTCTGAAGCAGCTGTGGGAGTCTGAACATGCGGATGTGCAGCTGAAAATGCTTGTCAGATGCTGCTCTGAGAACCTTGAAAAGCAATACCCCGGCAAATTCTGTTTTGCCTTTCTTGATGCGGCAAAACCAGAGACTGATGTTGTCGCTGCCCAGAAAATCTCTGTTGCCCCGGAAAAAGATGCCGGCGAAGCTGCTGTTGCCCGGTCGGCAAAAGAAAGCCAGTGTGTTTCCTGCGGGCTTCGCCTGAGTGCCGCTGCGAATTTCTGTTCGAGGTGCGGCGAAGAAGTTAAAGTTGCTCAGCAGTTTTTTGCCGTAACCTGCAGAAATTGCGGTTCTATATTGCAAAAATCGGAAAATTTCTGTTCGAGATGCGGGGTATTGGCCAACCCCAAACCGGCTGGCCTGATAAAAAGAGGCTCGCGATGTTAGTGGATCTGGCTGCCATGGGCTTTTTTGTTCCGGCTTGCGCATATATTCTTGGCTGGCTGATGTTATTGCTTTCCTTTGCCGGTGTGTCAGAATATCTGGGCAGAAGCGGTGTTTTCATCCACCCGGCTCTGGTTTATCCGGCGGCATTGTTTCTTCTGTCCGGCCTGTATTATCTGCTGATGGAAAAAGGCCTGAAAATCGGCAGTCCGGGCAAAAAACTGCTCGGCCTGAGATTGGTTTCGTGTGAAAAGCAGCCCATGACAATAAAAAGGGTCGTTGTTCGCCATATCGTAAGATTTCTGGAAGTTCTGGCTGTTTTTTCCGTGCCTTTTGCCGGTGGCATGTGGTCATGGGGTTACGGCGGCACAGGCATGCTGTACCCCCACGAAATCGGTTTTATCCTGACAGCGGTTGACCTGATTTTTCTCGTCTCTATTGTCAGCCTGCTCGTTCGTGAAAAGAAATTCTTTCATGACAGCCTTTCAAACACTCTTGTAATCGAAAGCTGAGCCATACTGTCTCCAGCCTCGCCCGCACCAAAAGGCTCCACCGGCGGTTTTTTATTTTTGCTACAAAAACTGCTGCAAATTTAAGTTTAACAGCAGGTATGACTGGCGGCCTGTTTACGTCTTGTCGCACTTGTAAGGCGTTTTTAACGCTCTATCAGAGAAAGCCGAGCCACCAGATTGAAGACAGCGGAACTTCCAGGTTCATCATTTGCAGAAGCTGGTAATATGCTATGGCAGCGGCAAGTGGAAAAGCGAATTTGGCGGAATTAAATGCCAGCTTGAGCCATTCTTTAAGATTCAACGCCAGCTTTGTGCCCCAGAGAAAAGCAATGAATCCCACAGGAAAACAGAGGTTGAAAAAGAGTTCAAACGGGGCAACCATCGCATTGCCACATAAAACGTCACTGTCATTGCAAAATATTGGAACAAAAATCAGAACAGAAATTACCAGATAGCCATTTAAAATTTTTGAAATCTTCGACAATCTCGATTGCCGGGTATCCTGATTATATTTCAGAAAATCGCCGTCAATTATCATCAATCTGGCACCATTTTGTGTTCTG
>CAZFUG010000454.1:0-2788 GCA_964522035.1 uncultured bacterium
TGATCAAGCGCCTCGAAGAAAGAAGAATTCCACAGCACCACATCCCGTTCATGATCAAATGGGTCAAAAACTTTGCCGACAACCTCGGAAAACAACTTAAAGATACCAGCCCGGAAGACGTGAAAAGACACCTCGATTACCTTAATTCCAGCCCGTATCTGCAACCGTTCCAGATTAAACAGGCAAATGAATCGCTTCTGATGTTTTTTACCGAAATAATGCCTTGCGACTGGGCAAAACACTGGCCGCCCGGAACAAAAATAGAACAACCGAAGAAGACCAGACCCGAAGAACAACGAACAAATCCTGAAGAGTTCGAAAAAATGCGCTTTGAACTGCTCGAACGGCTTAAAAACGCCATTCGCACCATGCATTATTCGGTTCGCACTGAAAAAGCCTACCTCGACTGGGTCAGCAGATTCATGTATTTCAATAAGACCGCAGACCAGAACAAACTCAATGCCCACAAAATCTCGGAATTCCTTGAATTTCTCGCACTCGAACGCCATGTCGCCGCCAGCACCCAGAACCAGGCCCTCAACGCCCTCGCTTTTTTCTTCAACAATGTCCTGGGAATCGATATTTCCGGCCAGCTTGGTTTTGCCAGAGCTAAAAGGCCGCAGCGAATCCCGACTGTCCTGAGCAAAGAAGAAGTTAAAGCCCTGCTTTCGCGTCTCGACGGAACCGGGATGCGCCTCATGGAATGCCTGCGCCTGCGGGTCAAAGATATCGATTTTTCAGGAAACGCAATTACCGTGCGCGAAGGCAAGGGGGCGAAAGACCGCATCGTTCCGCTGCCGGCAAAATATAAAAAAGCACTGCAGGAACAACTCGAAACCACCAGAAAATTCCATCAGCAGGACCTCGAAAATGGCTTCGGAGAAGTCTCGATGCCTGACGCTCTCGATCGCAAATACCCTTCCGCCTGCAGTGAATGGCCATGGCAGTATGTTTTTCCATCAGACCGCCTGTCAGTTGACCCGCGTTCCAATAAGGTGCGCCGCCACCATATTCATGAAAATTCATTTCAGAAAGCCGTGAAAAAGGCGGTTGAGGTAGTCGGACTGCCATCCGGGGTCAGTGTTCATTCCCTGCGCCATTCCTTTGCGACCCACCTGCTTGAAGCCGGTTATGACATCAGAACCGTTCAAGAACTGCTCGGGCACTCTGATGTCTCTACAACCATGATCTATACACATGTTCTTAACCGACCTGGCGTTAAGATCAAAAGCCCGGTTGATGATCTCTGAACCGCAAAAATCCAGGCAGGTCTGCATTTTTGGCGCTCTGCATGTATGCCATGCAGCTGATTGTGCTTCTTTTCGTAATTAATAGTCTGCTGACTTATATTGAACTCAAAACCTATTTCAAAACCGGAGACTAAAATGGGAACATGGGGAACTGGCAGCTTTGACAATGACACCGCCTGTGACTGGGCATTTTCTCTCGCGGAATCAAATGATTTTTCACTCATCGAAAAAGCTGTGGAAAAAATTCTGAATGCCGGCTCCGCATACATCGAGACACATGACGCGGAAGAAGCTCTAGCCGCCGCCGAAGTAGTGGCTCACCTGCTTGGATTTTCGACAGAGCCAGGCGGCTGCCCGGAAAACGTCGAAGCGTGGGTGAAAAAGAACCAGAACCAGGCTTCCCCTCAGCTTGCCAAAAAAGCTGCAGCTGCAATTGAACGCCTGATGAACGAACCTTCGGAAATCCTCGAACTTTGGCAGGAAAGCGAAGACTTTGCAACCTGGGAAAATGGCGTCACTCATCTCAAAATGATTCTGAGTAATTCTGCTGGCAGCAGGGAATGAGGGCTGCCGAGAGTTTTCAGGCCTGACCGGCCGCCGTGCCGTCATTCTTTTCGTGAAAACGAAGCAGCAGAACGCCCGCCAGAATTGTCAGGCTGCCCAATGACTGCTGGCTGTTGAAACGCTCGTTCAGCAGAACATAGGCAATGATCGCCGTAAAAACCGGCTCAAGAGTCACTATGAGGTTGACGATGCTGAAGGGCAGATAAGAAAGACTCATGTTGCAGAGACCAAAACCAAGAACTGTCGGGCCGGCGGCCAGCAGAAAAAGCCAGCCCCAGCCGCTGAACGCCTTTCCCAGCCAGAAAATGTCGGCAGGCGTAGCCGCCGAGCCCGGTATCAGTCCGCCAGGAACCAGATTGAACAACAGCAGAAATACCGAAGCAAAGGCGAAACTGTAAAGAACCGCAACCCACGCATTAATACCGCGCCGGGCGATAGAACTGCCGACCATTCCGTAGATCGCATAACTCAACCCGGAAAAAGCCCCGGTGAAAATGCCCAGCATGTTCGTGTTCCAGGTGCCCGCATCGGTGGCCCCGGAAACCAGCACGCAGCCGGCCAGGCAGAAAACAACCGCAAAAACTCTGGCCGCGCTGAACTTTTCCCTTAAAAACCACCAGCCGATCAGAGCACTGAAACCGGTTGAACAGTAAACCAGCACCGTTGCAACCGCCGCCCCGTTCATCGCCACCGAAATGGTCCAGAATGCATTGAAAATCGACAGAAGCAGTCCGTAAAAAAACAGATAGCGCAACTCCCGCCGCGAAACCCTCAACAGATCCGGGCGAAACCATGCAAGAACCGGCAGAAGCGTCGCGACCGAAAAAACATCGCGCCAGAATGCCAGAACCAGTGCCGGAACCCCATATGCCAAAGTGAGGTGCCTGATGATGATTGCCGTCAGAGAAAGCACTGCTGCGCTTCCCAGTGCCATCAGATACCCATTGAATTTTTCGCCGCCGCCCGTTTGCTTT
>CAZFUG010000455.1:0-311 GCA_964522035.1 uncultured bacterium
CTTTTAAATTGAGAAGGCCTGGTGTTTCTACCATTAAGAACGCCCTTTTGTGATTTGCTAATACCTTACCATGCACGCAGAGTAGTATCAAGCTATTTTGCAATCAAACCGCGCAAACGAATTGGAATTACAGATATAAAGAAGTTTTGCGATCACTCTGTGAATCAGACAAATTTGCATGGTTAAGGCAACAGAGGTATCATGACTGCATGAATCAGATAGACTGGAAAAATGAGAGCGCCGGCCATTTCGAAAAACATGCAGAAGAAAGCCTGCAGAATATTTACCCATGGCTGCTGCGTGATTTTATC
>CAZFUG010000455.1:321-2728 GCA_964522035.1 uncultured bacterium
ATTGGCTGTGGCCCTGGTTTTATGCTGCAGCAGTTTTCTGCAGCCTCCCCTGCCCTTCTGACAGGAGTTGACGCCTCTTATTCGATGCTGCAGAGGGTCGCAGAAACAAACAGGGCGCCGAAAGCTCTTCTGGTTCAGGCTGACGCCTGCAGTCTGCCTTTTGCGGCGGCATCGTTTGAAGCAGTTTTCAGCCGCGGCTCGGTATTTTTCTGGGCTGATCTACATACTGCTTTTACAGGCATAAGCCGTTGTCTGAAGCCTGGCGGTCAGGCCCTGATTGGTGGAGGCTACGGCATAAGCACTCCTCAGCAGATAATCGACGAAGTTCGCAAAACAAAATCCGGCTGCAAAAGCGGCGTTCCACGTCTTGATCCTGAGAGGCTGGCAGAAATTGCCAGACAGGCTGGTGGTCAGGCCCGGGTTTTCCAGGCACCCGGCCGAGGATTCTGGGTACACTGGAAACTCTAAAACCCCCCTATGCACGCAGCTAAAAGCGTGATAGAATTCGGCCCGGCTGCGAAGCGCAGGTCTTTAACGATACACCACAGGAACCATGCATGAAATATCGAGTGCTGCTGTTAAACCCCGATGTAAAAACGATTGAAATCGAGAGCCGCGAACTGTCGTCCCGCGGGATCAATGTTGTCACGGCCAAAAACGTCGAAGAGGCATGCAGGATGCTGCGCGAAGACGGCCTGATTCACGTCATTCTCACCGAATGGGAAGTTCCTGTCAGTAACGAGGATACAACCCTCGGCAGCAAGGTAACACTCAAGGGTGCCGAGCTGTTCGAAGAATTCAAGGTTATCCGCTTCGAAGTCACGATTTTTCTTTTCACCAAAGCGGCCGATCTGCCCTATTTCAATACCGGCGGCGACCTGAGCGGCTATTTTTACAAGGGTGACCACGATTACGACGACATAGTTCGCAAACTGCGCTCCGAAGTCATCAACAGCAAGAATCGGGCACCGTTCTTCGATGCCCTGCTTGAATATTCGCGCAAATCCAAAGATTCATGGCATACTCCCGGCCATGCTTCCGGCTATTCAGTTAAAAACTCGATCTGGACTCGTGATTTTTACGAGTTCTTTGGGGCAAACCTCTTTCGGTCAGACGTTTCTGTGTCGGTGCCGATGCTTGATTCGCTGCTGCACCCGAATGGCGTCATCAAAGAAGCCCACGAACTGGCGGCACGGGCTTACAGTTCACGCTACACATTTTTCTCGACCAATGGAACCAGCACCGCCAATAAAATTCTGCTGCAAACGCTTCTGAAGCCTGGCGATGCGATTCTGCTCGACCGAAACTGTCACAAATCGGTGCATTACGGCACAATTCTCGCTGGCGCAGAGCCGGTCTATCTCTCACCATCAGTGAATAACCGCTACGGCATCTTTGGCCCGGTTCCCAAAAAGCGCATTATTTCAACCATGGACAAAGCGATCGCAATGGGCAAAAAGCTCAAGGTGATGATTCTGACCAACTGCACCTACGATGGTCTGGTCTACGATATTGCCGATATCGTCAAAGAGGCGCACAAACGCAATGTCAAGGTAATTGTCGACGAGGCCTGGTATGGCTATGCACGCTTTCACCCGCATTTCTTTCCCTGCGCCATGGAAGCGGGCGCCGATTACGCAACACAGTCGACCCACAAGACCATGAGTGCCTTCAGTCAGGCTTCGATGATTCATGTCAACGACCCCGAATTTGAAGATATCGAAGACTTTTTCATGGAAAACTTCAACATGCACACCAGCACCTCGCCGCAGTACCCGATGATTGCGTCGCTCGACGTGGCGCGTAAGCAGATGGTCATGGAAGGCTATTCGCTGCTTTCCCGGTGCATCGAGCTTTCAGATATGCTCAAGAAGAGCATCAACACACTAAGTAAATTCAGGGTTCTCGACCTTGAAGACCTGCTTTCAGACGAGGTAAAGAAAGACGGCATCAAGCTCGACCCGACCAAGCTGACGATCGATGTATCTGGAACCGGTTTTTCAAGCAAGGAAGTCGAGCATTATCTGCTAGAAAAGCACAATATTCAGATTGAAAAAACGACATTCAATACGCTGACGGTGCTGATAACAATAGGTGCCACTCACAGTAAGCTGAATCGACTGTTTCTGGCGCTTGAAAATATCGAAAAAATGAGCGGGACGCGCAAACCGCAGAAATACGCCGCCCGCAATGATTTCTTTCTCGATCTGTCGCCGATGAAGTTCATGCCTCGGTTCGCCTTTTATTCCGATGGCGAATCTATTCCTTTGCGCGACGCCATCGACAGGGTTTCGGCCTGCATGGTAACCCCATACCCTCCGGGTATTCCGCTGCTGGTGCCCGGGCAGATGATCAGCAAGACGGCTATCGAAGCCTTGAATTATTACCGCGATTACCACGTCGAAAT
>CAZFUG010000456.1:0-493 GCA_964522035.1 uncultured bacterium
AGAGCTTGGGCACTGTCTGGTGATTTTGCCCTGCATCACCACCGGCGCGTTCATGAATTTTTCGGTTTCACCGTAAGCCTGCTGCATGCTGACCAGGGGCGTTTCTGCTGCAAAGGCGGCACCAAAATGACTCGGAGTCTTTGCCGACTGCATCAGCCAGAAACCGATGCCGGCTAAGAGAAGAATTGAGAATATAAAAATCTTTTTCATGGCTGTTTTCCTTTGTTTTTGAGCAGTTCTGCGGTTCTCTGAAAGAACGGTTCGAACCGCCGGTTATAAATGAACATGTCGAGAAGGATCAGGTTTTTGCGAACACCGCGCAGTGAAGAGGCGAAATCAGGTCCCTGGCGGCCTTCGCCGACGCTGGCAAGAATTTCGCGCACCCGGTCGCCCTTGTTTTCGGGTTCGGTCGCGGCAAAATAGTCGTGCTTGTAGAAATCGGCCAGAGTCAGGCCATTGAAGCGGCGGCGGAAATCCTTGTTCTTGAGCGCCT
>CAZFUG010000456.1:503-2726 GCA_964522035.1 uncultured bacterium
TCGAGACGCTGAAAAAAGAAATTCACAATTTCGCCGCTTTTCGGGTCGGTGGCGAGAAACACCTGAATCACCCCACCCCGCCCCGGAACGTTGACGCCATGCACGATGCCGATCAGATCGCTGCCCTTGAATACCGTATAAACGGTGTAAGGCGTATCGAAGGCCTCATAAACCGGGTCGAGATCACTGCCAAGCCGCAGCTTGAGTTCATCGTAGAGTTTCTGCCCTTCAGGAAACTGTCTGAATTCACGCACTTCCTCTTTGAATGAGGTAACTTCGGGGTAAAGAAACTTCAAATCCTGGGCCGGATTGTTAAGCGTGCAGCCGATCGCGCCCCATACTGTCACCGGCACAATCAGGCTTGCCAGTATTATTATCAGAAACATGTATTTCATAGCAGACTCCTTGCTGTTTTGCCCCTGCATTACCAGTAGCGGTAGTATTGCAGGCTGGTTATGGTGTCTTTGGCACCACCACCCTGAACGGCCAGCTTCTGTTCAACGTTCAGCTTTACCCACTCGAGATTGGCGCTGCCGATGTCATTTTTCATATACCAGGTCAGTTCACCGATGAGCGATTCATCGGTTTCATGGTGGCCGATTTCCTGCCAGAAACGGCGATACTGGGTTGCCCAGCCGAAGCGCCGGTCGCGGCGCAGAAAATCAACCTGGTAAAGCTGAGTAAAAACATCGTCGGTTTCATCACGGCCGCCACTCAATTCGCTCGTCAGCGACAGGCGCCCACCGGGAACTGCGAAGCCATAGCGCCCGTCAAGACCAAGTCGCTGTGTATCGACGAGTTTGCCGCGATCGGCCTGCATCATGACGTTGTGACTGCGCATTACCGAGTGTTTCGAGATGCGCTCGCCGGCAATCAATGACAATCCGCCTTCAATGCCATGGTCATAGAGGTAACGGTTGGCAAGGCTCAATCTGGCACCGACAAGACCTTTCTGGCCCTTGTCGATCAGATCATAGCCTGAACCGAGCATATAGTAGAGATCATAGTTCAGGTTACGGTTCACAGCACCCCAGAAGCCGGCATACCAGTCACGCTCGAAGCCGAAGTTGCGATCGTTCGACAACTGCAGAATGGTGGCGTGAGTATCGGTCTGAAGATTAAGGCCGAAGGGCAGATAAAACCGCCCGAAGCGGAAGTTGAAGCGGCCGAGGTTGCGGGCCCGCTGTTCTGCAGGCATCCAGGTATCGAGGGCATTATAGAGGTCGACATAAAAGTTGTGATATTCGAAAAACACCTGATTTCTCATCTCGCCTTCCATGTCGTTGATGACAGGCGTGAAATTCTTTCTGAAAACCAGGCGGGTCTGCAGGTTGAAGCTGCTGGTGGTCGAAACCTCATTCGCAAACTTTTTAAGAATTTCGAAACCGTAAGAATGCCGGTGATAAGGGCGCTGGCCTGTTTCGGCACCAGAATCAAACGAAAACTGTGACAAAATCTCATTTTTGAAAAAGTAGCTGCCTCTGGAGCCACCGTTATCGACGCTAAGACTCGCAACTTCTCCAGTCAGCGACTGCAGGTCGGCAAATGGGTCGTCAGCCTGCGCTATGGCGACGGCCGGCAGAATCAGGAGAAAAGCCAGAAGAACGGCAATTTGTTTCATTAAAACTCCTTCTGCTTTTTCAGATGCCTTCGAAAAGATCCGTGCTGATATAGCGTTCTCCAGAATCGGGGAATTTGGTGACGATGTTTTTTCCGGCGTTTTCTGGTTTCTGCGCCAGCCGGGCCGCCACTGCCATCGCGGCACCGCACGAAATCCCGCAGGTAATGCCTTCTTCGCGATGCAGACGGCGGGCAAATTCTATCGCTTCTTCGTTGGTAACCTGGGCGATTTCGTCAACCAGGCTCAGGTCGAGAGTTTCGGGCTTGAAGCCGGCACCAATGCCCTGAATCTTGTGCGGGCCGGGTTTCGGGGTTTCACCGGCGCGAATGGCGGTAAGCACCGGAGAGGCAGTCGGCTCGACGGCAACTGAATGCAGCGACAGCCCTTTCCCCTGCTTGAGGTAGCGACTTACACCGCTGATGGTGCCGCCGGTGCCGACGCCAGCCACGAAGATATCGACTTTGCCCTGTGTATCGTTGAAGATTTCGGGGCCGGTGGTTTTATAATGAATCTCGGGGTTGGCCGGGTTTTTGAACTGCTGCGGGCTGAAGAATTTTTTCGGGTCGGTGGCCACGAGGCGCTCGGCTTCTTCGATTGCCCCC
>CAZFUG010000457.1:0-2706 GCA_964522035.1 uncultured bacterium
ACCTTTTGCTGGTCATCTGGATGGATCATCGTTTCGATTACGGGGATATCAATAAGCTCAGAGGTAGTGTAACCGTGCACCCGTTCGGCAGAATCGCTGACATAGCGTTGAATGCCTTCACCGTCAAGAATGACGATGGTGTCGAATGAATTTCTTAAAAGCTCTGAGAAACGGCGTTCGCGGGCCAGCAATGAGTCTTCCATCTTTTTGCGTTCGGTAATATCGATATGACAGCCCACCATTCTAAGCGGGTTGCCTCTGTCATCCCATTCAATAACCTTACCGGCGCAGATAACCCAGACAGTTGAGCCGTTTTTGTGGTGATAGCGGACTTCTGAGCGATAAGGAACGGCGCCCCGGCTTTCGACATGCTGTTTGAAATTTTCCAGCACCATTGGCAGATCTTCTGCAAAAATGAGCTTCTGCCAGGCATCGGCCCGGTTTTCGATTTCATGGTCCTCGTAACCAAACATTTTTTTAAAGGAAGGGCTGAGGTATTCGTTACCAGAAGGAATATCCCAGTCCCAGTAGCCGGCAAGAGACTGTTCGAGAATTTCCTTCAGAACTGATTCATTGCCAAGTTTCATGGCAAAAGCCTCTCTCTGATTTCATTCTAAACCCACGATTCACAATATTTCGTGTTATGCAGTGCCATATTTTCTGACACTTATCATTCAACATTTTAACACCGGTCATGCAAATAGGCCACAAAGTTTTGCTGCAACCGCAGACAGCATACTGCAGGGGGCTTCGATTCAGGTCTTTTTCCAGCGCTTCAGTTTGGGAATGCCTCTTGTGAAAATCCAGGCGATGAGCCAGGGCATTCCCATCTCTTTCATCTTGCCAATGCAGAATTCCTGCATTTTCTGAGCGGTGTCGATTTCTGGAGAACTGAAAGCTCCATCTTTGTAGCAATAGCTGCAATACTCAGTGTTTTTGCTGCCATCAGCATTCGTTCCACCATTCTGTGGATCCTGTTTCATTGGCATGCCGCAGCTCTGGCAATATTTATTCATGCTTGTTCCTTCGGTAAGAGTTTTCTGTATTTACGCGCACAGAAATCATTGTGTTCTGTAGTTCAGGAAAAACCAGAGAATTATGATTCAGGCTTCCGGGGCGGTTTTTGAGTCTGTTATTTTGCCATATCGATAATCCTGGCCATTCTTGCGGGCTGTGAAATCTGTCGGGCTGTCAAATTTTACATCAAAAGCATCGGTCAGCGAATTCTGGTGGAATATTATTACAACTCTGATCGTATCGCTGGACCTTTTAAACCATGTTCCATGCCACAAATCACCGGCGTAAACTTTGCCATTCGGCAAAAATGTCCAGGGAACCGGGTGATAATCGCCATTTCGGCCGTTCTGGGCATCTTCAACCCGCCAGAATGAGTTGTTTATATATAATTCCGCATGCAGCGAAGTCGTAAGCAGCACAAATACCGCAAGAGTTACAAAAATTCTGTGCATTATCATATCCTCTCAATAAATTGGGGTATTGTTTGTTTATATTACAGTTTTTTAGTTTTGCTGTGAAGCTGATATTCAAACAGCAAAATTCTTTTGGCTGCAGATAGAGATTTGAGCGGTCATGGAATGGCAGCCAGACGGGTTATCGATGGCGGCATTGAAAAAGCTCAAGGCATCGAGACGCCGTTTCCCTCTGAGTGATTCAGAATGGTTGTAAAGCAGTTGATTATTTTCTGTTTACAGGCTAGCATATCGGGGAGTTTTTTATGCATTTTCTGAAAGGAAACAGGTATGAGCGAAGAAAGAATCAAGAAATTTGAAGCACGCCGCCAGCAGCTCAGAAAAATGAGCGATGAGCAGCTCAAGGAACGTTTCTGGGAACTCTGCAACCAGATGGTAGAGCCAATGGTTGAATATGGCCGCAAATACACTTCCATGTCGATCGAACGCTCGGTTCTGCTGCGCATGGGCATCGACAGCGTCACTTCTCAGGGCGTCGTCAGCCGCGTCAACGAAGCCGGTCTGCTTGGCAAAGGCGCCGGGCATGTAGTGCTCAAGCTCTCTCAGAAACTCGGTGTCGACCTGCGTGAAGCTGCAAAGCGCATAAACGAAGATAAAAACGCGCTGCAGGGCCTGTTTTAACCACTGAAAGACAAGGAAAGAAATAACATGAATAAACTCGATATCAAAAAGAAAATCGACGTGGAAGAAATTCTCAACGATCTCGAAAATTACCACCCCCGGCGCAAGGGCTGGACCTGGCGTGAAAAGGTCGAGGGCGGTTACAAGGTCGAAAAGTTTCATTTCAAAGAAATGAGCAAGCCGCTCGCTAATTCTGTGCCGCTGCCTGCCGCCAAATATTTTAACAACATCGACCCGCAGCCGATGCCGGTTATCACTACCGAAATCGCTTCGGGGCGTTTTGAAGACGACATCAGACGCATGCGCATGGCCGCCTGGCACGGTGCCGACCATATCATGGTCATCAGAACCACCGGTCAGAGCCATATCGACGGGCTGCTCGAAGGCACACCCGAAGGCGTCGGCGGCGTTCCGATAACCCGCAAGCAGATCAGAGCTTCGCGCAAAGCCTGCGACCTCATCGAAGATGAAGTCGGTCGCAAGATCAATTTCCATTCTTATGTTTCTGGCGTTGCCGGCCCCGAAGTTGCCGTTCTCTTCGCTGAAGAAGGCATCAACGGCGCCCACCAGGACCCCCAGTACAACGTGCTCTACC
>CAZFUG010000458.1:0-466 GCA_964522035.1 uncultured bacterium
GCAGACCAGTTCTACTACTGGAACAACTGGTCTGACGGTCTCGGGGTTTTTATTATCGCCACCGGCTTTCCAGATTTTCTTGGGCGCTTCACCCGTGTAAAAACCGATCGCCGCATCTTCGGTGCCGGTGCTCCATCCGCAGCTATGTATTTCCCACCCGACGGGCTCACTTCAGACCAGACCGCTGCAGCTCATATCAAAGCCAAACTCAACGGACAGAACCATACCGAAGCCTTCGACCACATCTGGTTGTTTCAGGAAGACGAAACCGGCAGCTTCTGGTGCCGGGTCATGCCTTTGGCTTTGGCAGCTCGCAGTCGCCCGGTATGGGCCGACAGGATGCTGCTGTTTTCAGAAATACTGCTGCTTGTAACTGTTTTACTTTACCTTACTGCTGTATCAGGTCTGAAACCTGGTGCCCAGGTTTCTGCATGGCTGGATTCACTGTCGATTCGCTACCGCCTAA
>CAZFUG010000458.1:476-2703 GCA_964522035.1 uncultured bacterium
CAGTTTTTCCGGTATTGTTGTCGATTCTGATCGGCGCAACATCACTTTCTGACCGTCACGAAGTTATCGAAAACAGCGTGATTGCCGAATCAATCTCTGCAGTCGAGCCGCTCGAAAAAATGTATAATATCCGCATCGCTCAGTCAGAGGCACTAGGACGTGACCTTCGCCAGGCATTGCTGAACGAGCCGCCATCAGAAGAAATGTTCCGGCGTTACCTGAAAAAACACTCGCTGCCAAGATTCCTTGCACGCCTCGAGGTAAGAGACGGTGACGGGCAGACGATCTTTTCGACCGACGACCGCCAGGTTCATGGCGTTGCCGAAGCCATGGATATCCTGAGCCGCATGACGATAAAGCTGCATTCCCCCCATAGAATGAGCCCGGCGGCGGCAACCAGAGTCTCACCTGCCGAAATTGTCAGCGAATCGGTAATGTCGACAGACGAAATCGGCATGGCGACTATAATGCGACTGCGCGGCCGCCAGTGGCACTTCCACATGGGCACTTTTCCGACCACCTGGTTCTGGGATGTCTACCCGGAAATAGCAAGCGGCCCCGGCTTCATGTGCCAGACCAACCAGCTGCTCGAAATTTACCTGAAACAGGTCGAAGAAACTCTCGGACAAGCCCAGATCAGCAGCGACACGCTGCAGCTGGCGACCGAATTGAACTACCATTTCAGCAGTTTCCGGTTCTTTCCGCACTACAGTTTTCTACCGGCAGAAAAACTTCTACAGGCAGCCATAACCAGTTTCCGCACCAATCGGGTGCTTTTCCGCGAAATAGAAGCTGCCGGGCAGAAATGGTGGCTTACCTGCAAACCCGAAAAAAATATAAACTCGCACGTTTTCATGCATCTGATCTCGCAACCAGCGCGCCTGCAGGCGCTAGAACCCTTCAAATGGCGCCTGATGGCCGGCGGCATTTTTGCCCTGATCATCTCTCTGCTTGGCGCCATGTTGATTACCAGACTGATAATTCTGCCGGTCGGTGACTTGAACGCAGGTATAACAGCCATCAGAGAGCGGCGCCAGGATTTCCGCATTCCGTTCCGCCGCGATGACGAGTTTGGTGCCCTGGCAAATGCCTTCAACAAGGTTATCGGCGAGCTTAAAGAGCTCGAGTATGGCCGCATCGTCCAGGAAAGCCTGCTTCCCCGCGCCGCAATAATTCCTGATGGCTATGACATAGCATTCTTCAACACTTCTGCAACCGACCTGGCCGGCGACTACCACGATTGTGTCAGGCTTAACGACGGCCGTCTGGCAATGGTTCTCGGCGACGTCACCGGGCATGGCATATCAGCTGCCCTGGCGATGGCGATGGCCAAAGCCACGGTGAACTATGCCGCTTCAGACGGCAAATTGTTTCCGGTCGGCGTTATGGACATGCTTAACGCCCTGTTCAACCGTGAACTCAAGCCGCGCCACAAGTTCATGACTCTTGTGACGATCGTTCTCGACCCCGCCAGCGGTAAAATTGAGGTCGACAACGCCGGCCAGTCATATCCGCGATTTTACAGGGCTGCCGAAGATTGCTCAGAAGAAATTGAACTGCCAACCATGCCGCTCGGCGCCATGAAAAAGCGCCGCAGTAAAATTGAAACCCGTGTAATGCAATCCGGTGATGCCATGATACTGTACTCTGACGGCATCATAGAATGCAGCGACGCTACCGGCGATATGTACGGCTACAACCGCTTCAGCGACAATTTCGAGCGACTGATGCGTGCAAAGACCCCTGCAGAAAAAGCTCTCCGCGAAATGATGCGCGAACTCGACGCTTTCAGGGTCCCCGGCCCTTACCCGGACGACGTCACCCTGGTAATCATCAGAAAACTATAACCCCTCATTACAACCATATTCGTCTCGTAATTACCACCTTTTCTTCCGGACACAGGTCTTTGGTGACTTTATCAGATCACATACTCAACCCACAACTCACACTTGAAAAAGAACCAGCGTGAATCACATGCTGACTGTTGTTGCAGCATAGTGTGCTCTTAAACGTCCGTTCCATTATTGATAGCTGCATAAATAAAGCCGGTTTTTTTGACAAAGCAAGGCACGGGAAGAAGTCTGGTAAGCTTGTTTTGCACAGGATGTGCTTATGCAGAACCGCGCAGGATAGAGCGGTTCTGCTGAGCGAAAACTTAATAACAAAAATCAGGCAATTGACATAGGTAGATTCTCACGAATTTTCCCTGTCACACCACCGTACATGC
>CAZFUG010000459.1:0-2684 GCA_964522035.1 uncultured bacterium
TTGTGAGCGAAGCGAATCGCTGTAGAAAAAGCAACCCGGCTGATAGGCCGAAGCTGCACAATAGCAAATGAAATATTCGAACTTTTTGTGGTATAAATGACTTATGGAAAAGAACCGGGTTAAATTCGACGACGTGGCGGTGGCGATTAAATATGCCTTCGGCGAAGCCGGGGAGGCTCCAAAGGTGGTGGCTTCCGGGCGCGGTTTTCAGGCGCGACAGATCGTCGATCTGGCAAAAAAGAACGATGTGCCGCTGCGCGAGGACGGCAGTTTGGCTGAGTCGCTGGCAAAAGTGCCGGTCGGCGTCGAAATCCCGGCAGAACTGTGGGGAGCAATGGCCGAAATTCTGGCGCAGATTTACCTTCTCGATCGCCAGCAGCGGGAATGAGCCGCGACCGTATCGAACTCGGCCGCCGGGGTGAAGATCTGGCCCTGGCATATCTGCTTGGTCTGGGCTACAGGCTACAGGCACGTAATTACCGCTTTCGCGGCGGCGAGCTGGATCTGGTGATGTTTGACGGGCCGGTTCTCGTTTTTGTCGAAGTCAGATCGCGCACTTCATTGCAGCACGGCACACCCCTGGAAACTATCGATTATAGAAAGCGCCGCCAGATTGAAAAAACTGCCGGTCTCTACCTGGCCCGCGAAAAAATCAGCCCCGATACCGCCTGCCGTTTCGACGCTGTCGCTGTCGACCTATGCGATGACACACCCCGCATCAGCCATCTGCAAAACGCATTTGTCTGCGGCGAATGATTGTCTACCGGGGCTTTCGTTGTTTTTAATTCTTTGTAGTAAAATACCGGTCTGATATGGCCGATGAACATAGCAAAATCTCTTTTCAGGTGATCTAATGAAACGTTATGGTCTGATGGTACTGCTTCTCTCTTCAGTTGCCTCTACCGCTCCGGCACAGATTAATGGCCAGGATGCAGCTACCCGGCTCGACCCGGCGCGTCAAAAAACCGGAAGCATCGAGTCTTTTTCTGTCGGCCCGGACACCCCTGCAACCGGCCAGGATTTGAGGGAAAACAGGCAGAGCCCGGCGGTTATAGCCCGTGCCGAAGAAGCTGCGCAGCTTGACAAAAAAAGCCCTGATTATATCAAACAGCGTCTCGCCCAGCTCGAGCAGGCGCTTTACGAAAAAACCCGCAACGATGTGATCAGAGAGAAGACTGCTGCAGTTCCGATCAGTCAGCAGAAAGCCGCTAAAACTCTTTATAACGAAAAGGATGAGCTGGCAGCCCGCGAGATGTTTTCCTTCGACGGATTCGACGTCGAAAAAGAAGTTCAGAAACGCCTGGCCACCGAACTGCTGTTGAAAAATTTCGGGCATGAATTCTTCGAACAGGGTGAGCAGATACAGGCCAGTCTGTTTTCGGGTCTTGCCCCTTCAAACTACCAGCTCGGGCCCGGCGATGAACTGAAAATCATCATCTGGTCAGAACTTGGCGATGAAACCGTCTACGACGTGCAGGTCAACCCCGAAGGTCAGGTCTACGTGCCAATTCTCGGCGTGCTTGGCGTCAGTGGCCAGACGGTCGGTGAATTCGAACAGATGGTTCTTGGTCGCCTTTCTGGTAAATTCAAACATTTCAAGGGTCAGGCAACGCTGACCAAGGTCAGAACCATTCAGATGTGTGTCGTCGGGGAAGGGGAAAAACCCGGTGCGATGAACGTTTCTGGTCTGGCTACCGCTTTCTCTGCTCTGTATCAGGCCGGCGGCCCGACCCAGCGTGGTTCGATGCGCCATGTCAAGGTTCTTGACGCCAACGGCAAATCCAAAACCATCGATCTTTACCGCTATTTCCTTTCTGGCGACCGCAGCCAGGACATTCCGGTCAAAAATGGCGACACGATTTTTGTACCGGCCGCTGATGCCAGAATTACCGTGACCGGCATGGTGAATCGCCCGGCGATTTACGAACTTTCGGGTGAAACCAGTCTTGCCGACGCTCTCGAAATGGCCGGCAAAATACTGCCAAAAGCTTATTCCGGCAGGGTTCTTGTCACCCGCTGGACCGGTGATAAACGCCGCGAATCTTTCGACATCAGACTTTCAGATACTGATGCTCTTAAAAAGTTCATGATCAGTAACGGTGACGAAATCAAGGTAGAGCAGGCAACCGAAATGGTTGGTAACCTCGTAACCCTCGAAGGTCCAGTTAACCGGCCGGGCGAATACTCGGTTGATGCTGCGCTTACCGTAAGTGATCTGATAACCCGTGCTGGCGGCCTGATCAAAGAAGAGGCTAACCTCGAGCGCGGCCAGATCTACCGCAAAGGTGACAGTGGCCAGCAGGAAGTCATCGCTTTCAACGTCAAATTTGCTCTTGCCGGTGACAAATCACAGGACCACGCGCTCAAGCCCTTCGATCGGGTGCGCCTGTTTGCCGAAGAAGAAATTACCCCCGACACCCGTCGTCTCACTATCGATGGCGCTATCCGCCGCCCCGGTCAGTATGTGTTTCGCGAAGGCATGAAGCTTTCTGATCTGGTGATCAAGGCCCAGGGCGCCTCTATTGACGCCGCCGATACCATAGAAATCGCCAGGATCAAGGATGGTGGCAGCAGCGAAATTATTCGCGCCAGCCTGAAAGCGGCACTGGCCGACCAGAATTCTCCCGATAATATTGTACTGCAGCCCCTCGATCGTATCAGCGTGCCGGCCCGTGGCGACAGCA
>CAZFUG010000460.1:0-2669 GCA_964522035.1 uncultured bacterium
CGTCACGAAAATCAAAGAAGGCTGGGAATCCTTCGATCTCGGCAAAGCTTCGATAGACAATGCCATCAGCGTGCTAGAAAAGGCGAAAACCGTTCTCTGGAACGGCCCAATCGGTGCCTTTGAGATCAAAGAAGGCTCTGAGGGCACGATCAGGCTCGCACACGAACTCGCCCGCATGGCCGAAAACGGCAAAATCGTCATCATCGGCGGCGGCGATTCGGCTTCAGCGGTCAAGATTGCCGGCGTCGCCGACAAGATGACTCACGTTTCTACCGGCGGCGGCGCCAGTCTTGAATTTCTCGAACGCCTGACCCTGCCCGGAGTATCGGTTCTCGATTCGGAATAATCTCTTCAGACCGGCTCCGAAGCATTTTTCCGGAGCCGGTTTAATTTTAGAAATCTTCAAAAAGGTTAATGATTGTGGAAAAAAACATTATCTGTTTCTGCAAAAATGTTGATAAAGAAACAATTATTGCAGCTATCAAGGCTGGAGCCGATTCTCTCAAGAAGGTCCAGCAGGCCACCGGTGCATGCACCGGTGGCCAATGCCTTCAGCTCAATCCAAAGAAAACATGTTGTTCAGCAGATATTGAAGAACTTATCAGACAATATTCCGGTCTGACCCCGTCTTCGAAAAAAACATGCTGCTGCGGGTAACCGAAAAATTGCCAATAGGCCGGGTCATTGAACAGGCTTAAACCGATATCAATTTTTAACAGCCAGTAAGACTGGAGTCGCCCAAAGAGAAGCATGCCATAGCGGCTTTTACATCCTGTGCCCGAATGGAATTCGGTATTTGCGCAGCTTGCCGCGCAGGGTACTGGGATTAAGGGCCAGTATTTCAGCGGCACCACCCGGGCCTTCGATTCGGCCTCTGGTTGTTTCAAGCACCCGGCGCAGATGGGCTTTGACAACATTTTCCAGGGTATCCATGCGGCTTTCGTGAGATGGCGCAATGGCTGCCTTGCCAGGAAAATAGCTTGCGGGTATTTCTATTGGCCTGCCGTTACAAACGATCAGCCCGCGTTCAACGACGTTCTGCAGTTCTCTGACGTTGCCGGGCCAGTCATATTGCAGCAGGCGTTCAAGAGTGCCCGGAGCCAGGCTCTGATTGACCGGCAGATTCAATTCGCGTGCTTTACGAACCATAAAATACTGCACCAGAGAAAAAATATCTTCTTTTCTTTGCCTGAGGGGCGGCAATTCAATAGGAAAAACATTCAGCCTGAACCAGAGATCTTCACGAAACTTGCCGGCATGCACCATCTCAAGCAGATTGCGATGGGTCGCGGCAATAACCCGCACATCGATTTTAAGCGTATGCTGCCCACCGACCCGTTCGTATTCCTTCTCCTGCAGCACTCTGAGCAGCTTCACCTGTGCTTCCGGGCTTAATTCCCCAATTTCATCGAGAAAAATCGTGCCATTGTTGGCACGCTCGAAACGCCCCTTGTTAACGGCAACAGCCCCGGTAAAAGCACCCCTATCATGACCAAAAAGTTCGCTGTCAAGCAACGATTCAGGCATGGCACCGCACTGCACTCTTACAAAAGGGCCATCACGGCGCGGACTGGTTTGATGTATGTTTTTCGCAATGACTTCCTTGCCGGTACCGGTTTCACCAAGCAGCAATACCGGGCTTGAAGTTCTTGAAACCGTTTTCACCATTTCCATTACTCTTCTCAGGCCAAAATCTGCGCCAACGACAAGATCGCCGCCCGCCCTTTCAAGATCGGTCTTCATGGCCTGGTTTTCATCAATCAGGCCTTCTTTGAGCTGCAGCAGTTCGCGATACCTGATGGCATTGCTCATGGCGATGGAAAAAGGCTTCATTACCGAGAGCAACAAATCGGCGTGGTGCTGCCGATAAACATTTTTGCCCTCTTTGGCAAGAACCAGAGAACAGCCCCGATAGCCGCCGGAGTCGATTTCCATTTTTATCATCGAGTAACGTTCGATATTGGCAAAAATCTTAAGCATCGGCGATGGGAAATTGCCGAAATTATCAATAGTAATCGGCTTTTTCTGACTCTTCTCAAAAGCCTCCAGTTCGTTGACTTCTTTGCTGTTGAGCCACAATATGGGTTCTCTTATATCGTCCGGCTCATTGAGAAGTCGCTGACCATATCTGGATACCGAAAAAACCTTTACTCCGCCGTCGTCGACGTCTTCAACCAGATACATACCCATCATATCCATGGGAATAAAGTCGCACATATAAGTAAAAGCCGCTTTAATTGCTTCGTCGATTTCGAGACTGCTATGAATTCTCAAGGCGACTTCACGAAAAAATTCTTCGGTATTATAACTTTTCAAAACATCTCACTCCAGATGTGAAATTCACGCCGGCTATCATATTAGACATAATCTATCATATTTAGCAGCCAAAATCTGTTAAATAAAACAGATTTTATTTAAACTCGCGCAAAATATTGATCAGCAGCACAAATCAACAACAGCAATTATTTGGCACGGTTTATGCTGTTACATAATTGCTTTGTTTCCCGCTAGTAATTTGTCAAAGTTGAATCTGTAGTTTTATCGTCATTCCCGCGAATGCGGGAATCTAACTTTAAACAGCCTAGATCCATGCCTCCGCAGGGATGACGCAAAAACTGACGCCCCTGCAATTCAAATGTGGCAGGCAACCAGACAGTTCTCCCCGGGTC
>CAZFUG010000461.1:0-2663 GCA_964522035.1 uncultured bacterium
TTCGTTCTGCAGGTCGTCGAGCAGACGACCGGCTTCGTCACTGGTCATGTTCAGCCGGTTGCCAAGAATCGCAAGGCGCACTTTCTCACCGGCCGAGAGTTTTTTTCGTGGAGGTTCAGGGTTACGCAGCAGTCTCAAATTTATTTTTCCAGGAGTTTGGCTTCGGCCTGTTTGGCTTTGCGTGCCGCATAGGTATTGGTCGGGTCGATCGACAGAGCGGCGTTGTATGAGGCGAGTGCCGAGGCGAATTCTTTGCGGGCAACATAGATGTCGCCAAGGTTGATGAACGCATCGACATGGTTGGGCATCAGCTCGGTGGTGCGCTTATAGTTGAGAATCGCATGGTCGAGCAGACCGCGGCGGTGATAGGCTACGCCGAGCTGATAATGCACCTTGCCGTTCTTGTCATCAATGCGGGCGGCAGATTCGAATTCTTTGAGAGAGGCGTCGAGTTGCCCTTCAAGCAGATACAGCTCGCCAAGCGCAATCAGAACTCTGACGTCACCCTTGTCTTTGCTCTGGTAAGCGCGGAAATGGCGTATAGCTTCTTTGTTCTGGCCTTTTTTCTGGGCAATGGTGCCAAGCGCATATCTGGCTTTGAGATGAAAAGGTTCATACTTCGTGCAGATGTTGAAAAGTTCGATTGCATCGGTTTCACGGTTCATGTCGAGCATGAAAATCGCGAGATTGTAATAGGTTTCGGCGTATGACGGCGCCAGCTCGAGGGCGCGTCGCCAGCATCTGATGGCCTCGTCGATGCGGCCTTTCTTGTAGTAGGCTAGACCCAGGTTGTGGTGGGCGTCGACGAAAAGCGGTTCCATTTTAATGGTTTTCAGCAGATGTTTTTCGGCGGTGTCGATCTTGCCATACTGACCTGCAAGGGTGCCATACATATATTCATCGAGAACTTTCTCTGAAACGCCGTTCTTGAATTTTCCGGTGACGTTTTTAGTCTTTGGCAGAAGCTCTGAAACGGCTATGGTTCTGACCGATTCTGAAAGCTTTACGGATTTTTTAGTTTTGCGCTCTTTTTTCTGGCAGCCGGTCTGCAGACCCATTACGGCGATGACAAGCAATAGGCAGACAAACAGCCTGGTCTTGCGGTTCTTCAATTTGGTGCTCCTGGTTCGATTTGTGCACTGACCCGGTTATTTTAACACAGTGTCAGGCGCTTGCCAAGGCACAGCAGTTGTCTGCTTTTCGCGGTTGATTACAACGATCCGGTGATTGCCTGAATCAAGAAGAAAAACCCGGTCTTCACTGACACCTATATCGCACGGGCGCCGCAGAATGGAACCGTCCGAAGCCTTGTCGATAAAGGCAATGCGCAGGCCTTTCGGGGTGTAGAGTCCCATTTCACCAGTGGTGTCATCACAGACGAGAATCAGACCATCTGGGTCTACGGCCACTCCGGTAGGAGTTTTGAGATGATCACGCATTTCACCAATGTATGAACCGAGGCGGTCAAAAATTACGATGCGTCCTTTGCCCCGGTCGGCGATGAATATCTCGCCGCTTGTGTTGACATCGACCTGCGTAGGGTCTTTCAGCTGCAGAGTGCTGAAGCCAAAACCGCCGACTTCAAACAGACGGTCGCCGTTGGCAGAAATCTTGATTACCCGGTCAGCCCGACCGTCAACCAGCCATATATTGTTTTCCGGGTCGATTTTAAGACCCCTGGGGCGGTCGAGTCGATTGCGTCGATCGCTGTCTTTCGGAAAAAGGTTGCCGCGATAGCTTTTATAGGCATCAAAAATACAGACTCTGCGGTTGTTCTGGTCTGAAACATAAAAGTTCGAAAAACCACCTGCAGCAACATCGTATGGGTCGTCAAGACTGTCTTCGCGCTCTTCGCTGCGGTCGCCGAATGACAGGCCGAAACCGCCGTGCACCGCGATCTGGCGACCATCGGGGGCCAAACGCACAATGCGGTCATTGCCGGTGTCGGCAATCAGAATTTCTTTGCGGCTCTGGTCAAAGTCGAGCCCTTGAGGTGTATTGAACTGCCTTTCGCCGTTGCCTCTGGTGCCGATTTCTGAAGCCGGTTCCAGCTTTAAATTAAAAAGCTCTACTGTGCCGCTTCTGCCAGTTACCCGACCGGCGGGCAGGTTGATTTTCCAGGTGCCTGTCTTCATGGTTGCCGGGCCCCATAGGCGATCAACCTGTTTTCTGCCAGGAACACTCGAAATAATCGACATTACACCGGCTTCGGGCAGATTGACCTTGAATTCAGCCGTGTCTGAGGCAATGTTCAGTTTGACCCACATGCGGTTTTCGACAGGTTGCGCGTTTGCCTGCAGGCTGCCACAAAAAATGCATGCGCCCACAAAAACCAGAAGTCTGCATTGCCAGTTATTCATTGCTGCGCACCTTTTTAAAAATTTCATGCAGCCGGTTGACCGCAGTTAAATTGCGTGGCCCTGGTCTGACAAAGAGATCCTGATCGAGTGAATAAAGGCGGTTGCCTTTGATCGCCTTCAGTGCACTCCAGCCCGGGCGTTTTTTGATGCTGTCCAGGCTGGTGACCGGGTAGGAGATCATTATTACTTCAGGTTCTTCTTTGATCAGTATTTCTGAATTCACTACCGGGTAGTCGCCCTGGTTGGCAAAAATATTGCGACCTCCTGCCTGGCGGATAATTTCGCCGATAAAACTGCTGTCAC
>CAZFUG010000462.1:0-2654 GCA_964522035.1 uncultured bacterium
GCGAGCGAAGCGAGTCGCTGCAGCAAAAGAACACCTTCTGCTAGACCGAAGCTGCACCGATTTTAAAGATAGTTTCAAACTGCCGGATATTTTCGACGGAGAAGTTGGTCGCCTATAATTTGTTATGGCTCTTGAAGGCGCAGTTGAACCTGTAACGTTGTTGGCCTGAAAAATAAAATTATTGACTCCCCGGAAAACGACGGATATGTTGCCTTAGTGTCCTGTTGGGATTCAAAAAAGCGGCTGTTCTTCTGAAACAAAGGAGAAAATGCGCAAGAATGATTAACACAAGAAAAGTCGAATTCTGGGTGGGGAAACTCCGGTTTTCTGACTTGCCTACCTGGTTGATCCCATGCTTTTTGTTTGTTTTCAGCCCAGATTGCCTGGAGGCTTGCGGCTTATGCGTATTCGCTGCCTGGGACCGGGTTTTGCCACCCGTGAGCCTCTGGATGCTCTGGATGGTAATCTGGTTTCTGGCTCTGGGGGCGGTAGCTTCCCGGTCACCACAAGGATTGTCGGGGACTTGGGGACTGACGGGGAGTTTGCTGGCTCTGATTCCAATCGTTGTACTCTCAGCGCTTCTTGGGCCTCTTCCCTTTTTGATTCTTATGCTGCGCCCATTGAAAATCTTCTGGGCAGCGCGTCGGTCGGCGTGTCAGGAACAATGGGGTGAGCCTGCATTTAGCCGGGTTCGCCGGGTTGGGTTTACCGGCCTTGCTGGTTTAGTCGTTCTGGGTCTGCTCAGCGCAGTGATTCGCTCTGAACGTCCATTATCCGACTGGATACTGAAATGGCAGAACACCGGTCCCGCGCTGGGGCAGGTTCGCATGATCGAGCACGGCTCAGAAAATATCTCTCTGGAACATCTCCGAAAGCTGATTCGCCAGGGCTCGCCTGCCATCGCTGCCGCCGTGGCCAAACCTCTTGCCGAAACAGGAACCGCGACCGAGGATGTTCCCCTTCTGATCGAAGCCCTCGCCAATTGCCGGGCCCGCTCTGCACTGGGCGAGCAGGACGCCATGAAGGTCGAGACCGCCCTGCAATCGATGACCGGGCTTTCTCTCGCCACCGGCACTTCAGTTGAAGAGTGGCGTCAGCGCTGGGCGACCGCCAAATAAACTTTCTATTTGGAAATCAGGCAATGACAGCCGAAAAACGCTATATCCATAAAATGTCTTTGAAGAGAAAGTATACATGTTCTGATAATGAAAGATTATAAACATCACTTTCATAATCACAACCAATGATCCGGGAGGCGCTGTACATGAGTGGACGTAGATCTTCGGGCGATGCAAAAAGGCGTCTGACAATAACATTTCTGGTTTGTTACTCTATTACTGCAGAAAGAGTTTAATGGGTCAATCCCTGTTTGGCTTTATTTCACTCAATTCTTATGCATTGGATTTCTTCAAAATCGTTTACAGAAAACTCTTGCGACCAAAGAAAGAGTTTGCGCTTATAAATTAGTTTTCTTCTGTCAGGGTCTATAAGAAAGCTGGTCTTGTAGACATACCTGGAAAAACCAATTGGAGCTGCAAATAAAACAAACAGAGGAAGTGCCATTCCAAAAGAGCGAAGCGCAATCAGCCCATCCATCAATAAATTTATGAACAGGGTAAGAAATGCAAGTGCGCAGGCAAATATGAAGATAAACTGGTAGACGTGCACATAGAGGGAAATGAAATCCAGTTCCAGAATCTTTTTCGGTTTGTCTGGCATGGTGTTGCTTTCGTGGCAGAGTTGCTATTTGGTAAATTTTTCCATTGCCTTTGGAGTTTTGAACAGGGCCATGCCTGTTTTCATAGCTCTAAACCCAAGTTTTTTATAGAAGCCTTCCATACCAGGGGTTGCATAAAGAATCATATTACAGTTTGGCAGCCGATCTAAGATGGTTTGAATTATGACTTTTCCGATTCCCTTCCCTTGTGCTTCCGGTAAAACTGCAACATCATAAATTGCGCCCTGATATTCACCGTCAGATATCGCTCTTCCAAAGCCAATCAACTGTGATTTCTCATAAATAAAAACAGTCGTATGGCTGGCCTCAAAAGCTCTCTTATGAATTTCTGGCTCATGGTAAGCCATTCCAACTTTTTTGAGCGAGTCAGCTACTACCTGCCAATCAATTCTTGAGCAATCAGTTATTATTTCCATATTTATTAAACCGAACGCGGAAATGAGCTGTGAGACCTTTTAATTCTAGCATGCATAACATGCGGAAAGCAAAAGCCCGTTTTTCTGCGTTCTCCAATAATACTCATTCCAGGAAATTTAAAAGTTTATCGCTGTCACAGCCAGACTTTGCAATAATAGACACGGTTTTTGTGTTAACATTCTGATCGATGAAACCATTCATTAAAGGGAAGTGTAGATGCGCGGCATAAATCACATTACTTTCGCAGTAAGCGATCTTGATAAGTCCTGTTTTTTCTATGAGAACATTCTCAGATTGCGCCCGGTTGCCAGATTGAAGCACTGCGCTTACTTTCTGGCCGGCAACCTTTGGCTGGCTCTTGTTCATGACGCAGACGCGGCAAAGTCTTCGCGCAATGATTATTCGCATGTTGCCTTTGATTGTGCCGCCGAAGAATTCGCCGGTCTTAAAGAAAAACTGCTGGCATTCGGATGCAGGGAATGGTCTGTAAATCAGTCTG
>CAZFUG010000463.1:0-2652 GCA_964522035.1 uncultured bacterium
CAGGATTACCTCGCAAAAGTCCTTGGTATCTGAATAAGGTTTGCGTTTGCCCTGAACCTGCCGGTGCGAAAAAGAAATATTATTGGCAATCTGTAGAAAATGAGTTAATGTTAAGGCAGAACGATCAGGAGGTTTGCCAATGGGCGCATTGCTGGTGCTTGCGGGCACCCTTATGCTGATGATGAGCTCGATCTGGATCGTCGGCGAAGCATTGAAAAAAGATGTGATTCTCGGAGCGCTTGCTCTGTTTGCTTTTCCGCTTTACAGCCTTTATTACACATTTTTTGTCGATTATCGCAGCCACAGTGTGCCGTTTTTTACCGGCCTTGGCGGCACTGTTCTTTTGATAGTCGGCTATTTTACAGGAATCTGACTATGCAGAGAAACCTTCTTGAAATTATCGTATCTGACGAGCGACCCGGCGAAATTATCGTTAAACTCAAAGGCGAAGTCGATCAGCTGACGGTAAAAAGCCTCAGAAAGATTCTTGAAGATCACAAGGCAGAAGATGCCTGCGAGCTGATTTTCGACCTCGACGAAGTCGAATTTATGGCCAGCGCCGGCCTGGCGATCTTCGCTTATTATAAAGAGCTTTTCAACAAAAAGAAGGGCGGTCAGCGACTGCGGGTTATCAACTGCAGCCCCGGCGTTTACAGAATTTTTCACCTCACCATGCTCGACGAAATGCTCGAAGTGCAGCAGAAACCCGAAGAATTCTAATCCCGCGACAATACTTGAGGTAAGGCCCTGACGGTTCCCTGCGATTTTGTTGCGGATTTATTGTGCAACTGCAGGAGCTGAGGCAGATTTTGCATGCTGCATCGGCGTTTATCTGTGTTAATCCGTGTTAATCTGTGTTAATCTGTGTTAATCTGTGTTAATCTGTGGCCCCGGATTCGTTAATCCGTGCCCCGAAATAAAACCGGCCGCTGGCGATAAGCCAGCGGCCGGTTCTTCTACGACCGGGTCAGAATTTTACGCCGAAAACCTTAAATATGAAGGCATATTCGAATGCTATTTCCTTGATGTAGTCATAGCGGCCCGATGCGCCGGCATGGCCGGCATCGAGGTTGGTTTTGAGCAGCAGCAGGTTCTTGTCCTTTTTCGTGTCGCGCAGTTTGGCCACAAACTTGGCCGGTTCCCAGAACGAGACGCGCGGATCGTTCAGCCCGCCGGTGACCAGCATATCCGGGTAATTCTGGGCGCTGACGTTGTCATATGGCGAGTATGAGAGCATGTATTCGAAATATTCCTTCTCTTCGGGGTTGCCCCATTCTTCGTATTCTTCGCGAACCAGCGGCAGACTCGGGTCAAGCATCGTGTTCATCACATCGACGAAAGGCACATCGGCAATCACTGCTTTGAACAGGTCGGGCCGCATGTTCACCACCGCCCCCATCAGCAGTCCACCGGCGCTGCCGCCATTGATGACCAGTTTCTGCTTCGTTGTGTAACCAGCAGTTACCAGGTGCTCGGCGCAGGCAATGAAGTCTGTGAAGGTGTTTTTCTTTTTCAGCAGTTTGCCATCGTTATACCAGGGGCGGCCCATTTCCTGCCCGCCGCGGATATGTGCTATGGCATAGGTAAAACCTCTGTCGAGAAGCGACAGGCGTATTGAAGAAAAATAGGGGTCGAAAGACGAGCCGTAAGAACCGTAGGCGGTAAGATAAAGATTGGCCGGTTCCTTGCCATGCATGTCGCGGCGATAGACCAGCGATATCGGCACCATTACACCGTCGGCTGCCTTGGCGAAAATGCGCTCTGCATGATAGTTTTCTTTCTTGAAGGTTCCGAGAATTTCGGTTTCTTTTTTCAGTTCAGCTTTTCCGGTGTTCATATCGAAATCGAAGACTGATTCAGGTGTGGTCAGCGAGTAATAGCGGTAACGCACCAGGTTCGTTTCGAATTCAGGGTTGGTGTCGAGGCTGACGCTGTAAACCGCTTCTTCGAACGGGATAAACTTGAATTCGCCGGTTTTGCAGTCGTAGTAGCGAACTTTCTGCAGACCATCTTCACGCTCTGAAATAACCAGGTGCCCCGAGAATTCATCGAGGTCGTCGATCAGAACATTGTCGCGCGCCGGAACAAATTCTTCCCAGCTGGCAGAGGCGACATTGTCGAACTTTGTGCGCATGATCTTAAAATTAACTGCATTCTCGTTGGTGAGAATGTAAAAATAGTCGCCGTGGCAGATAAGTCCGTATTCAATACCTTTTTCGCGTGGCCTGAAGATCTTGAATTCACCTTCAGGGGTGCTGGCATCGAGAAATCTTACTTCAGAAGTCGTTGAACTGCTCGATGAAATCAGAAGAAATCTGCGGTCTCGACTTTTGCCGATGCCGGTCCAGAACTGTCCGTCTTTTTCTTCATAAACATCTTTGTCTTCCTTGACCGGCGTGCCGAGAACGTGCTTTTTGATCAGGCAGGCTCTGCCGGTGTCATCCATCAGGGTATAAAACACGGTTTTGTTGTCAGATGCCCACTGAACACCGTAAGTGGTCGAAGCGATGCGATCGGCATAGGTTTCGCCGGTTGCCAGATTGATGAAGCCCAGTTCGAACTTTTCAGCACCGGAAGTATCGGTGGAATAGGCGAGAATATTGTGGTCTGGGCTTACTTTCAGGGTGCCAACCACAAAATATGGCTTGTCTG
>CAZFUG010000464.1:0-2644 GCA_964522035.1 uncultured bacterium
GTTGCGCCACCCTGCTGAGCCGGCTGGCCCATATTGCCCATCATGCCGCCCATCATACCCATACCGGCGCCGAGACCCATGCCCGCGCCCATGCCGACGCCCATACCGGCTGCGCCATTCGGGTTGGCGGCGGCGGTGTTCATGGCATTGAGTCTTTCGACGGTAGCGTAGGCGTTGAGGCCCTGATTGTTGATCTGACCCATGGCGTTGATCGCGTGAGCATCAGCCATTTTGTCAGAGATTTTGTCGATGCGTTCCTGGGTCTTTTCGTCGAAGTCGGTGTTTTCGATGCGGAAATCCGACATTTCGAAGCCAAGGGCAGCGAATTCAGGGGCAACGGCTTCGCTGAGTTTTTTCGACAGTTCCATGCGGTTCTTGTCGATTTCGGCATAGCTGAAGCCGGCAGTGGCGAAGATATCGGTCATCTGCTGCAGGAAGCGGTCGACGATGACGTTGCGGATATTGTTGATCGGCAGGGTTTCGATGTTGCTGGCGAATTCAGTGAAGAATTTGCGGACATCGGTGATATGGAACGAGAAATTGCCGAACGCGCGCATGCCAACCGGGAATTTGTAGACCGGGTCGGTATATTTGACTGGAGCTTTGGTACCCCATTTCTGGTTGACGAATTCGGTGATTCTGACGAAATAGACATGCGCTTTGTGTTCTGAGGTAAAGTTCTGCATGATCTTGGTCAGAGTCGTCAAAAATGGAATATTGGCAGTTTTAAGTTCGAACATGCCAGGATAATCGTGAATGGCACGAATCTGACCTTCATAGACGAAAATTGCCGCCTGACCGGGGTTGATGATGAGCTTTGAAGCGTTTTTCAATTCATCGCTTGCGCCATCCCAGCGCCAGATGAGCAGATCAGGATCTGCATCTTTCCATTCAATTACCGAGCGGGTCTGATTAGCAAAAAAGCCCATGGTTTCCTCCCGTACAATCTTTCAAATGCTGATACCCGATGGGTATCAAATAACAGTATAATGATTTTATCCCACCTTATCAATATACCGGTTGTGAAAAAAATGCAGTTGTTGCTTTGCCGATTTTCATGGATAATTTAGATGAAGACAACCCCGAGGAGGGAAAAGTCATGGCAGAAAACAATCCTCTATTGTCCGCTCTTGAAGCCAAAGATGAGAAAGCTGCTCTGCAGATGATTGAAAACGGCGAAAATTTTCGCGTTACCGACCATACCGGGGTTAATCCGCTGCATCTTGCGGCAAAACATGGTATGAAAGAAGTTCTCGCTGCTATGCTTGAACGGGGTGCAGAGGTCGACGCTGCCAACGTCGATGGCGTTACACCGCTGCATCTGGCCGCTGCCCGCGAACAACCCGAAACATTCCGCATGCTGATCGTACATGGCGCCGATTATTTTAAAACCGAACGCGACGGCTGGGCGCCGCTGCACTGGGCTGCTTTTCGCGGCTGCATGCCGATTCTTGAGTTTCTTCTCAGTCTTGGGGCGAAAATCGATCAGGTCGATAACGACGGCTGGACCCCGTTGCATCTCGCGGCGCAGCAGGGGCATTTTCCGGCGGTACAATCGTTGCTGAATGCCGGCGCCGATAAATCGGTAAAAAGCGAAGACGGCCAGACCGCATTCGATCTGGCCGTCTCACAGAATCACAAAGAGATTATCGCTCTTCTAAGTCGATGAGCTTGTCGCTGGCGTCTTTAACATCTTCAGGGTTGATGCCGGTCAGATTACTGAATTCGCCGCTTTCTATCCATGAGTCGAGCTGTTTTGCCCGCATGATCAGGAACGGGTGAGACATCGTCGAGGTGATAAGGGCTGTATAGGTTTTGTTGATGAACGATTCATCGGTCGCATCTTCGTAAGAACGTATCTGGCGCAAAAATTCGCCTTCGTCCATTTCGCTGTAAAGCTTGGGCGAGGCGGCGGCCATCTTCAGGAAGGCACGGTTGGCGATGTGCTGGTTCTGCACGCAGATCAGGCCGGCACGGTCGGCTGACAGTTCAGATTTGCGTTCCCAGTCGAACATGGCCATTTCAAGGCCCTTGCTCAGCAGACCGGAAATTCCAAAAGTGGCACCGGCGGCGATGTCGAGAACTATTTTGAAGTTTCTTGCCATGGTGCGATAGAGAACATGGCCGCATTTGATGTGGCCTAGCTCGTGGCCGAGCACGAAGAATACTTCTTCTTCATCCATGGCTTCGATCAGACCTGAGGTTACGACGATGAACGGGCGGGTCTGGCCGTAGGTAAAGGCATTCGGAATCGGGTGAGTAGTCACGTAGAGTTCAGGTTCTGGCATGTCGAGAATGCGGGTCGCATAGCGCAGGGTTTCGCGCAGTCGCGGCAGCATTTTCCCTTTTACGTGAATGTTGCTAGCCAGGTTGGTAATGCGGAAAAACTGCTCGAAGCCGATTTCCATAAGTTTGGTGACGAGAAATTCGAAACCCGGGATTGCCTGCAGGGCGCTGATGGCCTGGCGGTCCCAGGGGTGCTGAAAACTTTCGGCCTTTAGGTTCGGGAAAGTCTTAAAACGACGTCTGGTGGTGTTTTCCTGTTCCAATGCCTCTCTCCTTTTATGGCTGTGTGCCGTTGAATTGTTAACTTCTACAGCATAAAGCAAATTCTCATATTTTCCAAGTGGCCGGCTGATTTAGC
>CAZFUG010000465.1:0-2643 GCA_964522035.1 uncultured bacterium
CGAGCGTAGCGGCAGATATTTGCCGGCTGGCATGATATGGTCGGTGGTGATATTGTCGCCGACTTTGATAACCGCTTTGGCGGCAATCTCGCGACCCATTTTTTCTTTTATCGGCAGAGCGGCGATATTCGGACCTCTGACGATTTCGACCTTGCTGCCGTCTTTGCCCGGGAAAATGAACATGCTGTCATCGATGGTGAATTTTTCGGGCATTTTGACTTCGGGGTATTTGCCCCATTTGCGCGGGTCGGTGAATTTGCCTTCGACCGAAGCGACGGCTGCCACTTCCGGGCTGACCAGATAAACCTGGGCAGAATCAGTGCCTGAGCGTTTTTCGAAGTTGCGGTTCGAGGTTCTCAGAGCGACGGCGTCTGATTTCGGGGCGAAACCCATGCCGATGCACGGGCCGCAGGCGTTCTCGAGAAGACGGGCGCCGGCAGCGACCAGGTCAGAAAGTTTCCCTTCGTCGGCGAGCATGCGCAGAACCTGGCGTGAGCCCGGAGCTATGCCGAGTGACAGACGCGGATGCACGGTTTTGCCTTTGAGAATAAGGGCGGCGCGGGTGAGGTCGGTATAGCTCGAGTTGGTGCAGCTGCCGATCATAACCTGGTCGACCATCAGATGTTCAAGTTCTGAGATCGGTTTGACGATATCGGGCATATGCGGGCAGGCGGCCAGCGGCTCGATTTTGCTGAGATCGAGGTCGATAACGCGATCATAGGTGGCATCTGGATCGGCTTTAAGTTCGATCCAGTCAGCTTCGCGGCCCTGGGCCTTGAGAAATCTCTTTGTTTCGCCATCGCTGGGGAAAACTGAAGTGGTGGCACCAAGTTCGGCGCCCATGTTGGTTATGGTAGCGCGTTCAGGCACGGTAAGCGTGTCGACGCCCGGGCCGGCGTATTCATAAACGTAGCCTACCCCGCCCTTGACCGTTTCGCGGCGCAGAATTTCGAGAATGACGTCTTTGGCGGCAACCCATGGCTGCAGTTTGCCGGTCAGGTTGACTTTAACGACCATCGGCATCTTGAGATTGAAAGGCTGGCCGGCCATTGCCATAGCCACATCGAGACCGCCGGCGCCAATGGCCAGCATGCCGATACCGCCGCAGGTCGGGGTATGGCTGTCTGAACCAATCAGGGTTTTGCCGGGCTTGCCGAAGCGTTCGAGGTGAACCTGATGGCAGATACCGTTGCCGGGTCGCGAAAAAACGATGCCGAACTTATCGGCAATGGTCTGCAGGAAGATATGGTCGTCGGGATTTTTGAAATCCATCTGGGAGGTGTTGTGGTCAACATAGCTGACGGAAAGTTCAGTTCTGACGCGGGGTACGCCGAGGGCTTCGAACTGCAGGTAAGCCATGGTGCCGGTGGCATCCTGGGTCAGAGTCTGATCCATTTTGATGTTGATCGGGCTCTTGGCGGTCATTTCGCCGCTGACGAGATGCTGTTTGATGATTTTTTGAGTAATATTCAGGGCCATTCTCTTCTCCTTGAACTCGCACATGCAGATGTATTTTTTTCCCCGGGGCACGGGGCATTTAACCGATGATAGCTCTGAGGCCTTGCGTAAAAAGCGAAGCCTACTTCAGTTCTGGTGTTTCACTGGCGACTGGCACAACCACATCTTTTCTGAACTGCAGGTCTTTGAGGGGAATATCGACGATCAGATCTTCATTGCCGTCGAGTTCTGCCGGTTCAAGCGGGTCACGGCCGCGCGAGAGAACCTTGATCAGTTCTATGGTGTTGTGGTCGGGGCAGTTGCCCGGTTCATCCTGTTCGTAGCCACATTCGGGGCAGCGAAAAATGTCGGGCAGATAGGTCATGGCCTTTTCTGCGTCCTTCAGGAACATGGCGTCTTCGTCTTCCTGCACCTGAGATTTTTTCTTGTCGGCCGCAGTTTTTTTCTTGCGGGTGCCGCTCTTGGCGTTCTCGGCTTCTTTGGGTGCAGCCTGCAGTCTGGCCGGGCCGTTCAACGGCAGGCCGTCGAAATAAGAAAACCCTGCCCCCATAAGGGCGAGCAGGGTCAAAATTCTGAGCTTTCTGTCTTTAAGAGAAAACAAGCTGTTGTCTCTCAGTCGTTTTCTTTGATGATCTGCATAACTGATGCCGCATCTTTGGCTTCAAGCAGAGCGTTCTTGAAATCATCGCTGCGCAGCAGGCGGGAAATCTTGGCAAGGAGCTTCAGATAAGGGCCGCCGGAAGAAATCGGGGCGAGCAGCATGAATACCAGGTTTACCGGGGCGTTGTCGATGGCCTTAAAATCAATACCGGCTTCAGATCTGAAAAAAGCGACGGTAAGGTCTTTAATGGCGCTCGAGCGGGCGTGTGGCATGGCAATGCCGCCGCCAACGCCTGTGGTACCGAGTTTTTCTCTTTCAAAGAGAGCGTCTTTGAGGGCAGCAGGTTCTTTTATGGAACCGGTTTTCTGCAGTGATGAAATGAATTTTTCAATGGCCTGATCTTTGTTTTCTGCTTCGAAATTCAGGAAAATCTGGTTTTCCTTGAGCACATCTACCAATTGCATGACATTGCCCTCCGATGGGTGAGGTTATATAGCTAGATTATACGAACAGCATTTTCTGAATGCAATCTCTTTTTCGTAAATTATCAAATTTATTGCGCATTAACAAGCAGCAGGTTAACT
>CAZFUG010000466.1:0-2626 GCA_964522035.1 uncultured bacterium
ACAGCGTCGGCTGCCTGATATTCGGCTCAGATGAGGGCATTCATGAGGGCGACCTGGTAAAAGACACCGAGCAGATTCTTTCGGTTCCGGTCGGTCGTTCGATGCTCGGCCGCGTCGTTGACCCCCTTGGTCAGCCGATCGACGGCGAAGGTCCGATTATTCCTGAGACTTACCGACCCATAGAAAATGACGCGCCCAATATCGTGCAGCGCCAGCCAGTCTGCGAACCTCTGCAGACCGGCATTCAGGCAATCGATGCCCTGATTCCTATCGGGCGCGGCCAGCGCGAACTGATCATCGGCGACCGCCAGACCGGCAAGACGACCATTGCCATCGACACGATCATCAACCAGAAAGACACCGGCGTCATCTGTATCTACGTCGCGATCGGCCAGAAAATGTCGACGATCACCCAGACCGTCGAGACCCTGCGCCACCATGGAGCCCTCGACCACACGATCATCGTCGCCGCCTCGGCAGCCGAACCGGCACCGCTGCAGTTCGTGGCACCCTTCAGTGGCTGCGCCATGGGTGAATATTTCCGCGACAAGGGGCACCATGTGCTTTGCATCTACGACGACCTCAGCAAACACGCGGTCGCCTACCGCCAGGTGTCGCTGCTGCTGCGCCGCCCGCCCGGCCGCGAAGCCTACCCCGCTGACATTTTCTATCTGCACGCCCGTCTGCTCGAAAGGGCCGCCAAGCTCGCCGACGTTCTCAACGGTGGCTCGCTTACTGCCCTGCCGATCATCGAAACCCAGGCCGGCGACGCTTCCGCCTATATTCCGACCAACGTCATTTCGATTACCGACGGCCAGATCGTTCTCGAATCGGGCCTGTTCAACTCAGGCATACGGCCAGCCATCAACGCCGGCCTCTCGGTTTCCCGCGTTGGCGGCAGCGCTCAGGTCAAAGGCATGAAAAAGGTTGCCGGCCCGCTGCGCCTTGATCTCGCCCAGTTCCGTGAACTCGCCGCCTTTTCGCAGTTTTCGAAAGACCTTGACCGCGCCACCCAGGAACAGCTGGCCCGCGGCGAACGCCTTGTAGAGCTTCTCAAGCAGCCGCAGCACACGCCGATGGCGGTAGAAGACCAGATCGTCACAATCATGGCTGCCACGAAGGGCTTTACCGACACGCTGCAGAAGAGCGAAATCGTGCGTTTCAAGAAGTTTCTGCTCAAATATCTGCACCAGAAGCACCCCGAAATCATGCACAATTTCAGGGAAAAGCCCGAACTCACCCCAGAGGTCGAAGCGAGATTCGTCGAGCTGATCGAGTTTTTCCTCAACAACGTCTACATGCTGCAGTATCACCCGGAGCGCTATCAGGCTGAAAAGGAACGCCGTGAGGCTGAAGAACGCCAGCGCGAAGCCGAAAAAGCGATTGCAGCAAAGCATAAGAAGGAACACTGATGGCTTCATTACGTGACATACGCGAAAAAATCCGCGGGGTAGCAACTACCCAGCAGATTACCAGCGCCATGAAAATGATGTCTACCGCCAGACTCGGCCGCGCCATCGAAGCGATCAACCTGACAAAAACCTACATCAGTCGCCTCGAAAAGATCGTGCAGTGCGTCAAGCGTGAACTGCCGAATTTTGAACACCCATGCCTCAGCGAACGCGAGGTAAAGAATTCCTGCATCGTCGTCGTTGGCGGTGAACGCGGTCTGTGCGGCGGCTTCAACCACGAGCTGCACCGTTTCGCCATGCAGGCCATCAACGATCGCCCGGCAGCCAGGCAGCAAATTGCAGTAATCGGCCGCAAGCCGGTAAGATTCTTCGAACAGAAAGGTATGCCCCTGTTTGCCTCCTGGCCAGATATCAGCATCAAGTCGGTCGAAACCGATCTGTTTCCGGTTTCTGATCAGCTTTTTGAACTATTCATCAGTGGCCGGGTCGACGAAATAAGCGTGATTTACACATCTTTCATTTCGGCCACCCGAAAACAGCCGGTAATCAGTCGTCTGCTGCCTGTAGATACCGTTTCAATGAGCCCGCGCTCACCCGGGCAGGCAGCCTATACCTTCGATTTCCTGCCATCCCCTGCCCTTCTCTTCGACCAGCTGATGCCGAGATATCTGCGCAATCTGCTGCATCGTGCCATTGTCGAATCGTCGGCCGCCGAGCAGAGCGCCCGCATGACCGCGATGACTTCGGCCACCGACCGTGCCGAAGAGATCATCGATGACCTTAAACTCGACCTGAACCGCAGTCGTCAGGCCCTTATCACCAGAGAAATCGCCGAAGTTATCGCCGGGTCGCAGGCCTGAGCCGGCACCCGCCAGGAGCCAGTCATGAGTGAAGGAAAAGTAATACAGATCATGGGGCCGGCCGTTGACGTCAAGTTTCCGCCCGGCCATCTGCCCAGTATCCATAACGCCCTCGAAGTTCAGAACCCGCTGATGAACACTAAACTGGTTCTTGAAGTCGCCCTGCACCTTGGCAACGACATCATCAGAGCCGTAGCCATGGGCCCCACCGACGGGCTGCGCCGCGACCTGCCGGTAAAAGACACCGGTAAGCCGATTTCGGTGCCAGTCGGCAACCATGTGCTCGGCCGCATCTTCAACGTACTTGGTGAAACCATCGACGATGCCGGGCCGCTCACCCGTTCCGGTGAAAAA
>CAZFUG010000467.1:0-2613 GCA_964522035.1 uncultured bacterium
CCTCAGAATGGCCCGCGCCATCACCAGCATCGTTTCCGGCTTTGGCAGCCCCAGCCTTTGCCGGGTCGAAACCAGCGGTCAGAGGTGCTAATACCTGCTGACAAACCTTCGCCCATTCTGAATAGCCAGCGTTATTGAGCAGGCTGATCGTGGTCGCGGCAAAAACCGCAAAAAAGTGCGCAGGCGAAGAATAATCGCCAAGTGACTGCATCAGCATCGGCCCGATCAGCGGAATCTCGGGTTTTTCAAGCGAAAGCAATTCTATGGCTGCAGCCAGACCGTATGACCGGTCTGAATCGTATTCCCAGTTCGCTTCGAGGCAGCGGGCAAGGAACTCGGCGGGAAAACGCCTGTAATGTTCAAGCACTTCGGGCTTCAGTTCGCTGTAAGCCGGCATCAGAACCCGACCGCGAACATCTTTCGCGCCGGATTTTGCATGCTGCAGAACCGTCTGCAGACGCTGACCGGCGGCAACAAGTTCTGGGTCACCGCCATCTATCATGTCTTCGGCAATGTAGTCTAGCATAAAATACTGATGCAACGAAGGAATAAGCACCACCAGCCGCCCGATCAGCGGCGCAAATTCAAGATAAAAGCGACGACGTTCGATTATTTCACTTTCACCCATGCCACAGGTCATGAATAACGCCTGCAGTTCGTCATAGCGTTTGGTCCAGAGGGTATAGCGCAGCGCCCTGATAAGCTCATCCTGCCCCTGCGGTTCGGTCGGCACCCGACTGACCCGGCACAGATTCACATACTGTTCAAGATTGTCGCGATACATTTTTGCCTCCGGAATATAAAGCTTCCTGTCAAATAATGAGCATTATAGATTCAGAGCGAGAGAATAGCAATAAAACCTCAGAGATCCTGCAAGCATCCAGCAAACAGAAATTATTACAATCAACCACCGCCGGGCACTAATAGACCTGGTGTTGACAAGCTTTATTCTGGAATCGTCGTCGAATTTTACCCTGTTGTACTTTGTCACCAAAAAAGATACAATCGCCTGTTAAAAATCATCAGGCTCGAGGTGAATAAAGCAATGAACAGACTGCAGATACTGCAGAAAATGGCCCTGCTCTGGACCGACGCTTCATGGCTGCCGCAAACAACCGAGGATCTTCTCAACAACAGCGCCTTTGAGAAGATAGTCAGAGCATTCGTCATGCGGCATGCGCCTTTTAACGGGCTTTCATGTGCAGACTCGGCCTTTATTGTCAGAATGCTGCGCCGACTCGAAAAGCAGCCACTTAAAACAGTAATGGCAGAGCTTGCCCCCGAAATGCAGTTCAATCATGAACTGATCTATGATGTTCATCAGCTCGTCGAAAACCTTTATGATTTCTGGCGAAGGTACGAGCGTTTTCTGATTGTCGTCAACAGCTCAAGCAACGATCACAAAGCTTTTAAAGATACGGTCACGCACATGAACCATCTGGTTCGCAAGGCCTACCGCGAAATCTGCGAAAACATCACCAGCGACAGACCCAGAGTTTACCGGCAGCTTGCCGCAGGTTTTCAGGCAGGCATGATCGCCAGAACCGGCAAAACGGAATTGCCGACAGAATATGGCCGTATCGATGAAATACCGGTAATCAGACAGGTGCTGCTCAACCCGCCTCTTATCATCGACCCACCAGTAAACAAACGCACCGGAGAGTTCATCGAGGTCGACCGCAATCCTCTTATAAATTCAGGCTTCAACCCACGCCAGTTCATCTGTTTTCCGGCAATGGTGGGAGAATTGCGCATCGATGTTTATTTTCACGCGCAGTTCATCAATCTCGGAACCGCGCTGTGCAATCTTTTTGAACTGGCCGATGAGCGAACGCAGGCAAAAAAACCGGATGCGATATATTTCTTTGGTTTGCCCGGCCGGGCTTTTAAAGGCTTTGCAGAAAAAACGGTATTTTTCGATGACCGGAAAAACGATCTGCTGATCGGCGCCGTGCCGCTGGCAGATTCATTCGGCTACTTCGGCTATCTGAAAAAAATGGTTCTGACACTTCATAACATCATCATGATGAAGCGCGGGCGCATGCCGATACACGGCGCCATGTTCAAAATCGAATTAACGGGTGGCAAAACTGCCAACATTCTGGTTCTTGGCGACACCGGAGCCGGGAAATCTGAAACGATCGAGGCTTTTCGCGCTCTTGGCAGCCGCAGTATCAGAAAACTGACGGTGGTTTTTGACGACATGGGAAGTCTGCAGCTCACTGAAAACGGGGTCAGAGCCTACGGCACAGAAACCGGCGCTTTCGTAAGGCTCGATGATCTTTCGCCAGGATATGCTTTCGGCAACATTGACCGCAGCATCATAATGAGCCCGCACCGCACCAATGCACGGGTTGTTCTGCCGGTTACCACCATGACCGAGATTCTGCGCGGTCACCATGTCGACCTGTTTCTATATGCCAACAATTATGAAGAAGTTGATGACTCACACCCCGTGCTCGAAGAATTTAAAGATATCGGGCAGGCGTTGAATGTTTTCAGAGAGGGCACATCGATGTCAAAGGGCACAACCACAAGCACCGGCATAGTTCATTCATATTTTGCCAATGTTTTTGGTCCTTCACAGTTTCGCGACATGCATGAGAAGATTGC
>CAZFUG010000468.1:0-2613 GCA_964522035.1 uncultured bacterium
AGCTCCGGCTTTTTCCATAGCGAATTCTGCATCTGAAATCCCGACAACTGAACTTGGTGAGCCGCCACAATTATACCCGTACAACCGCAAAAACCGAACCCCCACCGGCATATTTTCAATGGCAATCTTTTGCAGCAGTCTCTCTAAAATACCGAATAACCTTTTATGCTTAAAAAAATCAGGCCTGCATTGTCGAATTTGCTGCAAGAACGCCTTCGAGAGCGCCAGCAACGTCGCCCGCGTAAACCCCGCCGTGGTAATTGATAATCTGATCGACCCTGAGGCTTTGAATTTTTCGAATCGACGCGAGTGCACAGTTAATATCGAGCGTAAACTGAGGGTTCGGCAATATCAGCTGGCCGTTTTCGACAGCGGTGGCATCGCCGGCAATAAAGATACCCTGCTCTTCAAGGTAGAGTGAAATATGGCCCGGGGTGTGGCCGGGCGTCGCAACGACTCTGACACTCTCGCTGAGATGCTCGCCGTCATCTACCAGCCGGTCGACCGGGCAGATATCGATGGTCTTCAGATATGCGGCAAAGCGCTCGCCAAAATCACGCTCAGCGCCGGTAAGTGTCCTGTTATGCTCTTCCGCCTGCTGCAGACGCAGCGAAACCCTTTTACCGGCAACATAGTCGGCTTCTGACCGACCGGCCACGATACTGACCGCCGGGTGCATCATTTTAAGAGTCAGTAGAGAGCCGACATGATCGTGGTCGTGGTGCGAAACGACAATCATTGTAAGATCTTTAACCGCCAGACCATGTTTCGCCAGTTCGAGGGCAATATCTTCTGCCTGACCGGGGTAGCCGGCATCAAAAAGAATCCGTTCACCCTTATCGATTAAAAGAACCGGGTGAACTTCTGACTTGAAGGCCCCAAAATCCTTAACAATACGCAATATATGATAAGCAGACATGCCGATTCCCTTTCTTTGCCATGATTTTCTCATAAAATACTTTTATGGCAAAGTGAAAGATGATAAAAATATGGGGCGCTTAAACCGAATCTCGGTAAAATGCCACGATGCAATTTCGCCAGGATGCCTGAATATGACAAGCACGAAAAAAATAACCACGCCGGTTCTGCTGATTTCCCTGCTGCCGGTAATCACCGCAGTCTGGCTCAAATACAGCGGCAGAAACTGGCTTGCCCCCGATGGCAGCCTGCGACTCTGGTATGGTCTGGCAAACGGTTCCGGCACCTCACAGCACCTTCTTGACCCCTACAGTTTCACGCACTTTCTGCATGGGTTTGTTTTCTGCTGGCTCATAATGCTGGCAGGGAAAAGCCTGCCGTATCTCTGGCGGCTAACCCTGGCCATCACAGCCGAAGCCGCCTGGGAAATCGCTGAAAATTCAGAAACAATAATCAACCGCTATCGCGAAGCAACCATCGCACTCGGCTATTTCGGCGACAGCATCGTCAACTCGATGTCTGACATTTTCGTCTGTGCGCTCGGGTTTGTTGTCGCAACCAGACTTGGCTTTAAAAAGAGTCTGGCAGTCTTTGTCATCATCGAACTGCTGCTTCTGCTCTGGGTAAGAGACAATCTGACACTGAACGTCATAATGCTCATAAAACCGGTCGAAGCAATCAAAGCCTGGCAGAGCACAATCTGAAACGGAATCGTTGCAGAAAGTCCATCTCAAGAGCACTGTATGAGCACTTCCGTTAATGCCGTGATTGCTGTATATTTGTTCTGAAAAACCACACAGGATATTGCATATTAACAGCTCAATTAAAACCGGTCTGCTGCTTGTTTCGCTTCTTGCATCGAACCTGCTGACCCCGGCAACATGCCCTGCCCAGCGCGCCAGTAATCCTGACTTCCCTCAATATGAAAGTTCAGGGTATTCAGATTATCCTGAAGTGACTGACTCTGAACAGAGCGGCAATGAATCGACCAATGTTTATGAGTATCTAGACCAGGAAGGCGAATCAGGCAGCGAAGATTCAGAAAACTATTATAGCGAGCCAGATTATGAATCGGCTGACACCGGCGAATACTCAGAAACAGCAGACTCAGGCGAAGCGGTCGAACAGGCACCGCCACCGACCCGCCAGATGCTCAAGCCCGGCGACCCGATCAATATCGCCGAAAAGACCATTCGCGTCGGCAGAATCCCCTACCTCAGCGTTAAACAGCTGATGGCGCAGGCGGTACCCCTGCTGCGCAACCTGCAGAAAAGCACCGGCGCCAAAGAAGTCAGACTGGTTTCGAGCGGTTCTTATTCAGACATCATCAGTGCCCTGGCCCGCGGAAAAATAGATTTCGCCTGGGTGGGCCCGACCGCCTATCTCAAGCACCGCGACAAAGAAAACCTGATGGCGGTTGCCAAAGCAAAATTCGGTGACGAAACCGCCTACCGCGGCGTCTTCATCGCACCGGCAAAGGGCAAAGTTCAGGGCCTCGAAGATCTCAGCGGCAACATCGTCGGCTTCGTCGACCCAGAATCGGCAAGTGGCTACATCTACCCCAACTACCTTCTGAAAACCCTGAAAATCAGACTGAGCAAAAAGACCCGCGTCGCCTTTCTCAAAAACCACGACAATGTTCTGCTGGCGGTTTTAAAAGGCAAAATCGACGCCGGCGCCTGTCTTGAGAAAACC
>CAZFUG010000469.1:0-2600 GCA_964522035.1 uncultured bacterium
GTTTTCCTGCGCCAGAAAACGCACAAACAGATAAGAAAGACCGTAACTGTTCAACCCGACGAAATTCGTCAGTGAGAGGTCTTTCAGATTCTGCTGCGACAGCTTGATCAAAGATGCGGTATTGGCATCACCCTCGAGAATACCGTAACCGCAGACTTCCTCAGAAAACTTTGACAGGCCTTCATTCAGCCAGACGGCTTCATAATTACTGCTGCCACCAAGGCGGCGTTTCTGATAAAAGTTAACCATGTGCTGAAACTCGTGCGCTATGGTTCCGAACCTGGTTATTGGGCTTGTCAGTGAATATTTAACATAGATGATTTTCCGGGCGTTGCTCTCTCGCAGCTGAACATTGCTTTCATCGCGGTTGAACAAATCGTTGCCGTAAAATATCCCGGCGATTCCGGTCGTCATCGAGTCGGTCAGCAGCACCGTGAGGCGCCCTTCGCCATCAGGGCCCAGATCTGGTTCATCACCAAAATAATCACGCACCCGCGGCCTGATAACCTCTTCGAAACGCTGTCTGACATCGGCGACCAGAGTGCTTGAAGGACTCTGAACTGCGGTGTCGACGTATATTATCACCTGATCGCTTATCGCCTGGCAACGGGCGGTAATCTTGTTGGCAGGGTAAGGCGTACTGGTTGCAACCTGACCATAAACCGGTATAAAAAAGTTTTCGGTGGCACCGAGCACGGCAGAGGCACGCAGTCTTGAACTGCCGCGCAGATTGCCGGCTGTTTCCAGAGAATCCGGAAGTTCATGACCGCTCAGGCCCTGCTCAAAAAATCTAAAAGCAGAATGGGAATCGATACCGGCCGGTATCCCTTCAGCCAGACTGGCTTTCAAGGTAAAAGTGGCCGCGTCAGGCGAAGCAACCGCGATTCCGAATGATTTCAGGCCGGATGGCAGATCGGGCACAGAAATCAGTGCCGTTTCGTTCGCCTGAACCTGCCGCGGGAAAGCGACAGAACGATGGCTGGAAGGAACGGGAAGCGCCGAGGCGATCGTGAAACCGTAGCTGCCGCCACGGCTCATGATATTGTTGCTCTTGTCTTTTACGGTGTTATCAGCAATAACGAGCCGGTTGTAACTGCCGGGCGCCCAGCCGCCGGTGGGTCGGAATACCATCGTCGAAACGTTATCCCATGACCAGGCGCCATTGACCGCTGGCGAGAAACTCATCGCAGCCAGCGCCGCAGTCTGATCTACGGCCTCGCTGAAAACAACGGTAACAGTCTGTTCTGCAGCAACACCGACGGCAGCATTGACCGGACTGACCGAAAGGATTTCAGGAGGTGTTAAATCTGCTGCCACTTCGGGTTTTACCGTGAACGAAAAAATGTTCGAAGTGGTTGAACTGTTGGTCTGATCAACGGCAACGATCTGCCAGTAATAGATTTTGCCGGCACCGAGATCGACCGATGGCAGCCAGGTTGTCGCCGTGAGCTTTTCAGCAACCTTCGTTGTTGGCGGTATGTTCTGGTCAAGATAAAGATCATAAGAGACGGCGTCGCCATCGATATCGCCGCCTGACCAGGCAAATGCCGGCCGCACCGGTACGTTAACGCTGCCGCTGGCCGGTGAAATGGCCAATGGCTGGTTGGGCGGCTTATTGACTTTGTCGGCGGTAGTAAACGACCAGACAGGTGAATTCAGGTTGGTCAGACCGCGAACGTCTCTGACCACGACCTGCCAGAAATAGCGCGTCGAGAACTTCAGGCTCTCTGACGGTGTAAAAACCTGAGACGCCTGATTTGAAGCCGCTTTTGCCAACGGAAATGTCGTTCCGAAAAACAGGTCGTAAGTCAGAGCATCACCATCGGGGTCTGAGGCATTCCAGCGCAACTGGGCATTTACGGCGATACCCGCCGCCCCGCTTGCAGGCCCGACCGCTTCAGGATCAGACGGGTTGCGGTTTACCGGCGAATGAGTGCTGAAACGCCATACAGGGCCGGCAGTCTCTTTGCCGCGGTTATCGGCAGCGATTATCTGCCAGAAATAGGTTTTGCCAAGCTCAAGGTTTTCAAGCTGCATGCTTGTCTGCCTGGTTTTTGTTTTCAACTGCAGATTGTTCTGGTCGGTTCCGAATTTTAACGAATAGGTGATGATGTCGTCCTGATCGGGGTCACCGCCGGTCCAGGTGCAGAGGGTTGCCGGCAGCTGGTTGATCGAGAGATCTTCTGGAATCGGCATTCCGGGCACGTATGGTGCAAAGTTACTGAGATCGCCAGTCTTGAACTGCCAGATCGGCGAGGCGGTTACCGCATTGTACTGATCGCGGGTGATTACCTGCCAGAAATAAGTTTTGAATGCCGTGAGCCCGTTGACTTTGTAGCCCGCTTCAGAGAGATTGCCGGCCACGACTTTCATTTCACTGCCCTGAGCGGCAAAAAGAAGATCGTAAGTTATCGGGTCTGCATCGGGGTCACTGCCTGTCCATCGCAGCGTCGTGCCATCGCTCTGGTTTTCGCTGAAGTTTACCGGAACAGGATCATAAGCGGCAAGCGGCGGCCGGTTGTTGGGGTTCGGCGGCAGCGCACTGCCGGCTTCTATGGCCAACCGCAGCACTGCGCGGCCATAGGCACCATCAGGGTCTT
>CAZFUG010000470.1:0-2599 GCA_964522035.1 uncultured bacterium
GTGTCGGGTTCTGGGGAACAGTTGGCGTTGCAGCTCTGTTGAATTACGAAGAGGGCATTTTAAAGGGCAGCAGAGGTACTGCCGACCGGGAAGCCAAAATATACGAAAGTGGATTTCAGAAGACACTCATTGAAAGCCTTGAACGGAAACTTATGGCCGATGGCCCGGTTCAGCCGATGAACCCGGTTGAGTGGGATGGTGAAGACTGATATGGAAAAATTAAGCGATTTTCTTGCCCGCGGCTTTAAAGAATGTGGTCCATGGTCTCTGCCCGTTTCGCCTGAAGAGGGCAAAAGCCTGTCAGCACTTCATCACCAGTTAAATTCAGCACAGGCCGACCAGAAACAGTTGAATGACGGGTTTGCTCTGGTCTGCCGTCTGGTTGCCAGTGCGGTTGCTGCTGGCCATCTGCCGGCAATTTCAGAGTTGTCGCCGTCAGTCGACAATCTCTGGCATGGCAGTGCTGCTCTGATGCCAGGCTCCGGTTATCTGGCAGCCTTCGGGATTCCCGCTTCCGGTGTTTTCATGCAGTTCAGGCTCGATGAGGGCTGCAAAATTATAAGCGGAGCTGCCGGTTCATTGGCTGATGCCACCAGCAACGGTTTTTCTCAGGTCATTGCCGGGGATACAACCGGTCTGAAGTTTTCAGACGGTCGCAAAATGCAGACCGGTGTATTGGAAACCTTCAGAAATCGCACTGATAGCCTTGTATTTTCGCTTGCCAGGTGGCTGGATATAAACGAAAAGCCGCTCGCATGGGCCGAAATTCAGAAGCCAGCTACACCGGTATCGTCTCTGCCCAGGCCCGAATTAAAATGCGGCAAATGTGGCTTTATGTTTGCAGAAACAGCAAAATTCTGTATTAAATGCGGTGCACCGGTCACAACTGCTCAGAAAAAGACTGACGAATGCTCAGGTTGCGGCACTGGCTTTAAGCCGGGCCAGAAATTCTGCCGGAGTTGCGGCCAAAAACTGTCTCAGGAGTAAACATCATGGGTGATACAATTCAATTCTGCCCCGAATGTGGCACAAAACTCGACGCCAGGGCCGAATTCTGCTCAGAATGCGGGATCAGTCTTAAAGAAGATGCTTCGTCTGAAAAATCTGCAAAGCCTGAAAAGTCTGAAAAGCCGGCGGTATCGGCTGACAAAGCAGCACCGCCGCTGCTTCAGCCTCCTGAAGAGAAGGTCGGAACGGATGTTCAGTTTATTCCGTCAACGGCAAAGAAAAGCGGCATTTTTTCTATGGCTCTTGGCACGTTGATTCTTGCCGGGCTTGGTATAAACCTGCTGCAATACGGCAATTTGAACCAGATGCACACTGTGGTTCTTGCAATTGCCGGTGCCGGTCTTCTTCTGCTCGGCTTCAGTCTTTTTTTTGCCCGCCATGGGGTCGAGATTGACCGCAGAAATGGCACGGTGAAAATAATGGGTGGCAACAACGAAACTCTGCGTCTGGCAGATTTCCCTGACCTTTCTTATGAGGCCTGGAGGGGTGTATTGCATGGTGAAGAAGGCCCTTCTGAATATGACGTGAGTCTGGTTCGGCTTTTGGGTGCCGATCGCGAAATCGTTCTTGCAGGCAGCAGAGATGTGCACCCCTGGATGCAGAAGGTCGATCGCGAGGGACTGGAGGCGGCAAGAAAGGCAGCATACCGCATTGCCGGGTTTCTTAAAAGGCCGGTCATGGATCAGACAGAAACATATCTTTCCAGGCCGCTGGTAAGCAAAAGCAGAAAAACGATGATTCCGCCCGACTCTGCTGTTTCGGCAAGCCTAAAAGACAGGTGCCGGGTCGAAAACCGCAGGTTTGAGATTAAAAATGTCACCGGAGAGATTCTGCTCGAAGTGTTACCCGATCATTGTCTGGTGCGTTATCAGACTTTGTTACGCGGAAAAAACACCGGCACTCAGGTTGCCTCACAGACTGCAGGCGGCATGTTTCGCATTGGCTGGAACGAGATCGTGGAGGCTCAGGCTTCGCTGCCGCTGAATGCCTACGAAGATATGGCAATGATTATCAGAACTGAAACCTGCGAATATCGTGTTCCGGGCTTTTACAGGCTCGAAGATGCTTTGTGGGCCCGTGAAGTGATGCTGGCGATGCTTTCGCAGGATTAACCGCGCTCAGATTTCTTTTGCCGGTCAACCTTCGTAATCTTCATCCTGGGTAATAAGCGTCAGCACCCAGGAGTGGCCGGCGTTACTGATGATCGTGTGGCAGTAACCGCATTCGGCAGACATGCTGATTTTATCGGCAGGTGCCCCGCAGCAGGGGCACCGGTCGGTGCTGCCCATTATTTCTGAGGGTTTGGCATCAATACTGCGAATGAAGGTCCAGTATTCAGAGAAGCTTCTGGGTGAGCTTTCTGAGCCCGCAATGATCTGATCCTGATGGTTTGTCAGATAATCGATGCACTTCGCAAAAATACGCACAGTCATGGCCTGATAAAGATTGTCAGAAGAAAGCTTTACCAGAACGATCTGTTCTATAACGACTGATTCCAGTCTATTGAATAGTCCCTGACCGGTCAGATGGGCAATCTGGCCGCAGCAGGTTTCAAAAAGTCTGTCGGTAAGCAGATGCCTTGCTTTTTGCC
>CAZFUG010000471.1:0-2588 GCA_964522035.1 uncultured bacterium
CTGTCACATTTGAACTAAGGGTTGTCAGTCAGTGCGTCATCCCTGCGAAGCCTGCACTCGCGAAGGCGGGTGGCAGAGATCTAAGCCCTACATGTAAGATTCCCGCCTGTACCCTCTGGAGCATAAACGCGGGACAGACAAGTTAACGATTCAATTCTGGCAGACAGTCAGATCGATTGAACAATGTTCAGCCACCAACCGGGGCCAGAATTTGATCTGAGAAAGTCCTTGATAAGCCTGCTGCGGGCAAAACCGGCAACCAGTAAAATCTGCCCATCTGCCACCAGCAACGGTATTGAATCGCGGCTTTCAACAGGCACCTTTTTATCGATCAGCCACTTTGCCAGTTTCTTGCCACCGCTGCCACCCTGCGGGTAAAACCGGTCACCCTGGCGGCGTGTACGAAGTTTCAGAGCGCCGGGCGCTTTTTCAGAAACTGGCAGACATTCACCCGGCAAATCTGGCTGGCGATCGGCGCGCAGCAGTAAAAATTTCCAGTTGCCGAGAATGGCATACTCATCTGGTCTGATAGTGATTTCCGAAGAAATCAGATGATTGTCAGAATCATTCTTTATATTCTTTCTGGCAGGTCGGCAACCTGAGACATTATTTTCAAAAACCAGGCGGCCTTCTCGGCGAAAAATCACAAAATCTCTGTACACAACTTTTTGAGAAGAATCTGGGTTGATCCACAAAGAATCTAATTGTGACAGCAGCACCCTTTTTGTAATTTTTCCGGCGCCGAGTCGGTACAGCCAGATGCGTAAAATTTCCGCCCTGAGGGTACAATCTAGAGTTATGTAAACCATCAGTTCTTTATCAGAGGCATTTTCATCAATGTACCTCTTGGCGCGCCGGCAGATTTTTCTCTGAAGCTGACGAGCGTCATCACCCAACGCCGCCAGATGCTGCGCTGAACCTGGCTGCATATCGTTCATCAATGGCAGAAGCTGATGGCGCACGCGGTTGCGAAAAAATTTATCGGTCGAATTCGTCTCGTCTTCCCGCCAGTCCTGACCCAGATCGCGCAGATATGTCTCGAAACTGCGGCGATTGACACGCAGAAACGGCCGCCACACCCTGATGACATCATTGCCGAACGTCAGTTTGATACGGGGAGCTATGCTACCGAGCCCTTGCCAGGAGCAGCCTCGCATCAGCCGCATCATTACTGTTTCGGCCTGATCGTCGGCATTATGACCGGTGGCGACAATTTCAGCACCTGATTCGCGCAGCATTTCAGCAAAGGCGGCATATCTGAGATCTCGCGCCCAGGCCTCACTGCCCTCGGCGTGCTCAGTGGCAAAAACGATTTCGCTGTGGCGGCGCTGATAGAATTCCAGACCAAGACTGGCAGATAATGTTTTAACCCAGTCTGCGTCAGCAACGCTCGATACCCGCAAACCATGGTCAACATGAAAAACGCAGAGCTGGCGTTTTTTCATGCGGCACCACTGATGCAGAAGCAAAAGCATGGCTACCGAGTCGCATCCGCCTGAAACCGCGGCGGCTATTTTCATTGCGGCCGGCGGGCGCGTCATTGCTGCCAGCAGGCTTTGCTGCCGGGCCTTATCTGGTTTCAAACTTTTTTCCGTCCGGTGATCAGTCAGATAACTACCTGGCTTTCTGGCTGCGAACCGTCTTCAGATAATCGGACCAGGCTTTTGCAATGAAATCAGGAAGTTTCGCGGTCGACCGCAATTCTTCTGGCCCGATTTCGGCAGCCGACGGCGAGGCGCAGAGCCTGGCAATCAGGCGGTCACGACCATCGAGCACATCGATAGCCAGTGCGCCTTTGCGGCGATACTTGCGATAAACTCGCACGATCGGCGGCGGCGGCACAGCGAGACGACCACCGATGACGATCGGCGAGGTTCCATGCACGATAAGACCACTGATATCCACAGGTTCTATATACGACGGAATAACGTATTCATCCCGATCAGCCACATAATCAGCGAGAATCATACGAAAATCATGGTCACCGATATTTTTTAGAAAGCGGGCAAGCGAATAATAGCGGGCATCACGGGCGATGCCGTTCAAGTCGAGACCACGAGGCCGGGTTTCTTCGATTACCATGACGATCGGGCCATACATGCGGGCAACACCGATACGCGGCGAAGCGAAGATAAAATGCGTTTCAGGGTCAGGAACGCCGGCCTTGCTGGCTTCGAATTTGCCCGGGCGGTTTTCATAGAGGTCTTTCATCGAAGCGACGGTATTGAAAATTTTCTGCAGCAGAACGGTCTGCTGCTTTTTTGCATTCTCCAGAGCTTCTTCCGGGCTCAGACCTTTTTTTTCGCCAGCTTCGACAAGATTGCGCAGGCCGCGAGACTGATGGGTTGTATCGAGCAGAAACCTGAACCCGAGCAGTTCATCACGTTCAATTTCCCCCGATTTGCGTGAACCAAAACCACGGTACATAACCGAAAAGAAGCCATTGCGGATGCGCTGCAGGGCCGTCGCTGAATTCATGGTAAACATTGATATCGCGCCTGCATCGTAAGATGCTGCGGAAAGTGAACCTGCCTTTTTACATTCTCACCAACGAGAATGCAGTTAATTTTAAGATCATGCGCACAAAG
>CAZFUG010000472.1:0-2570 GCA_964522035.1 uncultured bacterium
ACGTTCTCTGGAACTCAAGAATGCCTTCAGGCCCGGTTAAGGCCCCAAGAAAGGGCGCGCCGCAGACCGTTACTCTGGCTGAGGGCAAGGCGCTGCATGCAAAACTGCTGAAAACTCTCGCAAGAGAAGAAAACTGCAAAGTGCTCGCCACACTCGACCGCGAAGCTCACAAACCTTTCGCGAAGATCGTAGAAGAAACCGGCCTGAGTGAAAAGCAGACAAAGAAAGCTATTAAAGCTCTTTCTGATGCTGGCTTCATCATCAAATGGACAAAAGATTCTGTAGAAGGCTACTCACAGGTCGACTAGGAGTCACCAATGGAACCATTCATAATCGACAACGCCACCATCGACGGACTGCCAAAAGTCACAGACAATGATCTGCAGAGATTGGCGGCGGTACATCGCACAAACTGTCGGGCCGGCCTGAAAAAGGCCAGCCACGGCTGGCTTGGCGCCTGCTTTTCGAGCATGGAGCTGCTGACGGCAATTTATCACCGCTATATTCGTGAGCCCCAAAAGCCTCTTTCAGAAAGGGGCAGCGTGCACCTCTCGAAGGGGCATGCGGCAATGGCACAATATGCGGTGCTGGCCGGTCTGAATTGTTTCAGCACCGACCGGCTCGTTTCCTACAAGCAGCTGCATGGCCTGCCGGCACACTGCGACCGGTCAGTGCCCGGCGTTGACTCAGACAGCGGTTCGCTTGGCCAGGGCCTGTCGAAAGCGATTGGCATAGCACTGAGCAATGCAGCTGCCGGTCATAAACACCCGGTATTTGCGATAATCGGTGACGGTGAAATGCAGGAAGGTCAGCTTTTCGAAGCTTTTCTGACGTTGCGCAGGCTGAACCCGGGCATGGTGGTTCCGATAATCGACCGCAATCACCTGCAGTCTGACAGCCAGACTGCAGACATAAAAGATGCCGAAGACTGGGCAACGGTATTTCAGGGAATCGGTCTGCAGGTACACGAGATTGACGGGCATTCAATAAGCGAAATATGTGCCGCCATCGACCAGATTCTGCAGTCACCACACTCGGGAGTAATCATTGCGCGCACAGTCAAAGGCGGCGGCTCTGCTGTTACCGGCATGCCCTACAATACCGCAAGGCGTGCCGGCAAATGGCATGGCGCCATTCCTGATGACCGTGAATATCTGGCCATAGTGCAGGAGCAGACTGCCATCGTCAACGATCCGAAGGTAGATGCTGCCATGAAAGCCTGGCTGGCAGGGCAACCAGATGCCGTTTCACGATCAGACGCAGGCAAAAATTCTGCCGGCAACGGAATTTCGACCGGAGAAGCTTTTGCCGAAGCCCTTCTTGCACTTGCCGGCACAGATCGGCAGGTATTTGTTCTCGATGCCGATCTCGAAAAGTCCTGCAAGCTGACCGGGGTCGCTGCCGGCTTTGCAGACCGCTTCATCGAAGTCGGCATCAGCGAGCAGGACATGTGTTCACTGGCAGCAGGCCTTGGTCTCGCCGGCAATATAGCCGTCGTCAACACCTACGGGTCCTTTTTCAAGCGCAGCCTTGACCAGATCTATGCCTGCATCACCGAAAAGGTGCCGGTGATCTTTGCCGCCCATTATTCGGGCGCCGACTATTACACCGACGGCAAGAGTCACCAGGCGATCAACGACCTTGGCCTGATGCTCGCCCTCAACGACATCGAAATCATTGAACCAATCGATGCTGCAAGCACGCGCACCCTTCTGCAGAAAACCATCGCTCGCCTGAAAAGCGAAATCAGTGCCGGTAATGGCTGCCGCCCGGCTTATTTCAGGCTGCACCGTACCCCGCTGCCGGACTTCGCTGATTTGCCGGCTCAGGACGGACCCCCCGGCATTTTCAGATCAGTTTTGGCAAGCGGGCAGCGAAATGTATTGTTCACCTCAGGCCCGCACATGCTTAAAGCCGGGCTCGATGCTGCGAAAACTCTGGCAACTGACGGTATATGCCTCGACGTCGTTGCCATCGGTCAATTCTCTGACCAGCAGAAGCACCTGAAAACTCTGACCGAGACTGCACACCGCCTGTTTTCGCTCGAAGACCACCGCCGGGAAAGCGGCGTCGGCAGTTTTGTCGCCTCGCTCGGGTTTCGCAACCCGGTTCGCATTGGTGCCCGAAAATACTGTCAGTCGGCACTGAAGCTCGATGAAATGCTTTCTGAGCATTGCATTACTGCCGCTGATGTGGTTAAAGTAGTCAAAAAAGTGCTCGGCTGCAGTCACGAAAAATAGAAAACAAGGAGCAGAAGCATGCCTGCATTCAAATTCAACCACAATAATATTAACGTTCTCGATCTTGAAAAGAGCCTTGCATTCTATCAGAAGGCCCTCGGGCTGAAAGAAGTCAGGCGCAAGGAAGCGGCGGACGGCAGCTTCGTTCTTGTCTATCTTGGCGATGGCTGCGGTGGTCACAGCCTTGAACTGACCTGGCTGCGCGACCGCAAAGAACCATACAACCTGGGCGAGAACGAGTTTCATCTCGCTTTCACGACAAATGACTATGAAGCGGCACATGCCATGCATAAGCAGATGGGCTGCATCTGCTACGAAAACCCGGCAATG
>CAZFUG010000473.1:0-2564 GCA_964522035.1 uncultured bacterium
GACTATGACGATCAGGTGTCCGATACGGTCAGGTACTCGGTCGTGCCTGAAGACAACCTGCTTGCCGGTGATTTCGTCGAGTTCAAGGTTTCAACCGGATTCAATCTCAAGGATTCAATTTACCAGAAGATCGCTACAGAAGCCTTTGCTTTGCCATCCAGATACATTCTATCCGCATTTATCAGCCCTGGCACTGGTTCTGCCGAATTAAAATTTACCCTGATAGATGCGAATGGCGACCCGAACTCGTCATTCGGGGTTCGTATTGCCTCAGACGGAAGTCTGCTGCCAATTGGTCCGGTCGCCTATGCCGGAAAGAGTGAAATGCTGCTCGATTCATCGATTGCTCATCCCGACCATCAGACCTGGTACAGAGTCTACCTGGCGTTTGATTATCACTACGACCAGAGTCTGGCGAGCGAAACCATCATTCATCTGCAGAATTCAACTCCGGCTGGTTATACTGCTTCTACAACCGTCTATTTTGACGGAATTCAGCTCGAAAAAGCCTTTTTTGCCGATCAGACTGCGCCAACTGCCTATTCCGGTTCGGGTGTTCAGATCTTTTCGCCGAATCCTGGCCGTTCGGTTTCCGGTGAAAATGTGTATTTTGAGTGGTAAGCTGACTGAACGATTAATTGCACAAATGGTTTTCCGGCAAATACCGATTCTGTCAGGGCGCGATTCTTGCCACAGTCCAGCTCATGGTCATTGGGTTGCTGGCTTTGATTTGTCATGGGCAATTAATCTTTTGCGGTTTCCGGATTGTAAAATCTGATGGTTTAAGCTATTTTCCTGATATGACAGCCTTTCAGCAGAAATATCTGCCTTTTCCGAAAAGGCCGCACAGCTTTTTGTCTGTTTGCGGTTCTGTCGCTGTGCCTTTTTCGCTGGCCAGCTGCCTGATGTTTCTTTTATTTATGATCTTTGCAGTTTCTGCGCGGGCGCATGACAAGCCTTACGCATTTCTTTCGCTGCATGCCGGGCATGGTCAGAAAGACGGCCTGCTCAACCAGCCTGAAGGAATGGCCTTCTCCCCTGATGGTCGCCTGCTGGCGGTTGCCGATACCCACAACAACCGTCTGCAGCTATTCTCGGTCGATAATTCGCCAACAGCGACTCAGCCCCTGAAGCTTGAAATGATTTATGGCGATCTCTGGCCATGGGATGATCGCACCCAGCCCATTGATTCGAACGATGCCTACCGCGAAAAAGACTATCTGAACGGCCGCAATCCGAATTATCTTGTCGGGCGCGCCTACCAGCACGCGCAAAGCCGAATCAGGCCTGGCGAAAACGTGCCGATCGATCACTTCAATCTTCCGGTTGGCATTGCCTGGCTTGGCACCTCGACGATGCTGATCGCAGACACAGGCAACCACCGCGTCAAAGCCCTCAAACTCAATGGTGAAGTTAAATGGATTCTCGGCCAGGAAGGTTGGAAAGACGGCTATTTCCATCACCCTCTCGGTATCGATGTCGATTGCGCCGGCCAGATTTATGTCAGTGAACCGCGCAGTAACTACATTCGTGGCCTTGGCCTGGATTTTCTGCAGCGTCAGCGCGTGCAGGGAAACCGCCTGCAGATCTTCTCGGCTGATCTCAAGCCATCAAAGCGGCTTGGGCACATGCATCACATGTCTGGTCGTGATTATCGACAGTTTAAAGACATCACGAGAGTCTGGGTAAGTTTGAATGGCGATATATTTCTCACCGACAACGGCAACCACCGGGTAATGGTATTTGAGAACAATATGCAGAAAAAGGCCGAGCTGATCAGATGGCCGCACTATACGCTGCGCTACCCCAACGGCATAGATTGTTCACCCGACGGCATGATCGCGATTGCTGATACCGGCAATCACAAGGTTCTTATTCTTGATGCCGATTACAAGATACTGCAGATTATCGGAGGCTTCGGTACCGGCCCGGGAAAATTTGTCAGGCCGCATGAAGCCCGCTTTGGCCCTAACGGCGACCTTTATGTTCTCGATACCGGTAACGGCCGTATTCAGATTTTCCGCGGGCCGGTTTTCAGACAGTTTCCGCGCTGTCCGGTTCCGGAGCCGCCTGAGCCGCCACCACCACCGCAAAAAATTGAAGAGCTTCTGCCGCCCCCGGCCCCGCCTCAGGACTCGTTGTAAGACCTTGTTTTGTCGTGCAAGTTTTTAAGATTTTTTTCCGGTTTTATGGTATATAGTTGTTATAGAAAAAACAGGATACTTTTCTGGTCTGACCTCATTGTGATGTAACGTATCGGTTCCGCTTTTGTTCTGCTTTTTAGAGCAAAGTTGTGCGGATGGTTCTTTATTAAAAGAAAAATATGGAGCAGTTGAGATGAATGAGAACGGCAAGAAACGTTCTGCTGGTAAGCCCAGCGACAGTGGAATCCGGATTATCGAGGAAATAGTAGAAGGATTCTGGGATTGCCCGAACTGTAATGCCAAAAATCGTGGCTCGGCCCAGCAATGCGAAAGTTGCGGTGCGATTCGCAGCGAAAACGTCAAATTTTACGTCGATGAAGACTCAAAGGTCATAGACGACGAAGCTGAATTGGCTAAGGC
>CAZFUG010000474.1:0-2563 GCA_964522035.1 uncultured bacterium
GCGCAACCGTGTGACGAAAGTGTTTTTGCCTTTTCTCTCCTAAGACAGGAATTACATTCTGAAGACACCCCGCGCATTCGTAAACCCCACGGTCTTCGGTAGAGAGGTCAAAAATATCAACAATTTTGCTGTTTGCACATAAAGCATATCTGAATTGAATTTGATCTTTGGCGCTCATATCCTACTCTCATTTATTTTTTTTAATTCTAGCATCCCTTATCATTTTTCTTCAAGATAACCATAATTACAGTGAGTTAAAAATAGAAAACGCCCACCGGCAGCTTTTGCGCTGTCGGTGGGCGTCGTTGAATAGAGCCAAACTTATCTGTCGGCCTGTGCCTGGAGTATTTTCCATTGGTCGCAGAACTGGCTGACGGGGCAATATACCTCGCACCTGATAGATGAACCTGGGCGTTTCTGAACGTAGAGGCCGCCGCCTGAGTTTTCGGCGAAGGCAAGAGCTTCGGCCTCTGAATCGAACAGGCGAACGGCTCTTTTGCCGCCGGGTTTGAAAACTGCGAAGATGTCTGGCCTTACCCAGCGTTCTTCGGGTGAGCATTCTGGCAGGCGAGATTTTGCAGAGATGTATGCCTGTAACCTCGAATTCAGATACCATTCAGCCTTTTCTTCAGAAAACAGTTCTACCGGCATTATAACCACCGGCGCCGGCGGGTAGTTTGGCGATTTTTCGACCTGCGTTTTTGTGTGGTCACGCAGAAGAAGAATCAGCTCAAGATTTTCGACCGGGAAGCCGTTTTCGCGGGCAAGCAGTGCCAGAAGGTTGAGCTGACCGATCCATTCGCTTTTCGCGCCGTTCTGAGCGGAATAGCATGTGGTGAACTTATAATCCTGGATCGTTCGCGTCTTTGGGTCATACCTGTCGATCTGACCTGAAAGAATCAGCCCCTGAAGGCGTTCAGACGAATAGAACCTGCGCTCGACAATCGCGTCGGATTCCTTTTCTTCAAGCAGCTTATGAACGCATTTGCCAAGCATTCTGAAGAATCCGTCGGCTACGTCTTCGACGATCTTCTCACGATGAATTTCCTGGAGAACTGCTACTTTAGGAGGCATTACCAGCCGGGTTACCGTTACGTCTGATTTTCCGGCGGAATACGTATCGCGCTGAACGGCCCGGGCGATTGGATCGGGAAGATTGAGTTTGTTGGTCCACTGCATATCAGGCAGCCTCCTTTCGATTCGCAAGTTCCTTTTCCGCAAGCATGCTTTTGAAAGCGGTGATAATCAGGTCGAGCTCCTCGCTCTTTATCTGCGACGAGTCGGCAATCGGACCACCCTGATTGAGAATTTCGCCAATGCTCTGTTTCATTTCTACCGGGTTCTGCCCAAGCTGGCCGGAAAGAGTAAAGATTTCCCGAATTTTAGCAGCCCTTTCGCTGATCTTCTTCGGTTCTGGCAATACTGTCTTTTCCTGCTTATCATGGGTATTTTCGGGCTGATTCGTCTCATTCTGTTTTTTCTCTGCTCCACGTGTCGCAGGCTTCGCGGAAGAACCTTCGACAGCCGGCTTTTCTTTTGCTGAACCCGAAGACTCTTTTGCCTTTCTGATAGGAGTGACATTTGCCGTCGGAGCCGGCGGTTCGGCCGCCAGATTGCCGTCATCGTCGTCGGCATAGATCGCAAGTAAACTGCCCATAGCAATTCTGCGCGCATAGGTTATCGCGGAAGCAAGCTCGTGGATTCCGACCTTCGCGGGGCGAACCGTCAGAGTTTCTCTTATCCACTGATTTGAACTGTGAACGAGCATCGTGCTGATTTTTACTACCAGCGGATCACCTTCTGTACTGACGCCCTGCACAATCGCCAATTCATTGGCGGCAAGAGCATTTCTCGATGCTTCAATAATCGCTGCAAGTGTTGAATATCGGCTGTTGAAGAAGGGGTTGGTGCCATCGAGCTGAGCGGCTTTCATCATGCCCTGAGTTTTGCTCAAGGCGGAAGCAAGTTTTCCAATTTCGGGTGAGGTTTCCATATAAATTTCTCCTTAAAAAAATAACCGGGAGCAGCTTTTCGCTACCCCCGGTTTTCAGGGCGATACGTCGCCCGGCGGGAAGATCTTCAGGCAATCTGAGTCAGGTTCTGCAGATAGGTGCCTGCAGCCTGTTCGATCTGGAGTCTTTCTTCTGGCCGAATCTTAAGTTCATTCAAGGTCTGTGCGTCGGTCATGGCTTGAGCGATACCGAAAGCAGTCGGCTCGGGCGCTTTGTTGAACGTCTGCATCAGCGGTGCCACAAACCTTTTCGGCAAGTGGAATCTCTGAAGAATACTCGAAAGGGTCTCTTCGACATTGCTCACCATTACTTCGCGCGAGGCCTGCAGAATCTGGCCGGCTTTTCTCAGATGACCAGGGATTTCACGGAACTTGAAACCGAACTCATGCTGAACCTTTTCAATTGTCAGGCCTGAGGTATGCCGGCGGCGGAGAATCTCTGCGTTATGTATCGGAACGGTCATTCCGTTGGTGCAAATCAGACGGGTCAGGTGAAGCGTTATCGCCAGACTTGAGAATCCGACACCTGAATTCTGAATATGTATCCCACCG
>CAZFUG010000475.1:0-2535 GCA_964522035.1 uncultured bacterium
CTTCAGACTGGCGGTGAGGACGAGCTGCATCGGTTCGAGGACCGTTTCGAGCCGGAACAGATGGTCGCCGCTGGCGTTCTGAATGACATCACTCAGTTAACCGGCTTCAAGGCTGAACAGAGCCGATTCAATTTCTTTGGCGATTGCGTCGGTGGTATCACCGATTTCGTCGCGCAGAATCTTCTGCTGCTCGGCAGAGTAATCTTCGGTGATGTCGCCGCTGAAGAAAACCGGCAGTTTGCCGTTATCCTTGCGCGAGGCACCGACTGAATACAGTTTTACCATGCTTTCGAAGGTCTCGTTGCCATTAATGATTTTCTGTTTTGCGGTTTCGAGAGAAGAGGAAGCTTTGATTTCGGCCTGAGCGGCTTTGATTTCAGCGGTGAGCTCGGCTTTAACTTCTTCGAACGGTCTGGTTTTTTCGGCGATGCGGTTTTCGACCTTGATGATGTGCCAGCCGAACTGGCTGCGTACCGGCTCGGTCACCTTGCCGATGGTGGCAGAGAAAGCGGCATCTTCGAAGGGTTTAACCATTGAGCCACGGCCAAATTCGCCAAGATCGCCGCCCTTTTTGGCAGAGCCGGTGTCCTGAGAATGCTTTTCGGCCAGTTTGGCAAAGTCTTCGCCATTGTTGATGCTGGCGAGAATGCTGTCGATTTCGGTTTTTGCTGCGGCAAAAGCTTTTTCTTCATCGAAAGCGGCGGCAACGTCGAACTGGAAGCTGGCGGCGCCGTCTTTAACGATAAGTCTCGAAGGCTGAGCGCCAGCGTCGGCGAGGATTGCAATCTGGCCACTTACAGCAGCCTTAGTGCCACCGGTCAGCGGCATTTCGAGAGCGTTTTCGGTTTTGGTCATGCTGGTGGCATCGGGGTGGAGTTCTTTGCCGTCAGCGGTAACCAGGGTGAAACTGTCGTGATTGAGACTGGCTTCAGGTTTCAGGCCTGAGATACCAGCGTTGAAAGTAAACAGGGTCTTGCCTTCAACTTCGCTGCTGGCGAAATTGCGCAGGTTGACCTTGAATGAGGTGAATTCGTGGTCGAAGTTGTTGCGCGGCTTGATAAGAATATGGCGGGCCTGAACCTTTTCTTCGGTGCGGAACCGTTCCATATTTTCGCTGTAACGCTCGCGCAGGTCCTTTTCACTTACTGCAATAGCGTCAAGGTATTCGGGGGCGGTGTGGCGAATGAAGATGTGCGAGACTTCGAGGCGCTTCGAGCTCATGAATTTACTGCGGTTGGCGTCGAAGTGATTCTTGATCTGTTCTTCGCTGATTTCGGCTTTGCCGGCGAAATCAGCCGGAGAGATGAGAAGGTGGCTGAAACTGATCTGATCGTCTTCTCTGAAGCGGTCTTTGTTAGTTTCGTAGTAGTTCTTCAGGAAATCTTCAGTGGCGCTGGCGGGTGGCACCGGAGCCATTACCTTCTGAGCAACCGACTGAAAGGTGATCTGGCGGAGTTTCTGATTGCCGTATTCTTCGGCAGTCATTCCCTGCTGGCGTAGTCTGCGGTCGAATTCAACCGGTGAAATCTGCTGGCGATCACTTTCTACCAGAGCTTCGGCAGTTACACCGGGCTTGATATTGCTGGCGCGGGCAAACAGGTCGAGAAGTGCCATTGACGTGAGATTTTCGAGGGCTCTTTCCTTGAGCATGCTCCCGTAGAATTCTCTGATTCCTTCAGGCATCTGCTGGAGTTGCTGATATTCAGGAGTGTCTTTGATCGAGCGCCATACGGTCTTGACATCGATAACGGTTGTCAGAGAAGCACCGTTGGCCGGGTAAGAAACATGCACGACCGGAAGGTTTTCCTTGTCGCGAAGATTCTGTGGCATTGAATTGCGCAGTGAATCTGCTTTTGCTTCGGATTCATCAGCACGGCGTTTGCGTTCTTCCTGCTGCTTGATCGATCTGCTTGTGCCGTAGCCGATGATAAAAATCGACAACACAAACAGTGTGATGGTTGCCCAGATGATCTCCTTGATGTGTAGTCTGAGCCATCGCATTGACATAAAACCTGGATTGGACATGCTGCCGTCACCTCTTCAGTCTGTCTTGATTAACTGCCGATGCACCTCTGAGAGAAACAGGGCGCCCGGGATGGTGGATTATATCACCCGTGTTATACCCCTGTCAAAAATAATCTGCCCATAGATGTACTTTAAAAGCATTGTGAAAATTATCTTTAATTTAAGTGTGCTTGACCGGCAGTCAAAAAATTGTTAACTTTAAAAAAGTTGAGTACTCTCAATAAGCTAAATAAGTTCAGGAGAATTGAGTATGAAGTTTTTTATCAGTCTTCTTGTTGTGTTCATGATGCTCGGTTTTGTCGCTACTCCGGCTATGGCCTGCAACCACGACTGTGGTAACTGCCCGAACAATGGTGACTGTGATCACAATCACGGTGACGACTGTGGCGAACGCTGCGATGGCAACCAAGGTCGCCCCGAGGAGCGGCACCGCCACCTGGCCGACGATCTCCCTGGCTGCGGTCAACGCATCGATGCCGTCGATCAGCTGGTTTCGAATCACCTCGCTTC
>CAZFUG010000476.1:0-2507 GCA_964522035.1 uncultured bacterium
CTGCCCCGAAGATCTGCCACCACGCGAAATGTGCATGATCTCGAAAAAATTTCACCTTGGCCGCGGCGTCAAACCAGCAGACTTTAAAGGCCAGCCACAGATTCACCCGATGCGTCAGGCACGCCGCGTTTCCATCGAACGCCTGCTGAAAAAACTGGCTCTTCTCGACTTCAATCACAAAGCGCCGTTGACCGACATCACCCAAAGATTCGAAAAGGTGACTCTGCCTCTTAAAATGCACATTGGCGTGCCGGTAACGCCGGTAGTTAAAGCTGGCGAAACCGTAAAAGCCGGTCAGCTGATCGGTGCGGTTCCTGAAGGCAAACTCGGGGCCGCCCTGCATGCCTCTATCAGCGGCAAAATTGCCGCCGTAACTGACCGTGCCATCGTCATTGCCAGAGATTAAGGGAAACACCATGAACATCAGCCGAAATGCCATAGGATTAGTAGAACTTTCAAGCATTTCCATCGGTTATCTGGTAACCGACACCATGCTGAAGACAGCCGCAGTCGAACTGCTGCTGTCACGCACCGTCTGCCCCGGCAAGTTCATCTGCCTCGTCTGGGGCGATGTCGCTGCCGTCGAAGCCAGCGTTGCCGCCGGTATTCAGGCAGGTCAGGGCTATCTGGTAAACGATCTCGTCATTCCCAACCTGCATGAACAGATTTATCCGGCGATCACCGCCACCAATCAGGTCGACACCACCGGAGCCCTCGGAGTCATCGAAACCTTCGACATCGTTTCGACGATTCTCGCTGCCGATGCCTCGGTTAAGGCCGCCAGCGTAACCCTGTGCGAACTGCGCATCGCCATGGCTATCGGCGGCAAAGCCTTTTATACGATGACCGGTGATGTGGCTGCCGTTGAAGCTGCAGTTGCAGCCGGCCTCAAGTCCCTCGAAGAAAAGGGTCTGGTAGTCAATTCGGTCGTCATTCCGCGACCCCGCCACGAATTGTTTCAGGAGTTCATCTGATGCCTAAAATCGTCATTGGTTCCGATCACGGCGGGTTTCCGCTGAAAGAAGAGCTCAAAAAGCATCTGCAGAGCAAAAACTACGTCGTCGAAGACGTGGGTACTCATTCAGAAGGGGCTGTAGACTACCCGGATATCGCTTTCCTCGTCGCCTGGTCAGTTTCACAGAATCCGCACACTCTTGGCATCATCATCGATGGCGCCGGTATCGGCTCGTGCATGGCAGCCAACAAGGTGCCAGGCATACGTGCCGCCTGCTGCAACGACCTTTATGTCGCCCGCAACAGCCGCGAGCACAACCACGCCAATGTTCTGACTCTCGGCAGCATGGTCATCGGCACCGGCTACATGAAGCAGATCGTCGACCTCTGGCTCAATACCGAGCCGGCCCCCGGCCGCCATGCCGCCCGCGTCGACAAGATCATGCGCCTCGAAGACCTGCGCAATAACCGTTAAAAGGCTTTTCTCAGACAACCAGAACGCACCGTCAACGGTGCGTTTTTTATTTTCAGCAGAAATATGTGCTATAATATGATGTAATATTAAGGTCAATTTCGACCCGCGGCTTTCTGCCGCCAGAAATTAAAAATTAAGGAAAGAAACACAATGCGAGCAATATGTATAGTATTAGACAGCGCCGGCATCGGCCCGATGCCGGATCAACATGAATACGGCGATGTCGGCGCCGCCACCATTCCGAATCTGGCAAAGGCCGCCGGCGGTCTCAATGTTCCGAATATGCAGAAGATGGGCCTCGGCAATATCACTGAAATTACCGGGGTTGCGGCGGTTAAAGAACCGACCGGTTCCTATGGCATCATGCACGAACTTTCGCCAGGCAAAGACACCACCACCGGCCACTGGGAAATGATGGGCGCGAAGCTCGATTTCGCCTTTCCGGTTTTCCCCGACGGTTTTCCGAAAGAATTCATGCAGAAATACGAAAAGGCGATCGGTCGCCAGACTATCGGCAACTACCCGGCTTCGGGCACAGAAATCATCGAAAAGCTCGGCGACGAACACGTCAAAACCGGCAAGCCGATCGTTTACACCTCTGCCGACTCCGTATTTCAGATTGCCGCCCATGAAGACGTAATTCCGCTCGAAGAACTCTATCGCATCTGCCAGGTCGCCAGAGACATGCTGCAACCGCCCGAACTCGGCGCCGCCCGCATCATTGCCCGCCCGTTCACCGGCAAGTCTGGCGCCTATACCCGAACCGCCAACCGCCACGATTTCAGTCTGACCCCTGACGAAACTCTGCTCGACGTTCTCAAAGCGAAAGGTATCACCACTTACGGCATCGGCAAAATCTACGATATCTTCGCCGGCCAGGGTGTCGAACCGCATGTAACCACAAAAAGCAACGATGACGGGATGGCTAGAACCACCGAATCGATGGCAAAGTTTAAAAGCGGTCTGATCTTCACCAATCTCGTCGATACCGACATGAAATACGGTCACCGCCGCGATGTGGCCGGTTACAAAAAGGCCCTCGAAGATTTTGACGTCTGGCTCGGCGATTTCATCAAAC
>CAZFUG010000477.1:0-2507 GCA_964522035.1 uncultured bacterium
TCAGGCAGATCTGCATGATAACGGTGGTTGCCAGCATGCTGAAAATACCGATTTTAACAGCTTCTTTCGCCTCTTTTTCTGAATAGCATTCGCTGAGAATGTCGGTGGCCAGAAAAGAGGTTCCGTAGATGATGTTGCCGAGGGTGGTCACCATGCCGAACAATTCAATGGTTTTAACGACCTGAATATTGGCGAGAATAGAAGAGAGGGCGACCCAGGCAAACAGGCCATTTGCCCTGAAAAGGCGGAATGAGAGGGCCAGCAGCAGGTAGTTTACGGCCAGCAGAACCAGCCAGATCATGTCATTGGTCATTGTTTCAGTTCTCCGCCGACGCCGAAGTCGGTATTTTCAAAGAGGATATCAACCTTCGGATGCTCACGCAACCACGAAAACTCGCCTCTGAACCACTGCTGCAGTTCTGGATCAGCTTTAACAGAGGTTGTATTATCGACAAAAAGGTTGATGGTAACGTAATCGAAGTATTCAATGGCGATTCTGACATCATTGCTTATCATTTCACGGGTCTGCCCCTGCATTCCGACCATCAGGCAAACCGACTGGAAGTATTGCCGCACTTCGGCCGGGTCTTTGAAAGCCATGCCTTTTTTGAGAACCCGGTTGCGAAAGGGCTCATCAAAAGTCTCGACACCGGTGATAAAAACAATCGGAACCTTGAAGAAATCACGCATTTCCTGCAGGCGCGTGCGATAGCTCCAGTGTGCCTCGAAATAGAGCTGCCCGATCTGCAGGCGGTTAATCGCGTCTCTGATCAGCTCAAGAGAAGCCTGCGGAATTTCGAAACAGCTGCCGGAATTGATTACCTGCAGGGCGCCGAAGCAGCCGGTGACTTTTTTCAGCACTTCAGCATTCGTTGCGTTGATCGAGTTTTCGTCTTCGCTGTTGTCATGAATGTAATCGCAGAAGGTGCAGTGCCCCCAGCGGCAGGGAAAAGCCTTTAACAGAACGATTTCCCGCGGTCTTGGCGAGTTTTCGATGCGCGCATATCTGGCGATATTCATGATTCGAATGCTTTCTATAATTTGTCAGGGTGCTCAGGGTAATGGTAAAATCGCATTTATGCAATACTTTGTCAAAATTCTGGTGACAACACTTCTCGTTATTTTTATCAGCGAAGCGGCGAAGCGCAACCAGGCCGCCGGCGCGATTCTCGCCTCATTGCCGGTCACTTCGATTCTCGCTATTTCGTGGTTTTATTACGAGACCGGTAACAAGGCCCAGACAGCCAGCCTGACGACCGATATTTTTCTGATGGTGGTGCCATCGCTGGCTTTTTTCATTGCTTTGCCGATGCTGCTGAAGCGCGATTATTCATATTCGGTCGCCCTTGGCTGCAGTTCGGGCATTACCGCAGTTTTCTACTTCATCTTTATCAAAATTGCGAACCTGGTTCGCTGATCTGGAGAAACGGATGTATAAATTTCCCGCAGGCTTTTACGCCGATGTGCGTATTGAAAAGGTTTTTCGCTCCCTGGTGCGCATCGAAACCGGTCGCCTTGAAGAGGTCAAAGAAAAAGACGACACCGGCGCTTTTATCAGACTTTTCGACGGTCAGCGCTGGTTTTATGCTTCCACCACTGATCTGGCCAGCATCGATGCGGAACTTGCGGGTCTAGCAAAGCTTGGACGGGCCGATGCCCGGATCAATGAGCACCCGGCGGTCAGAAAGATGCAGGTCAATACCGGCGACCACTGCCGCTTTGCGAAAACAAGCGTCAGCAGAGTGCAGCTGTCAGAAAAAATCGCTCTCACCGAGTCATTTGCCGACCTGGTGAAGAATGACGGGCAGATCAGCCACTGGTCTGCCTCATATTCAGACGCTCATATAACCAAACAGTTTTATTCGAGCCTCGGCGCCAATCTGAAATTCGACACGCAGACAGCCGGTCTGAGGCTTGGTTTCAGGTTTGGCAGCGGTGCCAACGTTTTCAGTGAAACCTGGTGCAAAGCGATGTCTGAGTTCAAGCCTCTCGCGGGGCTGCATCATGAAGCGCGGGAGTTGATCGAAAAAGCGCGTGAATTCTTTACCAGCGCCGAAAAGATTCAGGGCGGCAACTATACAGTCGTTCTGTCGCCGATGGCTGCAGGCATTTTTGCGCATGAAAGTTTCGGGCACAAGAGCGAAGCCGATTTCATGATCGGCGACGAGGGCATGAAGAAAGAATGGCAGCTCGGCAAACGGGTTGGCTCTGAACTGCTCAGTATTGTAGATGACGGCAATCTGCCCGGCAGCGGCTTTACGCCGTTTGACGACGAAGGGAACCGGGCCGAAAAAACCGTGCTGATCGGCAAGGGCATACTGCGCGGCCGACTGCACAGTGCCGCCACCGCCGCAGAACTCGATGAAGCAGCGACCGGGAACGCCCGTTCCATAAACTTTGAATACGAACCGATCGTGCGCATGACCGCCACATACATCGAACCCGGCAACTGCTCAAAAGAAGAACTGATCGGCAGTATCGACCACGGCATTCTTATCGAATCGGTC
>CAZFUG010000478.1:0-2499 GCA_964522035.1 uncultured bacterium
CGGCCATGTTTTTTCTTCCGGGGATTTCTTACCCTAATTCTCCCTAAGGGGTGCAGGAGTTTCCCGCCTCTGTCACAATGGGAATAAACCCGTTCGTCGCCAGTTTCACTTTTTCAAATCCTGAAATTACAGGCCGTAAATACGTTGTGCCCGACATGGTATTTTTCAACGCCTCCGGAAGCATACAGAATTATAGACCTGCGTCAGCACCAATCAATTTTCCGGCATGGCAGTCGAATTATCCAGCTGCCAACTGGCAGAGCGTGCTGCCAGTCCGACCATATGCTGCCGCAACCTTTTACGAGAACTGCGTAAATGCAGCTCAAGTGCCAGCAAACTACGATTTGCCAGGCATTCGAAGATACTTTCTAGTCTCCACAATGAATATATTAGGTGCGAAAGACATCTATATTTCGGGCTACCAGAACGAAAATGATGTATTTCAGACAGCACCGGCTTTCAATTACAAGGTAAGCACAACCACAAACTCTCCAAAACCCCACTCATTGGTAGTAAACAGCAACAGAGCCTTTGTCTTCTGGCTTGACAGCGGAAATTCATTGAGAACGGCTTCTTCCATCGACTGCCAAACATGGACCGACCACGGTGCAATAACTGGCCATTCAATCAACACTGCCTTTGGTCCTGCGGGAACGTTGCTGAAACATGGAGGCAACGAATTCATAACAATTGCATATCCATCAACCGTCGCAGGAACAATCAGAATTCTCACCTGCCTGAACTCAGAATTTCCGTCGTTCAACACCACCGATATTGCGGGTCTGGGCAACATTTCCGGCTCGGTCGTATCGTTTTACCAGAACCCGAGAACCGGAGAAGTTTTTCTGTCGTGGCTCGACAACACTCAGGTCAAAATCAAAAGAGGAACTTTTGATCCCACCTCAACCCCGAGATTCACATTTGATGCTGGCACAAACGCCATCGACGCAGGAGAATCTTTTACCAACCTCGGATTAAGCGGCTTCAGCGGACTTAACTTTGATCAGAGCCAGGTTATTTCCATCTCTGCAGGCACGTTGAAACACTATCATCCTTTCAGAAGCCCTACCGCTGGCACAATTCCGGCTGTGACTGCCGGTTTTGCCAGCCAGTTTGCATACGAAAAAGGCAACGACCTTTATGCCGGGCTGATAGTTCTCTACGGATTTAAAAACTTCGAATTTTTCAACCGCAAGCTAAGTTTTCCTGACACATGTTACTGGGCTTCCGACACAAGGGTCCTGCATCTTGAAGGGCCACCATTCAGCGCTTCAGAAATCGGCATAAGAGTCGACTTCGCAGAAGTGGTCGCATCAGACTCAAAGGCGGCGGCTGTGAACTCAGGTCTGGTTGCCGGCGGATTGCGACCCTTAACCAGCAATTACAGGGTAATTGCCGATGCAAGCAACAGATTCAGCATTTACTTTGACAAGAACATGCGGGTCGCGAGCTATGCCGAGATAATCGGTATCACCACCCCCATCAGACTTCTTGATTCAGGAAATAACGCGGTAAACATCGTTTACGACGGCGGCACGGGCAACGAGATTTACTTCAAACCTGCTGCCAATCTTGCCTTCAATGCGACATACACCATAGCTATCGCCAGCGATGTCATCGATGCCAACGGTTCACAGATCTATGAAAACCGGCAGATTACTTTTGTTACGCAAAACACCTCAAGTCAGGCAGCAGCAGACGAAATCGCCAGCATTTCGCTTCATACCGGCGCATCTTATGACGCTGCCAGCCGGCTGAACAGCGGCAATGAAATCAATGCCAGCGCCACCATTTATATTTCTGTTGAAACGTCTGTCGATCCAGCCTTCAACACAGTCGACACAACATCAGTCAGTATCTATCTGAATGGCTCAGCAACCCCGCAGGGTACAGTAACCCTTACAGAAACCGCCGCAAATTCAAAAACTTTTCGCGGCAGCTATACGGTTTCAACGCCGACTGGCGGCAACCACACATTTCGTTTCCAGACCATAAAAAGCGATGTCTACCTCGACGTCAACTGCGGTTTCCCGACTATCAGTTCAATCTCTCCTGCAGCCTCAGCAATTGGTGTACTAATCAACAATCAGCCCCAGATAGTTTTTTCTGAAAATATCAAGAGCAGCACAGTCAATACCAACAACATAAAACTTACAAGATCATCAAATCTTGCCGGTTACAGCGTCAGCGGCTCAGGGAACAGCATAACCATCGACCCCGACGACACACTCGACGGCTTGCTGCGCACCGAAACGCAATATCAGATCGAGGCTGGCTACGGCATCACCGATCTGGCAGGCAATCCTTTCGTCAATGCGCCAGCAACCTTTACCAGCACTTTCACCACCCAGGCTTCACAGACTCAGCCGATTTTAGTCAGCACTGTTTCGCTTTATTCTGATGCAGGCTTAACCAGTCAGTTATCATCAGGTGCTGATTATTATGCCACCGGCACTATTTACATCAAATTCATTGCCTCAGACGGGCAATCACTTACCC
>CAZFUG010000479.1:0-2449 GCA_964522035.1 uncultured bacterium
GGAGCATTTTCCGAGCGAGTATGCAGTCCGCTGTGTTCCGCACTGGAAATCAGTCGCCTGCTCGACGCCGACCGCGCTCGAATGGGATGCGAAATTCAAGAACATGGCCGACCCGTCGGGCCGCGCCGTCATCGATGTTCACAAACAGGCCTATTAATATTTCTCTCCGGATCTGAGCAAGCCTTCACAAAGATTTTGTGTAAAGCCTGTTTTTTGCCCTGAGTTATTGCATGCAGCCGCCGCACCAGATGCGGCGGCTGTTTTATCATGCCTGCCCGATCGCTTTAAAAGCAGCCATGACCTGCTGCCGGGCTTTTTGCGGGTCAACGAGCAGGGGCGGGTAATCGATTTTCAGCGAGCCAATTGCGGCAGCAAGCTTTTTCGGGTCATGCAGCGCCGGGGTCGGCACTTCAGCAAGTTCGGGGCAGAATTTGCGGATAAAAGCGCCGTCGGGGTCGAAGCGGGTGCTCTGGCTGAACGGGTTGAAGATGCGAAAATAGGGCACCGCATCGGTACCGGTCGAAGCCGACCATTGCCAGCCGCCGTTGTTGGCGGCCAGATCGCCGTCGAGCAGATGCTGCATAAAAAACTTCTCGCCGAGCCGCCAGTCGATGAACAGATACTTGCTGAGAAACATGGCGGCGATCATGCGCAGGCGGTTGTGCATCCAGCCGGTCTGCCGCAGCTGGCGCATCGCGGCATCGACGATCGGAAAACCGGTCTGGCCATTCTGCCATTTTTCGAGCTTTTCGGAATCGTAGTTCCATTGCAGGGCCTTTGTCTGCAGCTTGAACGGCTGCCCGCGACTGACGCGCGGAAACCCGACAAGAACATGCGCATAAAAATCACGCCATACCAGCTCTGAAAGCCAGACCCAGGCACCCGAACCCTCTGCCGGCCATTTTTTATGACCACCGGTCAAAGCCGCCAGACACTGCCGGGGCGACAGAACGCCGGCTGCCAGATAGGGCGACAGCAGGCTGGTGCCATTAATACCGGGAAAGTCGCGTTTCTCGTGGTATTCCCCCACCCTGCCGGCGGCAAACTTCTGCAGCATCTGCTGCGCCGCTTTTTCACCGGCCGGCCACAGGTCGCTGCGCCAGACTGAATCACAACACCAGGCGGCACTGGCAGGTTTATCAGCGACAAGCGCTGCGGTTAGAGGCCTGGGTTGTGGCTTCGGCGCCGGCAATGGCGAAAGGTCAGTTCCGGCGGCTTTTTTCAGCCAGGCTTTCATGAACGGGGTAAAAACCGTGTAATAGCCTGCATTGCCGGTCATAACGCTGCCGGGCGGCAGCAGAACCCGGTCATCAAAGCGGCAGGTCTTTATACCGGCGGCGGAAAAAGCGGAACACACCGCGTCGTCGCGTACGCTTTCGTTATACTCATATTCATTGTTGAAATACAGGCCAGTGGCGCCGCTGTTTTTCGCGAGCTGCAGCAATGCCTGAGGCACTTCAGAAAATGACTGGGCAGTCAGCACCCGCAGCCCTATTCCCAGAGTTGCAAGGTCGGCCTCGAGTTTCTGCAGACAGGCCTGCCAGAAAGCGAGTTTAGCAGCCGACTCATTGTGCTGCTGCCACTGCTGCGGTGTCAGCACATAAACGGCACTCACTTCATGACCGTCTTTGCAGGCAGAGTATAAAGCACGGTTATCGATAAGACGCAGGTCACGCCTGAACCAGAAAAGGTTATGCAAAGATTCGCCCTCATTTCACAATAATTATGCAACCGATTTTAACAAATTTTTGCGCTAAAATCTCTGGAATCAGGCAAAATCGGCTGCCTGGCATGTTATAATTGAAATGTACGGCTTCGATATCATTGTCATTATCATACCCACACGAAAGGTTATAGCAGAAGTATGGCAGATAAACCTTTTTATATTGTTGGCATTGGTGCTTCGGCCGGCGGCCTCAGCGCTCTCGAGCTTTTTTTCGACAATATGCCCGCTGACAGCGGCATGGCATTTGTGGTCATTCAGCATCTGTCGCCCGATTTCAAAAGCCTTATGGACGACCTGCTGGCGCGGCACACAAAAATGCCGATTCACAGAGTCACAAACGAAATGCCCCTCGAGTCTGGGCACGTGTATCTGATTCCGCCAAAGACTCATATGACCGTGAATCAGAAGAAGCTTTACCTGACCGAAAAGGTAGCAAGCCAACACATAGATCTTCCCATCGACATTTTTTTCAATTCACTGGCAGAAGACGCGCAGGAAAATGCTGTCGGCATAATTCTCTCGGGCACCGGCTCAGACGGGTCTAGAGGCGTAAAAGCGATTCATGCCGCCGGTGGGATCGTCATTGTTCAATCGCCTGATTCGGCGCAGTTCGATGGCATGCCAAGAAATGCCATCACAACGGGCACATGTGATTTTGTCGTGCCCCCTGAAAAAATGCCGGAGCTGCTCATGCAGCACTGCATCGCCCATCTCTCACACTCA
>CAZFUG010000480.1:0-2448 GCA_964522035.1 uncultured bacterium
TCTTTTGGCGGAGTTGTTTTCAGCTCCTGTCTGGCATATTTTTCGGCAATGCGTTCGGCCTGAGCCATGGCGAGACTGGCAAAGACCTCATCAATCAGCCATTCCGGCAACGCGAATCCCTGCAATTTATTAACCAGCCCGACATCAGCAATAACATGATTCTGCGCCAGATTGCGGAATGTTCTTGCCATTTTCAGTGCATCCCAGAAGTTGCCGGGCACCTGATTGATCAGGGTATCGAGAGCAAGCTGCCGGTATCTGGCAGCCCGATCAGGATGATTCAGAAGCATGGCGGCCCCCCACTCTCCCCTTGCCATTGCTTCTACAAAAAAGTCAGTAAAACGTGGATCCTGAAGACGATCGGCAACCAGAGCGGCGCGCGCATTTCTTATGCCGGTCAGATCGACATTTTCAAATGTAAGAGTACTTTCATACAGGGCAAGAGCTGTATGCAGATCACCGGCGAGCTCACAGCGTCGCGCTTCAACAAAAACCGGCTGCCAGAAAGATGGAAATTTCCGGCGAAGCTCGCCAAGCAGACGCGAAAATTCTTCGCCCGTACCCTCCCGGGAAAGAGTCCATAAAAGGTTCTGCATACGAATATCTACAGAAAAAGGCAAACTCCAGGCAGCTTTAAAAACTTCTGACTTCCAGGTATCAGAACCCTCAGAAAGGCTTTTAAGTGACCGGTTGAAGTAGATAAAGCCGACGTGCAGCTGAACCAGCCAGATTATTACTGCCAGACAGCCGGCCACAAGAAGTCTCTTGAAATTAATGCCGATTTTTGGCTGTTCCATGATTTCCTGGCGCGGGTAAAGCAGATAAAAGAGTGCGAGAACCATCATTGCCGGTGTACGCCAGGTGAAATCAGCCAGCAGAGTGGCCGATACAGCAAAGAAACCAGCAAACATGCCGGCGCGCCACCACCCTTTAAAAGCTTTCAGCCAGCCGAAAAGGCAAATGAACATAAGTGGCAGACCGCCCCAGAGAAGCAGTTCAAGTAATCCCTGATGGGTATGGGGGTAATTCCAGTCATAGACCCAGAGCGCCGCTTCAGGCTCGATGCGCTGAGGCAGCAGACCAAACTGCAGCACCCCATGGCCGGAAAATGGGGCCTGACTGATCAGGCTGAGCGCGGTTTTCCAGACAAAGAGGCGTTCGTTGCGGGCAAATTCCGCAAAATCGAATTTATAGCCAAGCCGGAACACAATCGCGGCAAGAACGATAATCGCCAGAGCAGCAGGAATCAGCCTGCGACGCGGCTGTTTCTGTGAAGGATCTGTCTTTTCACCGGACTTTGCGGCCGAAAGTCGCCCGACAACCAGATGCAGAACAAGGCTGAATGCCGCAATCGCGAGAATGATTCTTGCACCGCTGACGATCATATACAGCAGATAAGAGGCAATCAGCAGCAGGCGGCGGTTGTAATGAACGGCTGGATTGTTGCGAATGCCGGCAATAATCACCCAGACAGCCGCCAGACACCAGGTCGCCAGATGATTCGGGTGCAATGAGCCAGCCCAGGCGCGGCGTGAAAAGAATTCGCTCAGGGTGGCAGATTCAAGCGCCTGATTCGTCAATGCTGCACCGATGACGAGAATGCCGCTGAAAGCGATGGTGTCGACAATTCTCTGCTGCTGACGAGGTTCGGCGGCAACCGAGCAGGTTGCGAAAAACAACAGTGCAGAGGCGGCAAAGGCAACGAACTGTGAGGTTAGATCGGCAGCCATGCCCTGATAATGGTTTACCGCAAGCCAGGCCAGAGCACCAACCGCAAGAAAATGCCGGATATCGGCAGCGAAGCATATGCGATCATGCAGCAGTTCGCGACTGTAGAACAGCAAAAACATGACGGTAACCGGAGCTGCTGAAATTCCGGCCTGCATGCCGACACCGAGCGTTACAGCAGAGCCAGGGTCAAAACTGATTCCGGCATGGTAAATAACCAGACTCGCCGCACGATCGGGTTCTTTATAGAGGTAATATGTACACAAAAGCCATGAAACCACATAAAAAATCTGAAAATTTTCGACCCGCATGGCGGCCTGCGAGTGTACCTCATAAGACACGAGCGCGAAGGCGGGCAGAAAGCCGGAAAAATTTTTCCGATAGAGGCCGGCGGCGATTATAATAACTATGATTGCCAGATCGAGACTTGATTCAGGCAGAATCATCGAGTGGTTCTCTGAAAAGATTAAATTTGCCCACACAAGGAGAAATAACCAGGATGCGGGACGGGGAATGAATGATGTCAGAGTCATGGTTTTAGCGGTTGTTTCGTTCATGAGGAATAAATTAACATTTTTTTTGATTTCGTAGTGGAAATTTTAAATATTTCGTGATAAGATGTAACTTCCCATGAAACGCTAGCCCTTAACTTTAACTTGGTTTAAACTCGCAAACCTTATTACACTCAAGACTGGGAGTAAATTAAATGTACGCCATTAT
>CAZFUG010000481.1:0-2392 GCA_964522035.1 uncultured bacterium
ATCATCCTGCGACGGATTCACCTCATGTGGTGAATTCGATGATTGCCATTTCGGCATTGTCGCCGCGGCGATTGCCCAGCTTGTAGATTCTGGTGTAGCCACCGGGAACCGATTCAAAGCGGGGGGCGATGCGGTTGATAAGCTTGGTGACAGTACCTTCGACTCTGAGAATTCTCTGAGCGTTCTTTCTTTCTTTGGTAACACTCTTGCCGTCCTGGTCTACAGTGCGTTTGCAGGTGGCGGGAACGTAACCAACGATGAATTCCGGTCTCGGATTCTTTTCGGGGTCGGCGATGTACTTTTCAGCAGCTTCGCGGGTTTCTTTGTCGAGATTGGAGATGTATCTCTTGATCTCGTCACGGCCAAGGATTTCGCGATCGTTGCAGCCATGGAAGAACTTTTCGAGAAGAGTTCTTTTGGCGGCTTTAAGACCAGCGGTCTGAGCCTGATTTTCGCCTTTGAGAGTCAACATCTTTTTGGCGATGGTCACGGCTTTTTCGATTTCGCGGCGCAGATCTTTGGCTTTCTGCAGAGTGGTTTCGATTTTTTCATATTTAACAAGTGAGGTGCACAGTGAGCGCAGCAGAGCTATCCTCTGATGTGACTCGCGACCAAACTTGCGTCCGATTTTCTTGTGTCTCATTCGTCATTACCTCCGGCGGTACCATCATCGTCAGGAAGACTCATATTGAACTGACTGAGTTTTTCTCTGACTTCTTTGAGCGACTTCTTACCAAAATTCTTGATTTCAAGCAGCTCGGAAACTTTTTTGTTAACGAGTTCACCAAGAGTCTGAATGCCAGCTTTCTTGAGGCAGTTTCTCGAACGGACTGAAAATTCGAGATCCTTGATCAGGATATCGTGATGACCCTTCTGCGGGACTTCCTGTTTCTGGGAAGAAACCATTACGAGTTCTTCCTTGTGAGTCGGAATGCCCTTCTTGTCTTCGACGATTTCTTCTTCAAGAGCCTTGAAGAGATCAACATGTGCCATCAGGAACTTGGCTGACAGTTCAACAGCCTCGGCGGGCTGCATGCTGCCGTTGGTCCAGACCTGAAGGGTAAGCTTGTCGAAATCAATGTTCTGGCCTACGCGAGCGTCAGAAACGTTATACATTACTCTGGTTACGGGTGAGAACTGACTGTCGACCAGGATGGTACCAATCGGCTGATTGTTCATCTTGTGATCTTCGGCCAGAACATAACCGCGGCCACGCTTGAAGGTAATGTCCATACCAAGAGTGATATCGCCGGTTACCTGAGCGATGTGAACGTCTTCGTCAATTACGAGCAGATCAGGATGCGAAGGCAGATCAGCGGCGGTTACGTCTGCCGGACCCTTGACTTCAAGGCGCAGAGTGATGGGTTCATCGACTTCTACGTTAACTACGAGTTTCTTGAGGTTAAGGATGATGGCGGTAACGTCTTCGACAACGCCGGGAATACTGCAGAATTCATGCAGAACCCCGTCGATCTTGACGCTGCTGACAGCTGAACCGGGCAGAGAAGCGAGCAGAACTCTGCGGAAAGAATTTCCGAGGGTCTGACCATAGCCTCTTTCAAGAGGTTCGACTTCGATGATGCCGTGGTTCGAATGTTCGCCTTCGATATACTTGATTTTGGGTCGGTTGATTTCAATCACGCGAATTAGCCTCCTGTTAAGCTTAGCGAGAGTAGAATTCGATAATCAGATGTTCCTGGATCTTCGGGTCGAGCTGTGTGCGCTCTGGCAGAGCTACAAACTTACCCTTGAGGTTTTCGCGATCTACTTCGAGCCATGAGCTGGCTTCGCGGCTTGAGTTGATTTCGAGAGCGTCTTTGATCTGCTGACGAATCTTGCTGCTTTCGCGGATAGCGATAACATCACCGGCTCTCAGCTGGTAGCTGGGAATATTGCACTTGCGGCCGTTGATGTCGAAATGACCCTGGGTGATCCACATGCGGGTCTGGGCGCGTGAAAGACCAAAACCCATGCGGAAAGCCACGTTGTCAAGACGGGTTTCGAGCTGGTGCAGCAGGTTGACACCAGAGTTACCAGACTTGCGGCTGGCGGCTTCATAGTATTTGCGGAACTGGCGTTCCAGGATTCCGTAGGTTTTTCTGAGTTTCTGCTTGGCGCGAAGCTGAACTTCGTAACCGGTAGCTTTCTTTCTCATCTGTTCGGCACCATGCTGACCGGGAACGAAAGCGCGGCGTTTGAATGCACACTTTTCGGTAAAACAGCGGGCACCTTTGAGGAAAAGTTGATCGCCTTCACGGCGGCAAATTCTGCAAACTGAACCAGTATATCTAGCCATATTCTAAAGCCTCCTCAGACGCGGCGTCGCTTGGGCGGGCGACAACCATTGTGCGGAATGCCGGAAACGTCTTTGATTGCGGTAACTGACAGACCG
>CAZFUG010000482.1:0-2142 GCA_964522035.1 uncultured bacterium
CATGGCTGCGCGTGCTTCTGCTGATCGAGGGAGTAGGCACCCACTCCGCCACCGATATTTTCAATCACCTGCGCGGTCGCGAAAATCCATTTGATCTGAGCGAATTAAAAGCCAGACCCCGGGCTGCCGACGGCCTTAAAAAACTTTCTGCAATGCTGCAGTCTGCGGTCAGGCTTGGTCCGGTTCCGCCCCTGCGACTGCTTGAAATCGTCACCGACTATTACCTGCCGATTCTCAAATTGAGATTTGATGATTACCCGCGGCGAATCAAAGATATCGATCAGCTGGCCATAATTGCCGGTAAATTCACCAGCCTGGTCGAATTTCTGGCCGATCTGGCGCTTGAACCGCCAAAAGATGCGGCTGATGAGGCCATGGCGGCCGAAATCGACGAAGACGAAAATCTCATACTGTCGACGATTCACAGTGCCAAAGGGCTCGAATGGCATTCGGTTTTTATCATTTCAACGCTCGAGGGGCGGTTTCCATCTTTCAGTGCGCTGCGCTCGCAGGCCGATATCGAAGAGGAACGCCGACTGATGTATGTCGCCATGACCAGGGCCGCCGACAACCTGGCAATTTCATACCCGGGCCAGCTGTGGGACCCTGTTTCAGGAAGTCTGCTCGCGCGCCCGTCAAGATTTATTGAAGAAATCAAGCCAGAGCTTCTCGAAAGCTGGCAATTAACCAGATAAATCGGCCCACCGTCTCCCTGCAGAAAATCCTTTTTGGTTTTATGACTTTACAGTTTTTTCGCCATTTCAAATGGTTTATAACACACAAAAATGCTTGCTGCGGCCGCATTTATAACAACTCGGAAGCGACTCCCCCAGCTGCAACGACAGATTGGTGAAACAATTCACCAGCCTGTATAGATCACAACATTCAACCATCCTCTTATATAATCAGGTTGCAGCGGTTGACACGGGCTCTGATTCTCTGCTAAGCTGATTCTCCAATCTGAAGTTCATCGTGTTTCTTTCAGGAGAAAACCCGAAGTGGTAAGAAACCTGGCCGTGCTTGCGCTTGTGCTGATCTGCATGCTGACCGGCATGATCGTTTACGATTACATGAAAATTCCCAGTCGCAACCTGGTTATTTTCTACACTTCAAATCTGCGCGGCCAGATCAAGCCATTTTCCGGAACAGTTCTCGACCGTCAGTATGATCAGGTCGGCGGACTGGCCTTTATCAAAGGCTTCATCAACGACACTTCGAAGGCCTTCAATTTCAACCCGGCTCAGGTACTGCTTCTCGACACCGGCGACGCCCTGTTCGGAACCGCAGAAGCCTCGCTGACCATGGGAGAAGTCCCGCTGAGACTTATGGGTAAAGCCGGTTATGACGCCATGACCATCGGCAACATGGAATTCGAATATGGTTTCGAAGCCCTTAAAAAATTTGTCAGCAGCAATCATGTCCCGATGCTTGCCTGCAATTATCGCGATGTAACCAGTCCGGTCGGCGAAACCTTCAAAGGCAGCATGCTGATCGACAAGGGCGGCATCAAAGTCGGTCTGGTCGGACTCGGTCATGGCCAGCTCGCACGTAACACCCGCCAGGACAACATTGTCAACCTTGAGATCACCGACATGAAAGCCTCGGTTCAGAAAGCGGCAGCGCTGCTGCGTGAAAAAGGCGCCGAAGTCGTCGTTCTGATCTCGCATCACCCCGAACTGGGCGGCCTCGAGAACCCGGCTGAGATTTTTCCTGATGTCGACATCATTATCGGCGACCTGATCGGCCCTGGTGCCGTGGTGAGTGGCAAACCGATGATATGTCAGACAGCACCGGGCCGGGGCGCAGGCGTTGGCATGGTCAAGGTATCGTTTGTCGGCGGCAAATGGGATATTGCAAGAGGTTTTCAGAGAATTTTTCCGGTAGATGCCAGCAAATACCAGCCGGATGCAGATCTTGCCACAGAAATAAGCCGCGTTGAAGCCAAGATCGACAGCCTGCTCGACGAGGTTATCACAAAATGCACCGGCAACTTCAATTATTCATATACTGAAGAGTCTTCAATCGGCAATCTGGTTGCTGACTGCATGCGCGAAACTGCTGGAACTCAGGTGGCGCTTGCCAATTCCGGCGGCATAAAGACCTCTCTCAGCGAAGGCCCCGTAACCCTGCGCCATCTCTACG
>CAZFUG010000482.1:2152-2385 GCA_964522035.1 uncultured bacterium
AATCTCGTGGCCGTCGAGCTTAGCGGCTGGCAACTCGAGAACCTCATAGAAGAAAGCCTTTCCGGTAAAACCGGCTTTCTGCAGGCTTCCGGTCTGAGCTGCACCTTCTCCAGCTCTAATCCACCCGGTTTCAGAATCATTCAGATAGATGTAAACAACCAGCCTCTTGAATTCAATTCAACCTATACGGTTGCAATCAACGACTTCATGCACGCCAACGACTATGACTGGCC
>CAZFUG010000483.1:0-2381 GCA_964522035.1 uncultured bacterium
AGACTTTGCCGGCGGCCCCGATCGAGGAAATGCCTGCCGGGCCTGAGTGGTTGACCGTGGTTGGTGCCGGTGCCGCCGGTCTGCTGCTGGTTGCTGCCGCTGCGGCCGCACTTCTCGCAAAAAAGAAGGGCTCTGACAGTGAGCAGCAGGTAAATGACTATATTCTGCAGGTTTCAAAAGACACGATCAACCTTAGCACATCAGAACAGGATGTTTGCGAGGCAACCGTCTGGGAAGTTTCGCCTGACGGCTCGCGAACCGTTGCTGCCGGTGCCGCCATATCGCTGCAGATCGCTGCAGAGGGCAGTGATTGTATAGCGGTCAAAACCAGTGGCGGCAAGGGAAAAGTCGAGTTCACCCTGAAGCGTCAGCAACTGAACGGGCCGGCAAAAGTTATTGCGGTTATCGAGGCCATGGCAGGCGGCACCCGGCACTCTGCGACCGTCACGATTCTTCTTGCCTGCGACCTGCGTCTGGAAGTTCGCGGCAGTCGGGAACGCGATGAAAACCTGAAAAACGGCGAAGAGGTTTTTGTGATCAGACAAAACCCCGAGACTGGCGGCTGGGATTTTGGCGAAATCGAGGTTTTCTTTTCTGACGCGGTTACCGGCAGTGTGGTGATTCCGCAAAGCGCCGTTGAATTCGCTTTGCCCATGCTTGCCCCGGATTCGCACTTTGTCATAACGCCAATCGCCCAGCTTAACGATCGCTGCTGGACCTGCCGCTTATCGCTTAAACCCGGCGTCGAGCTTCCCCCTGACTGGCTTGCAGAAGATGGTTATCTGCATATTGAAGTAGAGGGCACCATGGGAGGCGAGGGCTGAAATGCAAAAACAGCGGTTCAAGACTGGTATCTATCTGAGCCTGCGCCCGGTAATCGAAATCTGTGGCCTGACCGGGCCCGAAAATGAACCTTTTCGCCGGCATGATGCATACAACCTCAGTCTTAAAAGAGACAGCATCATCGCTGATGGCAGTGACAGTCTCAAGGTTATCATTTTTGCCAGAATCAGGCCTGCCGCTGCCAGCGCAGACTGCCTGCCGTCGTTGCAGCAGAAGATTGTTGCTTTTCAGCTGAACAAGGCTGCTCTGGCCGGCAAAGCCGCCGATTTTTTTGAGCTGGTTGAAGAACCCGATGATGTTGAATTTAACCGTGACAAGTCCAATGCCGGCTGTAAAAGGCTTACAATAAGATCAAAAAGCCCCCGGCCTGAATATTTTACGGCAGCAGTTGCTGATACCTTTTTCAATATTGAATGTGAGGGTGTCATCAGGCCGCCCGCCGGCGAAGCAAAAGGTCCGGGCCGCAAGATACAGGGTTCGATACGGATCGTTGCACTGTTTTTCTGGCTTAAACTCTGGGTTTTGCCCGCTGTCGCCAGAGGCTTTGTTGATCTTCGGGCCCTGGTGATACTGCTTGGTTCAGATGGCCAGTTATAACGCCCCGAAAACCTGGCGCTTGAATTCAGGGTGGCACAGCAGGGTGGTGGCGGGCAGTCTCTGCAGATCAGCAATGCGCGGTCGTGTAATACTGATTGCCACGGCAGGGTAACTCAGGTGGCACAGTTTGCAGGCATGACCTGGGAAAACGTGCAGAGTGCTCAATTTTCTGTGAAATGCAGGATTTCCGGGGAAACGGGCTGCGCTGTTGCAACCATTGATGTGCCCGCCAATGGCCGCGAATTTCTCGACGCCTTAAAAACTGCTTCAGATCAGCTCTGCCTGAATAACAGGGTCTGGCGGGATATCAGCGAGCCAGCCAACCTCGTTGATTTCGTGATTCCAGACTCGATGAGGGGCTCTTTGATAAATCTCACGGCGATTCTTCTCAGGTTTCTGCGCTATACAATTGTAAATGAACAGGGTGAAAGAAGAACTTTTTTCGATGTCGACCTTGCAATCGTTGAGCGCCTGGAAATGGGCCTGCCGCCGCTCATTGAACGAGTCGAAAGGCACAGTTGCAGTGATATGTCTTACAGAATTTGCCAGTTTGCCCTGCGGCGGCGCTTTGGCGCCGATGACCCGGAAACTGCCTCGAAAATGGCCGGTCTGGAATTTGCCGAATATGGCCTGTTTGTAAAGGGTATTGAGACGTTAACCAATGAGCAGAGTGGGGTGCATGTTTTTTTTGGTCTGCACCTTTCTGGTGATGAAATTATGCGTGACCCGCGTTTTATTGACCCATGGTGGAATCAGCAGTTCGATGAAAATATTGTACTGACCTGGAGTTCAATGCGGGTTAAATTTCTTGCCGCATTGAGCTTTGTGCTTGTTTACTCGGCTCCGGTTCTGCAGGCAATTTTTTATGGCGCTATGGCGGTTCTGGTATTTGGAGCATCCACTGTGGCAGTTATCGCGAGAAAAATTGCCCTCTGGTTGCC
>CAZFUG010000484.1:0-2381 GCA_964522035.1 uncultured bacterium
CCGTCGTCGACAATAACCATCCATTGAGTCACGTTGCACGAACCATTCTGGCGCGGGCCCGCCATTTCAGCCGTGCCTCGATCTGGTTTGAAAAGGCGCTTGAATTTTTCCCTTTCAACCGGCAGGTTCTTCTTCAAGCCGCCAGCTCTGCAATGAACAGTGGCGGAAACGATAAAGCCTGCAGTTTTCTTCGCCGCATTCTTGATCTCAATCCTGCCGACCAGCGGGCTGCTGAACTTCTGAACAAGGTTGGGCGCAGATGAATTCAAGACGCGGTATGCTGGTGGTCATTGTCGGCGGCGTGCTCGTTTTTTCGATGATTATTTTTATTTCACTCGTCAACCGGGTGCGCCATGAAAGCGCCGTCACCAACCGCGTATCGGTCAATGAACGTCTCTATCAGATAGCTTCGGCAGTCGGTCGTCTTGCAGTTCGCAAACTGCAGAAAGATTTTGAAACCCGCGACCCGGAATATGGCCTTAAAATCGTGCAGGCGGCATTTTCTGACAAAACCGGCCCGCAGGCGAGTGTTGATTACACCAAAGTCATCAAGAGCCTCGATGTTCTTAAAGAGATTATGACCCGCTTCAAAAGCGAGTGGGGTGACCGCGGCGAGATCGACTTCACTGTCACTTATGTCGCCGATCTTGGCAAAAAGTTTCCCTTCAAAGCGCCGATTGCCGGTATGAGCAACAGCCCATACGAACGCAAGGGTCACATCGAATTCACCATTACCGCCACACACCTTGGGGTTTCGAAAATCTGCAGGGTACGCAAAGAATTTCTGCTTACCAGGCTTCTGGCCCCGCCGTTCTATCGCTTCACACTGTTTTCACATCGCGGCGCCACTATCGACAAGGCTCTCGCCAATCAGACCTTTGTCAAGGACGATGGCAAACTCAGCAATTCTAACCGGCCGATGGTCTGCCTCAACCGATTGATCCGCAAAAAGAAAGAAGGCATCGAGGGCCTCGATTTTCGATTCAACCGAGCTGACAATATCGTTAAAAGCGGCACGCCGTCTTTCGTTAAAAACGGCTGGATATACCTGGGTGGACGCGGCCAGCAGAAAGATTCGAAAGGCGAAGAGGGTAACCTGATTCTCAATGTTCTCACCGGCAGCCACGATGACATCCTTGAAAATGCCTTCGGTGAATATTTTCATTTCTATTTCAACCCGAATTCCGCAGGCTGGCTGATCCTCAAAGACTGGTCAAAATGGCTGAACACACAGATTCCCGGCAATGAAATTACCGCTGATGCCAGCCGAGTCATGTTTGCCTTTGTAGATTACGGCTACTACCGCGGCCTCTGGGAAATCCCCTTCAGAGACAATTATCTTTTTAAAACCGCCGTCAATATGTACAAGGCCCGTATGAGCAACGAGGATATCAATCGTGGCAACTCGATGCACCTGTTCGGTACTCCGGCCATGTGCACGCCGACTCTCGTCTTCGGAAAAATCAAACGGCGTTTCGTGCGCACCTTTGCTCTTTACTTCAGTGAATCCGCAAGGGTGTACCCAATGCGTGCCTTTACCAATAACTCTGCCGTCGAAAGTTTTGTCGGCGAAGAAATCTATGAATGGTACAAAGACCTCCCGGGGCAGACCGCTGACGAAACCTTTATTCAAACATTTATCAGCGCCTTCAACAACAAAGTCAAAGCAACCGAATACCAGATCGGTCTGCCAGACCAGACTCCACCGCTTTGCGGCCTTGACCCGGAAATCCGCGACTGGGAACCATATGTCACCGGTCTGCATAATATCTGCGACCCGGGCGGGCCAGACCGGCCATGGGCAGAGGTCGTTCCTAAAAATGGCTATATCGACGCCGGCCCCGAAGCGATCTGCAAGCCCGATTACGAATTCAAGAACGACAAGGAAATTTACTACAACGGCAATATCAGACAACTCGAGCCTGGCGCGGGTTATCTCAAAGACCGGGTCAGCTATGCTCTTCCCGGCCAGGAAGGCCAGCCGACTCATCTGAGCAAATCCGACTTTTTCAATAATCATTTTATCATTGAAGAAAAAGGCAAAAAAATGCTTTATCTTAACCAGATCATCAGTTTTGATGGCGATCTGATTATCGATGAGCCGATCGAAGTCGCCAAGGGTGGCGTTATTCTCTGCTCAGGCAAGGTCGACATTCAGGCTCCGATCATCAACCCCTACGCCACAACTACCCCAGACAACCCTGATGCATTCGGGTATCTCACCATAGTCGCCGACAAGGGTATCACCATTTCCGCCGGTAAATCAGGTTCAGGCCCATTACCGCAGATTCACGGTTTCTTTGTCAGCGTCAATAATGGCAATGGTCGGGTGACCATCGGCAAGCCAATGCACATCGTCGGTGGCATTGCCAGTGATAACA
>CAZFUG010000485.1:0-2373 GCA_964522035.1 uncultured bacterium
CCATGATCGCGAAAAAGATCGCGGCCAGCCCTGAGAAGTTTTGAGCCGAAAAAGCGGCGAAAGCGCCAGGGCCCGAAGTATTTGCCGATAAAGTAGCCGGTAGTGCCACCCATAGCGCTGGCAATGCCTGCAGCTACAGAGGTTTTCCAGATATTGGCGCCGCCAAAAGCAGTACCGAAGACGACCACATCAGGCGGAATCGGTTGAATGAAAGCATCGGCGAACCAGCAGAACGCAAACAGGGCCGGATAGCCGTAAAGCTCGACGGTTTGTTTGGCAAAAGCCTTCACCGGCGCGCGATAAAAATAAAAGACAAAGAAAATGCCGATTATCAGGAGTAGAAAAAGAACCGATGCCAATCTCGATGAACCCTGATTTGAGGAAATCGCAGGTCTTCCGGCAGGCATGAGCAGCTTAAGAAAATTCATATACAGGCCCTTTTGCAGCATAGACCTTCTGACCTGTTATAAATAGCACATTTCGGCGGGCATTGTAAACATGCCGCATGCAATCTCAGCGAGTTACTGAGCAAAATATGGCGATGGGCAGTAACAGGGAATTATGAACGGTCGGTGAATCTTACAAGTGACAGCTTAGATGCCTGCCTGCGCAGGCATGACGTAAAATCGCTGAATTTACATGTTCAATGCCGACAAGACCACCAGTGCTTCGACTGGCTCAGAAAGCAAGTCGCTGGGCCTGGTATCAGGGAAGGATTGCCACAGAAGTGCCGGTCGCGATGTTCCAGAAAAGTTCTTCGATATGAATATTGTGCAGCGAAATGCTGCCGTCTGTTGTCCAGCTCGATTCGGCGCCAAAACCGTGAATGCCGAGAGGCCCGCCCAGGGCAGTATCTACCGGCGGGCAGGAATTTTTTTCCCAGGCCGTTTCGATGCGTTCTTCTTCGCCGGCATTGATTATCTGCTGAACCGCTCCGCGCTTGGCATCGTCGGGCGAAGGGTAGTTGATCTGCAGGAACAGGTGAAAGCGATTTTCTGCATCTTTTCTGCAGATATAATACTGGCCCTCAGGAGTTTTCTGGTCTTTGCCGTTGAGCTTGATCCCGATTGTGGCGCGACCTATACCAACCGGGTAGGTTGCAACAAGTATGTCATCAGAGAGAACCAGCAGTTCACGACTTCTTTTTCTTACCAGCAGCATCGGGTTGAAGGTTTCACGGCTGAGGCCGGCGGCCGCAAGCTTTTTATCAAAAACCTCGATCGAGCGCTTCTGCCCTTTCGGGTCAAGCGACTTTATGAATTCGTCGTAGAGAAAAACTTTCGCAGGGGTAAAAACGATGCCGGCAATTGTGATAATTGAAAGAAACGTGAAGCAGTAAAAGAAGTAGTCGCCGAGCAGGGTTACGGTTTTTTTCATATTTTCATTGATTAAACTGCTTATACAAGATTTGCGAGCCAGGCGACGACAATATATCTGAGGGTTCTGCTCACCCAGCTGGCAAGAATTACCTTGGTGAGCGACATGCTGTAAATCCCACCGATCCAGCACACTGCCGAATACGGAATAGGAGTCACACCCGCAATGAATACGGCTAGCGCCCCGTGGTCGCGAAACAGGTCGCGGCCGGCACGCAGAAGTTTCGGGCCGAAAAGCCGCCTGAAACGCCAGGGCCCGAAAAATTTACCGATAAAGTAACCGGTGGCGCCGCCAAAGGCGCTGGAAAACCCAGCAACGAGAGATGTTTCCCAGATGTTGGCGCCACCGAACGCTGTGCCAAAAACGACGACATCAGCCGGGATCGGCTGAATGATAACGTCGGCGGCCCAGCAAAGAAAAAACAGGGCGGGATAACCGAAGGTTTCCACCGCCATTTTCGCGTGCAGCTTGATCTGGGTGCGGTAAAAATAGAAAAGCAGAAAAACGGCGACTGCCCCAAGAACCATCGCCAGGGCAGAAAGTTTTGCCCATCCGGCTTTACTGAGCCGAAAAGGTATCAGATCGCGTTTCTGTTCCTGCAGTTTCTGCAAAAGCGCACTCCGGAAAAAAGTTAAAAGTTTCCGATTCGAAAAATCTTTCGATTAACATCGCGCTTTTGTTTAGCTTAAATTGCAAAAAAAATAACAGCCACCGGTCAGGTGGCTGTTATCTTGTTAACAGCTGATTTTTACAGTTCGGCGAGAAGTTTGCGGGCGTCTTCTACGAGTTCTTTATGCTTGGTAACCGGCTTTTCGGTAGCCAGGAAATGCAGGGTCGGAATGATCTTTCTGAGAACGGGCTTGAAGTTTTCGGCGCCCTTTTCGCTTTTGTATTTGTTGAGGTAGGTTACCAGAACGCGAGCCTTGGTGGTTTCATTTTCTTTCAGTTCAGCCAGAATGATGTCACTGAGGGTATCCTGAACGAAAGCCAGGAACT
>CAZFUG010000486.1:0-2372 GCA_964522035.1 uncultured bacterium
TGAATCCTTCATGCTGCTGCTTAAGATCGACCATCCTGACCGTAATACCGTCTGTCGTGCTTTTTAAAGCTGATCTTAAAATAGCTTCAGGCCTGATGCTTCTTTGTGGAACGATGATCGAATAGCCGCCATGCAGATTCACAGGGCTGATACACTGATAAGAATAGGAAAAAATTGATTGCCGGCCGAAATAGTCTGTAAAATACTGATTAGTCTGGTCGTGAGAATGAACGATGTCAGAAAAGCGACTGAGATAAGCAAAGGTATACTCTTCATCTACATTTCTATTGGCGCTATGAATAACTTCTGACGGATTATACTGCTTTGGCCATATTTTCTGATAATTCTGGTTGAACAGCCTGGCTGCCGCCGCATAATGAACCAAAGCCTGTCTGTTAACCAGTGATGTTTCTTCACGGCATTGCTTTTGCAGATCTTCGCAGTGCCAGTAAAAGACGTTCTCGTATTCAGGTGCAAAAACCACAATCTGAATGGCATCAAGACCTTCCTGTCTCAAGGCCTGCAGAAATTTCTGCGGCAGTTCAGGTGAAAACTCTGCACGCCCAAAATCCTTTGCCGGAAACATCTTTATAAGTTCCGGCCTGACTTCCGGGAGCAGTTTTTGATGAATCTTTTTGATCACTTCCCTGACGTAGGTGCCCAGTCGGCATTGGTCCTTGATGCGCTCCGCAGTCTGCAGGATTTCTTCACGCAGCAGACCCATGGCCGACTCCCGGGTGCGTTCCATAGCCGCGTTCAACAGATTATTGAAGAAGGCCAGAGGTATCGCCAACACCAGGAAGCCGGCCAGCAGTAGGGCTGCCTGACTGGTTCCGGTCGGTTTTTTCAAAGCTTTTCGACCGTCATCCTGGTTACGAGCATGCGGTCGTTACCGTTGACATAGACTTTGTCCGAGCTGACGCCGATAAAATCAGCACCGAAAAATTCAAAAATTGAACCCTTGATGGTGAATTCAGGCACCCGCCCCAGCAGTTTATGCCCGTCAGTGAGATAAGCAACCTGAACCGGCGAGGCAAAATTACCATCGGGCGTAAAATCGCCGCCGCTGGCTATCTGAATCATCAGACCCGGCTGGCCGTTCAGCAGTTCCGCAAGCGTTTTGCCGGCGTGCGGAATCTCGACGTTAGCACCACCCAGCGACGGAACACTGTCGTAATTGCCGTCAGCACAGCCGGTGTTGGCGAAACCATGGCGATGCGCCGTCTTTTTATCTGTATATGGCCTGAGAATGACGCCGTCTTTTATCAGCCAGTTCAGCTCTGCCGCCGGAATCGTGCCTTCCATGTCGAAGTCTGGGCCATAGGTCTCGACCGGGTCGCGCACAATTTCAAGGCTGAAGCGGTCAGAAAAGACCTTCTGACCCATCTGGCTCTGAAACAGCGAGGCTTTGTTACCGACCATTTTGCCGTTCAGATCGCGCTGAAACAGGCGGGTCAGCGAACCCTGCGAGATAATCACCGGCAGCTTCTGCTCCGGCATTGCCAGCAGATTGTTGTAGGCATTGATAACTTCGCTGACGGCCTCGATAACCCGCTGTTCTTCAAGTCTGCGGTCGACAAGACCGAAAAAGGTGTCCATGATGCCCGTCGAACCCTGCTTTTTCAGTAGAAAGCTGAGACTCAGGTAACAGTCACGGTGCTGCAGCTTCAGGTTCAGCTCATTTTCGAGAGTAAAGTCGATATGACTGAGGTTAACCTTGTTGCTGACCGCGAACTCAGGGTGTCTGCGCCTGATTTCCCCAAGAATGCTTTCAATGCGCCTGCATAGTTCTGAATCGCTGATGACAAAGCTGTCTAGGCTGTTCTGCTTCTGCAGATCACGGCTGAGTTCGACTTCGTAATCGATGCCGTAGGCGAGGCTTTTTTCGGCCCGGGTAAATAATTCTTCGGTCGCAACCTCACCAAGTCCGCCGGCCACGCCGATTTTGCCGTCAGCAATGACGCGGCAGCCGGTTTTTCTGATATTCTTGCGCCGCACCGCCTGAATCTCGTTCTGCACTATGCTCAACGAAGTCTGTTTGACGATCTGGGTAACTTTTTCTCGCATTTTGGCTTCCTTACTGTACGTTGATTTCTCTGACCCTGACGTAAGGGCCGCCAAAGCTGACCGGCAGCGGGTATTGTTCCATCTTGCCGCAGCCGCCGCCAACGAAGCTGAGTATTTCGAGCTTGTCTGAAACCGCGTCGATCTGGTCGAGCGTCTTCATCACATTGCCGGTGATAACCGAAAATTTGACCGGTCTGGTAACTTTGCCATTCTCGATCAGATAGGCCATCGACGGGGCCAGCGTGAAGGTCGACATGCCCGAACCGTGTTTGACCGATTCAATAAGAATGCCATGATCGATGCCG
>CAZFUG010000487.1:0-2361 GCA_964522035.1 uncultured bacterium
TCGACATCCTGCGAGGTCGGCGTGAACGGAATCACGTCGCCGGTGAGCAGATAGATGTAAGAAAGCTTTTCGACCCGGCCGGGGTAGAGGCGGTCAGCGATGAACCAGTTGTAAACGCCGCTCAGATCGAGTCGGGCTTCGTGCGGCGTCATCGCCTTTTTCGCGGTTTTATAGATGACTACATGGAAATTGCCGTTCGGCAGCAGGTCGATACGATCGAAGCGGGTGGTCAGAACCAGCTCTTCATAGCCGATGCGGGCCTGCTCACCTATAGAATGAACTTTCGGAAAAGCGTTTCTGATCAGCTCGTTAAGATTGTTGAACGCGGTGTAGGCTTTGCCAAGAACCTCGTCGCGGCCTTCCGGGCTGAGTTCGGCATCTTTGCCGACCTTTTGCGCAGCCTTTTCGAGAAGCGCGCCCGCTTCGATAAACCTGCCGCCGCTGATGTATTCCTGCAGCATTGACTGCAGCAGCTGATACAGAACCAGGGCCGGCTTTTCCTTGTCAGGAACCGGAGCCTTGGTGATATAGCGGAACTGGTAGCGGCGCGGGCATTCGCGCAGGGTCTGAATTTTCGACATCGAAACGATCAGGCGTTTTTCGCCGCAGACCGATGCGGCGACACAGGTTGCACACGCCGGGCCGCCAAGCGGTTCGAAATTCTTGCGCCTGATCTGATCGCCGATACTCTGCAGCAGTTGCCGGCCCTTGCGCAGCATCGCATCGCCAATGCTGATACGAACTTCTTCGCCGTGCCTGAGAAAGACACAGGCGAAGCTTTTTACTTTGCCGGGCCAGCGGTTGTCGGCAGCTGCACAGATTGCCGAAATAACCGGGTCGGTCAGCAGGTCGGCCTGGGTCATCAGCCTTTTGCCGGTTTTGTAGTCGATCAGAACCAGATTGCCTTCAGGGTCGCTGTCGATGCGGTCAACGGTGGTCTGGAAACAGAATGAATCGGTGTTGAATTCGATAAACTCATTGACCAGCTTCGTGCGTGATTTCGGGAAAAGCCGATTGAGATAATTTGCGAGATATTCACGTCCAGAGTTCTTGATCTCGGTCTGCATCTCTTCAGGCAGGTCAGCCGGAATCATCTTGTAAAAAGCCGTAAAAAGCGCGCTTTCTGGCCCCTGCTCAGTCGACGGCCGGTAATCGCGATGGAAGTGGGCGAGGGCATCGTGCAGCGGTCGGTCGAGCGCCAGATCGATCGAGGGCTCATCATTCTGGCCGGTTTTTAAATGCTTAATGTAAATGGCTGCATACTTGTGAGGGCAATCGAGAAAAGTTCGTATTTTTGAAGCGTTGAGAGCCGGAATCTGCCCCACCGGACAGGAATCCTGAAATTCGCAGTAGGCACAGGCAGATGACCTTATCGGCTCGAACTTGCCCTGATAGATGGCCTCACCGATGTCGAGGTAGCGTTTGCGCGCGGCGGTCATTTCGTTGTTGTTGCGCAGCACGCTCAGACTGCTGCCGTCTTTTAGGTAAACATAGGTTATTCTTTTAACCTTGCCGGGCCAGATCGAATCTGTCGCAAGAAACAGCATCTGTGTGGCAAGCGCTTTTTCAAGTTCTTCGACACCGCCATAGGGTTGTTTGCCTGATTTATAGTCGATAAGTTCAATCGAACCATCGGGGTTGCGGTCGACCCGGTCAATTTTGCCGGTATATTCGCCGCCGGCAATATCGACCTTGAAAAAATAATCGACTTCGATATGGCGTGACGGGCCTTTGCAGTATTTATCAAAATACGCCCGCAGGCCATTTTCGGCCTGCAGTCTGAATTCTGATTCCTGGGTGGGCGATTCGTAGCCGCGCGGGTCCCAGTTTTCGGTGAGCAGGGCCAGTAGTCTGTCGAGTTTGAATGGTTCATCGGCCTTTTTGCTGCGGTAAAAAGCCGCCATGGTTTTATGCAGGGTCTGGTCGAATGCCAGGTGCGGGCTTGCGCCTGCCGGGCGCTGCAGACGCCTGATATGCGTAAAATAGAATTTCTTCGGGCAGGTCTGGTAGAGGTCGAGCTTGCTGCCGCTCAATGAGGCCTTGATCTTGGCTGGCCCGTTATCAGGAGTTTTTGCGGCCGGAGTGGCGGGTTTGCCTGCTGCCCCCTGACCGGTTGGCCCCTGAACCGGTGGCTTGCCCGGCGCGGCCGGCTTTTCTTTCTGCTCAAGATTTTTCTTGTGATCCTGGGTTTTGCGAAACAGCCTCGAAAAAAGGTCGGGCTTGTCAGCCATGCTCAGACTCCTTCAGATTGCATTTTTCTATTATAGACCAAATTCTTCCGATAGCAAACAGCAACAAAACCTGCCGCAGGGCAAACGCAAACTATTGACTGATTCAGAGCGAACTCACGGTTGTACTTTG
>CAZFUG010000488.1:0-2334 GCA_964522035.1 uncultured bacterium
AAAGGAATAATGATTCGGCCTGGTTTCCTTGCCGATCTGCACAACCTCGAGAACGGTCGAACCGAGACGCAGACACCCGCCAACCGTTACCGGTGTCAGATCGAGCCCTTCAATTATAATATTCTCGGCGAAGTCACCCGGTTGTGGCTGCAGGCCATGCTGCCGCGCAAAAGCTTCGGCAGATTCATGCATGGCGACACTTACGGGCCTGATGCTTCCGGCGTGCCCGTCGCCGACAATGCCGAAACCGGCTTTCAGTTCAGCCGAAGCCACCCTTTTTTTAGCGGTTCCAACCCCGGGACTGATGCAGATCGATACAATTTTTCCGCTCACCCGTGATCTCCTGACTGCAGTTTTTTGTCATTATAACTCATTTTTTTTCAACCCCGGTAAACTGCGGGTGATTTTCAATTCTTTCGCAGAATCCCGGCTGATCAGCCTCAGACAGCCCGCGCGGAAAACGCGAACCGCTGCGGTGCCAGCGTTGCAGCCATTCCGGCCCGAGCAGTACCGGTGCGTTCTGGTGCCTGGCATGGACCGCGGCACTGGTAAAAGCGACGGTCGTCGCCTCCTTCGGGCCGGTGCCGACGCCGTTGCCGACCATGAAACCGGCGGCCAGCAGCGCGGCTCGCACCGCTGTCGAGGTCGAGTAGGTATAAAGAGCCGTATCGGCGCCTTTGAAATATTCGAAAAGCATCAGAAAAGTCTGGTAGGTCCAGAACGATCGGTCGGTTTTCGCCGAGAACGGGTCGAAAAAGACAATATCCGGCACCCTGGCAGTTTTGAACAGTTCAAGAAAGTCGCCATGAAACAGTTCCCATGTGCAGAGGCCTGAGCTGTGTTCCCAGCGGCGCTTTTCGAGCAGGCGTGCCGGGGCCCCATGAAACAGATGCGGGAAATTGCGGTTGTTTTTATAAGCCAGCGCCAGCGGGTCGAGATCGCATTCAAAGCTTATCAGGTGCAGATGCCTTAGGCAGCCGGTTGCTTTCTGCCCCACTTTTTGCTGCTCAACGAAAGAGTTGTCAGGTTCTATGCTCCAATGGTTTTTCTGAGACTGGTCCGAAAGTTTGTTGTTGCCGGCGGATGTCTGGTTTCCCTGATTTTGGGCTGATTCACAGGCTATTTGTGTTTCTCTGACAGACTTCGCCTGGTCGTCGTTTTTATTATCGGCCGTTTCTCCCGTCTGGTCGATAATCCCAGTGCCGGCAGCACCTTCGAGCACCTTTTCAAAGCAGCGCACCGCGGCCATCGCGTTCGAAGCCGCGCCCAATCCGACATCCCAGATAACCAGATCATCGGCATTATTCGCTTGTGATTTTTTTAACAGCCGCTGCGCCAGCCCTGACTGCTCGACGTAAAGGCGGTTGGCCTCTTCGGCCGGCGGGTTGACCGAGTGCATGATTTCGCCGGAACTGATCTGTTTGATGCTGGCGAAGCCTTTCGGGTTGAAATGCACTTCATAATAGCCAAGCCGCGGAATCTTTATCTGATTTCGGCGCGGCGGCGTGCCCGGGTTATCTTCGTCGTCGCGGGCCAGTTCGACCTTTTTCTGTGCGTAGAACTGCGCAAAATTTCCGGCAACAATGCTGGCACGCATTTCGCGGGTCAGGCGGTGGTAAAAGGCAAGGTTATGGGTTACGAGCAGATGCCAGCCGAGCGGCTCGTCTGATTTGATCAGGTGATGCAGATAAGCGCGCGAGTAATCGCGGCAGGTAACACAGTCACAGGCCGCATCGAGCTTCTCTTCTGCAAATTTATAGACGCTGCGGCGCAGCTGCATTTTGCCATGTGAAGTGTAGACGGTACCGCGGTGCCCGAGCTGCGAGGGCATGATACAGTCGAACATGTCGACGCCGCGGTGCACCGCTTCGAGAATGTCGAGCGGCGTGCCGACGCCCATCAGATAGCGTGGCAGATGCTCAGGCAGCATCTCGGCGACGAGACCGGTAAATTCATAGCGCAGATCGCTGGTTTCCCCGACGGCGAGGCCACCGATCGCCATGCCATCGAACGGCAGCTGCCGAAGAAATTCAGCACTCTGTCGGCGCAGGTCGTGGTGACAGGCGCCCTGCACGATGCCGAACATCGACTGCGGCGAATCGCCGCGCGCTTCAAGCGAGCGCTGCGCCCAGCGGTGCGTCAGTTCCATTGCGGCTTTCGCCTCTTCATGACCGGCCGTCGACGGAATACACTGATCGAGCACCATCATGATGTCGCTGCCGATGGCTTTCTGCATGTCGATACTCAACTCAGGCGTCAGCATGAAGCTTTTGCCATCGATATAGCTCTGAAAGCGCGCGCCCTCTTCATTCATCTCGCGCGAACGGTGCAGCG
>CAZFUG010000489.1:0-2331 GCA_964522035.1 uncultured bacterium
AGTTCAATAGATTATCAGGGCCGCTATGCTTACGGAAACCAGCCGATAATGGCGCAGTGGAACCTGGCGCGACTTGCCGAGGCTCTTCTGCCGCTGCTGCACCCCGAGTCCGGGCAGGCCCTGAAACTGGCACATGAAGCAATTGATTCATTTCCGAAAATTTATCTGAATCACTGGCTGCAGGGCATGCGGCAAAAACTCGGCTTCAACCATGCGCTCGAAAACGATGCTGCCCTGTTCGAAGACCTGCTGCAGCTGATGCGCGCACACCGGCTCGATTTCACCAATACTTTCAGAATGCTTTCCCACGCCGTGGTCCACACATACCCGCCCGATCAGCTGCCGCATTCAGAAGATGCCGCCGCCTGGTATCTCGCCTGGCAGATACGGCTTGAAAGAGAACAGGCGATCAACCCCGACTGGAACCCCGAAAAAGCCCAGGCACTTATGCTGGCAACCAACCCGGCATATATACCGCGCAACCACAGGGTGGAAGAAGCCCTGGCCGCCATGGGCAAAGATCGCGACCAGACCCGGATGAACCTTTTGCTGAAAGCTCTGGCGAATCCTTTCACCGAAAAGCTGGAGTTTGAATTTCTCACCGAACCTCCCGGCCTGGCTGAGACTGACTACCAGACCTTCTGCGGCACCTAGGCCAGACAGCACAGCTGAGTGAATGAATTGGCAAATGCAAATTGCTATTTGCCGCTGTTGTGGTATCCTGACTGAACTATAGTTATACCCGTAAAATTTCTGCACGAGGTGAGTATGAAGACGCTGATTGAACCTTTCAAGATCAAAATGGTAGAACCGATCCGGCAGACAACCGAAAAAGAACGCATCAAACTGCTTAAAGATGCCCATTACAACCCCTTTCTGATTAAAGCCGACAACGTGCTGCTCGACTTTCTGACTGACAGCGGCACCGGCGCCATGAGCGACAAACAGTGGGCCGCCATGATCACTGGCGATGAAGCCTACGCCGGCAGCAAAAGCTTTTATCATTTCGAAAGCGTCGTAAAAAACATCACCGGGTTCAAACATGTCATTCCGACACATCAGGGCCGCGCCGCCGAAAAAATTCTTTTCTCGACCGCTCTGAAAAAGGGCGATATGGTTCCCAACAACACACATTTTGACACGACCCGCGCCAACGTCGAATATGTCGGCGCTGAAGCTGTCGATCTGGTAATCGACGAAGGCAAACAGCCGGCTCTGGTACACCCGTTCAAGGGTAACATCAACCTCGAAAAGCTCGAGGCCTTTCTCAAAAAGAACCACAAACACGTGCCACTCGGCATGATGACCGTCACCAACAATTCAGGCGGCGGCCAGCCGGTGTCAATGGAAAACATCAAAAAAGCGGCTAAAATTTACAAAAAATACAAGGTTCCCTTCTTCATCGATGCCTGTCGCTTTGCCGAAAACGCCTATTTTATCAAGATCCGCGAAAAGGGCTACGAAAACAAAACCCCGCTCGAAATAGCTCAGGAAATGTTTTCTTATGCTGACGGCTGCACCATGAGCGCCAAAAAAGACGGCATGGTCAATATCGGCGGCTTTCTGGCGATGAACGACGATGCCATGGCAGCCAACTGCCGCAATCTGCTGATTCTCACCGAAGGCTTTCCGAGTTACGGCGGGCTTGCCGGCCGCGACCTCGATGCTCTTGCCGTTGGCCTGATGGAAGCCCTCGACGAAGAATACCTGCGCTACCGCCTGCGCACCGCAGAATATATGGGTGAACGCCTGCTGGCTGCCGGCATCGGCATTATCAGACCAACCGGCGGGCACGCGGTCTATATCGACGCCAAATCTGTCTACCCGCATATTCCGGCAGAACAGTATCCTGGCCAGGTCCTCTGCTGTGAGCTTTACCGCAAGGGCGGCATTCGAGGGGTCGAAATCGGCTCGGTAATGTTCGGCAAAAAAGATAAAAAGACCGGCAAAGAGATTCCGGCAACCATGGAACTGGTCAGACTGGCCTTTCCGAGACGCGTCTACACGCAGAGTCACTTTGACTACGCCGTTGAGGCGATTATCGAAACCTACGCCGAGCGCAAGAAGGCCAAAGGTCTGAAAATAACCTGGGAACCGCCCTTCCTGCGACACTTCACCGCCAGATTCGCACCGGTCAAATAACCTGACACCAGCCGCCCGGGGTTTTATACCCAGGGCGGTCATTATAATGACCCAGAAAAATAATTCAGAGAAGCGGATATGCTCAGAATGCCGGCAGCATTCGCCGGCAGATTATCTTTTCTGCGGCTTCTGCGGTAAACCTCTGAATGCCGGCAATCACCCTGTAAAGCCGCGCATGAAAAACGAACG
>CAZFUG010000490.1:0-2311 GCA_964522035.1 uncultured bacterium
CCTGTTCCACCAAATTTACGGGTCGTCGAACCGTCTACCTGAGTAAAAAGATTGAAAAGCCGCGAGAGACTTTCTTCCGGAATCCCTATTCCGGTATCTTTGATGATAAACCTGAGGACCACCTCATTTTCGCTTTCATGCTCACTCTCAACAGTTATTATCACTTCACCCTTTTCGGTGAATTTGACTGCGTTTCCGACCAGATTGATGAGAATCTGTCTTAGTCTGCCCGGGTCGCCCACCAGCAGTGAGGGAACCTCCGGCGTGATCAGACAGGCCAGCTCAAGATTCTTTTCGTGCGCCTTGATTGCCAGCATTTCGATCGCATCTTCGACGGTCGTGCGCAGGTCGAAATTTATCTCTTCAAGATTCATTTTGCCGGCTTCAATCTTCGAAAAATCGAGAATATCGTTGATCAGCGCCAGCAGGTTCTCAGCACTGGAGCGCACGACCTCGGCATACTGCCTCTGCTCTGGTGAAAGCTCAGTATCAATCAGCAGACTGCTCATTCCGATGATGCCATTCATCGGAGTTCTGATCTCGTGGCTCATATTGGCAAGGAATTCGCTCTTGGCCTGGTTGGCCATATCAGCCTGGGCAGCCAGCTCACGCGCGCGGCTGGTTATTTCCTGCAGTTCGGCATTAGCCTTTTCGAGCTCTGAAAGAGTTTCAGCCACTTTTTCTTCGGCAAGCTTGCGCCGGTCGATATCGATTATGACACCATCGAGCCAGAGAAGGTGCCCATTATCATCGTAAACACCCTGCCCACGTTCAAAAACCCAGATAAATCTGCCGTCGCTGCGACGAATACGATACTGCATCTCATATGGCTTGTGGCAATGAATGCAGTTTCGCAGAATCTGATCATTGGCACGCAAGTCATCTTCGTGAATAACACTGGCAAAAGAGCGAACGGCGTTGCCGATAAAATCTTCGGCCGGATAACCGGTCAATCTCTGAACTTCATCGCTGACGAATTCCATGGTCCAGTGCTGGTCGTTCAAACAACGGTAAGAAATACCGGGAAGGTTGGCTACCAGTGTCTTAAGCCTTTCCTCGCTGCGGCGCAATTCCTCTCTAATCTTGTATTGGTCGGTTACATCATGAAAAACCAGAACCACGCCTCTTATTTCACCGTCAGCATCGCGAATCGGGGCGGCGCTGTCGGCAATCTGTCTTGCAGTCGCGTCTCTGGCAATAAGAGTGGTGTCACTTGCAAGCTCAATTATCTCACCCTTCTCAAGAACCTCACGCACAGGGCAGCTCACCGGCTTGCCCGACTTGTAGCAGACAGCTTTGAATACATCGTTGAGGTGAGTTCCCAGGGCATCATTCAGTGACCAGCCCGTAAGCTTCAGTGCAATTGGGTTGATTCTGGTAATAATGCCTTCAAGATCGGTTGCAATAACCGCATCGCCAATTGAATTCAGCGTAATGAAAAGGTCGTTTTCCCTTTCGCGCAATTCACGGGCTCTTGCAGCCACAAGCAGTTCGAGATTGAACTGCCGGCTCCTGAGAAAACCGACAAAAACCGTCAGCAAAAGAGTAATCACAACCCCTACCGCTGCCGTAGCCCCTACCGCCCGTTCAACCCTGCCGCTGGCAAGATAACCGGGACCCGGGTGAACATTCAGAATCAGGCAGCGGCCAAAAATGAACATCGGGTAGCGCAGATGCATCTCTTTGTCATGCAAAAAAGCATCATCTGCTTCAGAGCCGGATTTTTCCGGAAAAACAGCAAGGGTTCTGAATGAATCGGCGTTGCAATCGGTAATGGTAAGGCTGACACCCTCATTAACGACATAACTGCCAGGTATGATGCTGTTTATGATATCCTGCACCGTAAAAGCGACACAGACAAAACCGGCCAGCACCTTTTCATTAAAAACGGGCTGAATGACTATCAGACGCTTGTTATCATCCCCGGCAGTCCTGTTGCGACCACCGAAAAATGCAGAGCAGATCAGACTTGTTGTTGAGGCTTCATCGATAAGTTTCCTGAATTCATGGCTGCCGTATAAATTATAACCCTGCCAGCGCGAATTGGCCTCGAACGGAACAACATAAGCAATCGGAAAATAAACCTCAGAATTATCAACAGCGATTCTTCGGCCATCTTTATCGAGAGAAAACAAGCTGAAGTCTTTGAATCCCTGGTCTTTACTGTCAGCGGTAAATGCTGCAACCTCTGAAGCCTGTATTTTTGGCACCCAGGCCCAGGCCTGGGCAGACAAATTTCTGGCCAGAGGCCTGACAAAATAGGAAAACTCATTGTAAGTTTTCTTGACATTACCATTGCCAAAAAGGTTTC
>CAZFUG010000491.1:0-2296 GCA_964522035.1 uncultured bacterium
AAGAAACCGACCTCGATTTTTCCGGGGGCGTCGCAATGACTGCGGAGAAAAAATAATGCAGCAGAAAAGATTGCCTGCCATTGTTTTCTGCCTGTTGGCGGTTTTTCTGCTGGCATCGTCGTTGCCGGGTGTCGCGGCGCAGAAAATCGATTACGATGGCCTCAGATTCACCATACTGCCTGATTTTGAAATTCGTGGCTTTTTTGGCTACAAATTCATCAGAGTTCAAATCAGCAATCGCTCTGGCCGCGAACGCCAGATCAGGTTGTCTTTGAATGCAGACTATTCAAGAGATCTCGAGCAGATTTCCAAAACTCTCGTAATTCCGCCATCAGAAAGTCGAGAAGAGGCTTTGTTGTTCCCGCTCGGCGATTTCTCAAGTGTGGGGTTGAAAATCGAGGTCGATGGGCGCGAACTCGAAGAGAGTTTGCTGCAATACCTGCGCAGCTACAAAAACTATTATGCAAAAAAACAGGCGCTGGTGGACGCAAAGATTGCCCGCAACGATTTTGAAACGGTTTTCGGCCCTTCCGGGGTTGCAGCGTCTCTAAATCTTGAATTAAGCCAGTTTGACGGTAGTCTTGCGCAGCTTTACAGCAACTGGCTTGGCTATACCCAGTTCAACCTCATAATTTATTTAGCCGAAAGCCTCAGGGAAATGCCTGAACCGGTCAGAGCCGCAATTTTCGATTATGTGCGGGCCGGCGGGGCTCTCATGGTTCTCGGCGAGCCCGTTTTGCCGTCTGATTTTGTCAGATTAGACCGCGCCGAGGCTTCGATGTTTACAACTTATGAGGGTGGTTTTGGCCGGGTAATGGTTTTTCGTGAAGATTTCATGCATTATGCCGTTGCGGCATCCTCTTCTGAAATCACTCTACCGGACGGTCAGAAGATTCCCAAACCGGCTGGGGGTAACCCGCCCAGCCTCAACGGGCTTGAACTCTCGGATATTTTCTCAGACCGCTCTTTCCAGGATGATTCACCACTGCCATTCGATGAGACCGAGATCGAAACAGTTTCGGCGCGCTGGCTGATGCTGATTATCTATCTTTTTGCCTTTCTTATCGGGCCGGTGAATGTTTTTGTGCTGCACCGCCTCGGTCGCCGGATTCTCGTTTTCGTTACCGTTCCGGTTGCTTCGTTTATCTGCTGTGTCTTTATTTATGGCTATTACGTGATCTTCGAGAGTTCGACACTGCTCGGAAAAAGAAACGCCCTGATTCTGCTCGATGAACGCGATAACCGGGCCATAACTCTGGCGAATTACTCGATTTATTCTGCCCGTCGCCGGTCAGAAGGCTTTCGTTTCGACATGCAGACCGAGGTTTTTCCGGTCAATCGTAATGATTATCGCTCGAATGATTCAGGCAAGTGTATTGTGCTCGATGAGGACCAGCATCTGCGCGAGGGCTGGATCAAGCCAAAGATACCGAGATATATGCACCTGCGTTCGATTCAGACCCGCCGTGAGCGCTTGTCGCTGACGGCCCGCAACGGCAGTCTGGAAATGATGAACGGTCTGGGTGCCGACATAGAAGAAGTTGTTTTCATGACCAGCGGTGGCCGGGTTTTTCGCAGCACGCAGGTTCGCGCCGGTGCCACCTCAGTCATGGAAGAAGTAAAAGGCATAACAGCCGGCAGCAGTTCTTTGCCAGAGACTGTCAGTCGCGGCTGGTTCAATATTTTTGACCATATCAAGGTCAGCCCCTATTCATACCTCAAGCCAGGGACATATGTCGCCAGACTCAGTCGCTCGCCATTTCTTCGCCAGGCAATCGATGAAGAGGCTGCGATGACTGAAACTGCCTGTCTGATAGGTATTCTCAAGGAGGAACCGTCATTATGATGCTTTCAGTTGAGAATCTCTGCAAAAACTTTGGTGAAACCCAGGCAGTCAGAGGGCTTAGCTTCAGTCTTTCAGGCGGTGACATCACCGGTTTCGTCGGCCCGAACGGTGCTGGCAAGACCACGACAATGCGCATTCTGGCAACGATAGAAGACGCTTCTTCAGGCCGGGTCGACATTGATGGTCATTCGATAATTACTCACCCGGAACGTGCCCGGGAGCTGGTCGGCTTCGTTCCTGATTCTCTGCCTCTTCACAGTGACATGAGCGTGCATGAATATCTCGATTTCTTTGCGCGCGCTTATGGCATCAAAGCTGAGAAGCGACGATCACTAATCGACGATCTCGAAGAATTCACCAATCTGACCGGCATCAGAGAAAAACTTATCGTTGCCCTTTCAAAGGGTATGAAACAGCGGGTTTCGATTGCGCGGGCGTTGATCAACGACC
>CAZFUG010000492.1:0-2263 GCA_964522035.1 uncultured bacterium
GTCTAACCTTAAGGCCTATTCGACCAGCATCTCGCGCTGCAGTGGCGGTATTCTCAGACTGACCTGTGATTGGACAAGCCCGGGTGTTGTTTCGACTATTACCGCCTATATCGGTTTTGTCAGAACCATTCAGAATCCCAAAACCGAGCCGGTTGGCATCATCGCTTCTCAGGTTGCGACTATCAGCGCTGATATAAGATTTTCGCTTCTTGGCCAGATCGCCACCACCACAGCTACGACAACCGCATGCGTCGCATCTGATACCGAAGCCTTCTATCAAAGATTTCAGGACCCGATCAAGGTGGTCACCAAAATCGGCACCAACGAAACCGCCGGTCAGTGGGGCGCAGAAATACCGTTCGCGCACGATGACATCGCCAGTGCTCCTCTGGGCGTTCACCAGATGATTTTATACATGGAAATCAACTATCACAAAACCAATACCCATGCTTTCGAACTGACCTTCGTTCCCTGATCCCCTGAAATTGAACTGAAATAAAGCACCCCGGGCTGTTGTATCGCCCGGGGTGCTCTGTTTTTTACCGTCAGAATTTTTTCATCGAGATCAGAGATTCGTCGGCGAGAACTTCGTCGCGCAAAGGGCAGTCGTGCAGATGATCGCAGCTCTTGCAGTATTTGTTTTTGCGCGGTGCAAACTCTTTTTCGTGAATCATTTCGTAGGCAGTTTTGTCGATGGTCTCGACAACTTTCGGAATATCGTCGCGGGTACGCCGGGTCTCGAGTTTTACATCGTGATCGAGCATCAGCAGAGACAGTTTGCTGATCTTCAGTCCAAGAGTGTCTTCGCAGGCCCAGTAATAAATACTCAGCTGTTTGTCATGATCGATGGCATCCTGAGTACGCATTGTCGGTTCGGTCTTGTAATCGAGAATTTCGTAAGTGCCGTCTTCAAGCTTGTCGATGCGGTCGATGAAGCCGGTCATTACCGCATACTTGCCACACGGAATCTCGAAATAATCTTCGATCGAGTAGGCCGGCTTGAATTCGCAGTCTTTGATGAAATGGTTGTAATACATCTTTATCTGCCTGATGCCGTCCTCGCGATACTGTTCTTCGGTCGCATCAGAGTCGAAACCTTCGCGATGCGTCATGCGCACCTCTTCGAAGATTTCGAGAACCCTTTCGAGTGAAGGTTTCGGAATCGGGTTGACCGGGTCGTAGACGCGCTCGAAAGTTTCGTGAATCGTTGTGCCGAAACTGAAGAACGGCTGCGGCTTCGGCGGCACCTTGTCGATGTAGAGCTTGCGATAAGAACGCGGGCAGTTGAGATAGAGACTCATCTTAGAGTAGCTGAGCCTGATACGCTGTCTGAACTGTTCCTGCGTTTCGCCGGCCATTTCGTGCGGTTTGACCTTCCACTCGGGGCACGGGCCATAAAACTCGCACCAGGCACAGAGCGAACCTTTTTTCGGTTCAAATTCGTTTTTATTGATCGAGGTCACCAGATCGGCCATTTTCAGCTTGTGGGCCTGAATGTCAGCTTCGGTCGGCACCAGACTGTAGCGCTTGTTGTTAGACATGTAGTGATACGAAACTTTGGCGATGCGCCCCGGCCATTTCTGATTGGCGGCGAGAAACATGTTCATCAGACTCGCATCTTCATTGATTACCCGCTCATCCGGCACTTTCTTACCGGTCTTGTAATCGATGATTTCGAGCTTGCCGTCAGGCAGCTGGTCGATGCGGTCGATCTGCACCACAGTGTCGACACCGTTCCAGCTCCATTTGGCGCCGGTCTCGAACATTACCGGGTTTTCGCTGCCGTCGAGGCCCTTGAAATACTCTTCAAGCATCACATTGGCGCGCACTTTGAAGCGTTCTTCCTCTTCCGGGTCGGCATAACCGTCAGGAATCCAGTATTTGTTAAGAATACCCCTGAACGGATTGGCTTTAACCCGCCCGCGCTCATAGTTCTCGTGAAAATCGCGCAGGGCGAAATGAATCGACCGGTCAAAACTGAGATTTGGCGTCGGCCGGGCTTCTTTCGGCACCCGGTCAATATATTTCATGCGGTATTTAAGAGCACATGACTGGAAACAGCTGATCTTGCTCGGCGATAGAAGCATGCTTTTCGCGTCGTCGCAGATTTCGAGGTAGTCGCAGTAGCTGCACAGCGGGTTGCGCTGGCCCTCGAAGGTCGCTTCGAGATTTTCCCTGATGAATTCGGTGAACGAAAGTTTGAGCTTTTCGACATCCTGCGAGGTCGGCGTGAACGGAATCACGTCGCCGGTGAGCAGATAGA
>CAZFUG010000493.1:0-2260 GCA_964522035.1 uncultured bacterium
ATTGCGATTAAGCAGTAACACCGGTTCGCCGCGCAGTATTTCGACCGGCTGCTGGTCGTTGTGCGAAAAAAATACGTTGGGGTGACCGATCATTGCGGCAAAAACTTCCCATTCGTCATCTTCGTCGTAGCAGCGCAGCCAGGGTCTGACATTCTGCAGCGCCTTGAAAATGTTCTGGTCATGCAGCGTGTAATAATCAGGGAACGGCTTCATGCCGTTAAAATATCTGTGGTTGTCGATCTGCTTGCCCGCTGACCATTTGCCTGATTTGAGGCGGGTCTGTTCGCGGGCGCTGATTTCAAAGCTGCGCGGCAGGTTGAGTCTGATTTCCCAGATCAGGCGCTCTGATGCGTCGCCACGGCTGCCAGCCAGATTCAGGGTTGAGCTGAGAGCTTCGAGAACCATTTCCCAGGGCGCGCGTCTTTCGACGACTTCGGCGAGCGGCATCATCATCTGATCGTTCCAGGTCTCGATCAATTCTTCTTCTTCTTTGTTGAGCGGCAGGTTGAGATTGCTTTTCAGGCGCAGACTTTCGCAGGCCGGCAGCTGGAACCCGGCGCCGCGGGCCTTCATGATCACCTGGTTAAGAGGCTTCTCGTAAAGCGAACTGTCGCTGACGCCGAGCCATCTGAGCACCAGCAGGCCAAAAAAGTTGTTCAGCAGGCAGCCCGAATGTTCCAGCTGCCCGAAAATCTGTTCGGCTTCGAAACGCCCGCTGATCCTGGCATCGTAAAGCTTGCGCAGATGCAGGTAGAAAGGCGGGTAGAGCAGCGAAGACCTGAGAAGCTTGTCGAGATGCTGTTTCGCTTCCTGCAGGCAGTCTGGGCTGCCGTTCTGAATAAGGGCGATGAAGTAGAATGGGTCGGCCAGAGTGCGAAAGCTCGAAGTTTTTTTGCGGCCCGATTTGCGGATTTCTCTCAGAGCATTGCGGAAAGTCGGCAGTGCCGCTTCGTGCCCGTGAAAAAGAAAGAGAATCAGCGCCTGCAGGCCCGGTGCTTCTGGCGAGGTCGAGAATTCAAGATAGGTTTTGGCACGCTGAAAGTCACCATGGAAGATCAGGCGTTCGGCCACGACATGGGCGCCATGCTGCATAAAAATCGGTGATTTCAGCCAGCGGGGCTGCAGAAAGTATTTGAAAAAACCGCTTTCAACATCGCTGAAAACGCCGTCGAAAGTCAGCAGGCTCTGCGCATGCACTTCGGCAAGAATGTGAACCTGCGAGGCTTCTGGCAGTAGCGAAAAAAGCTGTTCCTCGAACGGAAAAACCAGCCGGGTAGTGAGTGTGTAGACCGCCTCGCGCTCCTCTTCGAGATAGCTGAAATCAGGGCGCTCTTCAAAATCAGGGTTGCCGAGATAATATGATGCTATAAGAGCCCGTTCGCTTTCTGAAGTGTAGCGAGACTGCCCCGAAAATTCTGAAGCGGTAACCAGCTGTCTGACAGCATCGATGATCTGCCGGTGCTTGTTGTTCTGAAGCGGCCAGGCAAAAGCCTGGTCGATAAACCTCTGATTCAGCTCACAACCGGCACGGGCCGGAACCATCAGGCCGCGCTCGACCATCTGGGTAAGCGTCAGTTCGAGACTTTGCCGCGAAAGGCCGCTCGAAATAACGTCTTCGCGACTGAGTTTGTTGACCAGCCAGCCGGCCAGGTATGAGTCGAAAGGCGCTGCATAAACCAGCTGCAGTGAGCACAGCAGCTTTTCTTCTTCTCTGAGAGCTGAAAAATAGAGCTCGGGGCCACTGCTGTTCTGGGAAACCTGTATTTCTGACTGTTTCATTTAGAGCTGATTTCTGCTGCCGTTTTTATTGAATTCTGCCGGCCCTGGCGTTGTCTGCGAGGGCCGGCAGTTGTTTTTACGCCTTGAAGTATATTTCGCGGCTGCGTTCGTTATGTTTCGTGATGATTTCGTTGAGCTGTTCTTTAGAGAATCTGGTGAATTTGCCCTTTTCAATGAGGGTTTCGCCATGAACCATCGAGAAATCGACAGTGTCTACGGCGCAGAACACCAGAGCCGCAAGCGGATCAGTCGCGCTGCCGGCCTGTCTGAGGCTGTCGAGTCTGAAACCGACGATATCGGCTTCGAAAGAAGGCTGCAGCAGCCCTATGTCATCTCGGCCAAGAACCTTGGCGCCGCCAAGGGTTGCGACCTTGAGAGCAACACGGGCTGTCATGCAGTCAGCAGGTTAAAGAACACGCTGCAGCAGCATGCAGTTGCGCACTTAGAGCATCATGTTCGAGCATACATTGCTGGCGCTGCC
>CAZFUG010000494.1:0-2199 GCA_964522035.1 uncultured bacterium
GGCCGTGGGGTAAAACTCAGTCTGGCTGTACCCTGGATGGTTGTTTTTAAGTGAGTGCATAAAATTTGTGACGCGCAATATGGTCTGGTTGTCTTCAGGCCTTTTTTCAGGGCATTCTGCGGCGTGGCAATTTGTCACTTCCAGTGTTATTGCAGGACTCCGATAGAGAAGGGTATACTTCTACTGTAATCCCGATAAAGTTTTACCAGGAAGTATTGGAGGAGTATAGAGTAATGCTTACCAAAAAGATTTTCGCGGTTCTGCTCGTTCTTGTTGGCCTTTTTTCGGTGCAGGCAATGGCTTTTGACGGGGTTCTCCCGGGCCACAACCTTTACCCCGTTCAGCAGCAGATTTTCTCTGCAGTTGCTGATTACTGGCAGGTTCAGGAACTTTTCCTGCAGTATGTCGCCAACCCGAACGATGAAACAGAAAAAGTCTGGAACGCATCTATTCAGAATCATACCCAGAACTGCGTTGAAATTGGCAAAAGCGTTATGCGTTCGATCAAAAAGAGCCAGTATGGCCAGATCGATATGCTCAGCGATGTCTACAAATCACTGCCGGACGGCGCCCGCAACGCTCTTTACCCGACTCTCGGCTACCTCAAATTCGAAATCACCCATAAAGCCGATGAATTTCTTACAGAAGAAAAATTCCGCGAATATTTCCCGGGCTACGGCTATTCAGAACCGGGCTACAAGTATCGCAAAGGCCGCGAACTCGATCGCGAATACAAAGGCGTAACCTGGGTTAACGAAGAACAGTCTATCTCAACCACCTGGAACGTCAGCCTTACCGTATCGATCGACATTCTCAACATTCTCTCCGGCATGGTTACCGGCGGCGTCATCAAAAACCTCAAGGTTTCCGAACAGTTCACCATGAACGTCAACGGTACTCCGATGATCGTCTGCAATGTTTCTTTTCAGAGAATAAAATCAATCGTAACGAAAACCAACAGAAAGTTCGAAATAAATAAAGTATGGTTCGAACTCTTGCGCAGCAAATCATCTTCATGGTCCAGCAGCAACGCTGTATGGGAACTCACCGGCAAGACCTATGAAATCCTGCAGGAACCCACAGGCGAAGAAGTTGTAACCGGTATCGAAGGCAAGTAATAGCGGAGGCCTTTTCTGAAAAGATCCAACAGTGTCCTGGTAAAACTTAATCTGCCAGAACTGTTCATACTCCTTCTTCTAATCTCACTCTATACAGTTCAGCCGGGGGCAGCCAGCCCCCGGTTTATTGCTGACCCCAGACCTGTCAGAACTGCTGAAACCCTCGATTTTCTTCCTGAATCACAGGTAAAAGCCGTTCTCTCTGAGGGAAAAAGCGCCACCGCAGCTCTGCAGCAGCTGCTGCCTTCTGCCCGCGTCATGTCCGTCGCCGGTGGTGTCATTGCTGATCTTTCTGACGCACAGGTTGAACAGTTGCTCGCCGATTCTCCTGAACTGACAGTAGAAACTCTTTCGGCTGAAATGCAGCCGGTAAAAACTGTAGAAGTTTCGCGCAAAGTCGCTTCTCCCTCTGTCACTCTGCTCTGGAATTACGAACAGTGCGGTCTTGCCTGGTTCAAAGAAATGGGTGCCAGTGGCCAGGGAATGCACCTCGGCGTCATCGCCCAGAATTATGCCTATGCTCACTCTGCCCTGAATGGCCGCGTTAAAACCGTTCAGGAATTTGGCCTGAAGCCACCGGTTCCGCAGCCTGCTCCAAAACGGGCTGTCGACGATCTGCATCTTCTGCACCCGCTCGGTATATTCGGCGGCTTTGACGGCGGTCGCTTCCATGGCGTCGCTCCTGAAGCCGAGATTTCTCTCGCTGTACTTTCTGCCAAGCCAACCAAGGTTGACACCTTCCTTGAAGCTCTGGAATGGCTGATTCAGCTGCCCGAACCACCGCAGGCAATTCTGATCTGCACCGATTTCCCGGGCACGGCGCCGGCCGCAGTCGCCAGAGCGCTTTTTGCCTGCCGCAACGCCGGAATAATTCCGATCATCGCTGCCGGCAACAATCCGAACAGCATTACCGGTCTTGCTGCCCTGCCCTGCTGCATCACCGTTGCCGCTACCGATCGCTGGAAGCAGCGTGCCCTGTTTTCCGGGCAGGGTCCGGTGACTTTCGAAGGCCAGAAAATCGTCAAGCCTGATTTTTGTGAACCGGGTTCTGCCGTAATGGGCCCGACTGATGCGAAAGACT
>CAZFUG010000495.1:0-2171 GCA_964522035.1 uncultured bacterium
GGCCGTTCAGCGCCGGCAGCGACCGGCAGAATATGCTTCTGCATCGTTTCTTCAAGAGTCGGCATGAAAAACTTTTTGAGTGCCATCATGCCGCCGCCGAGCAGCACCACTTCGGGGTTCATCAGGGTATGCACATTGGCGAGCGCGATACCGAGATAAGTGCCGACGCGATGAATCGCTTCGAGGGCCAGTTCGTCACCCTGTTCGGCCGCCTTGCCGATCAACGGGCCGCGCACGTTTTCAAGCTTATGTTCGGCCAGTTCGCCGAGCAGGCTTTTGCGACCTTTTTTAAGTTCGGCCTTGACGTAGTTTTCCATGCCGGTGCCCGAGCAGTAGGCTTCGAGGCAGCCGCGATTACCGCAACCACAGAGCGGGCCTTCCGGGTCCATGCAGATGTGGCCGATTTCACCGGCCGAGTTGGTGGTGCCGTTCATCAGCTGACCATTGATCACCCAGCCAGAACCAACACCGGTGCCAACAAAGATATTGCCGAAATTTTCAAGGCCCTTACCGTTGCCAAACTTATGCTCGGCCACCGTCGCGGCGCGCACATCGTTGAGCACCCTTACCGGCACGCCGAGCGCCTTGCTGATCGACCCGCCAAGCGGCGCATTTTTCCAGCCGAGATTGGGTGAATAAATTACTTCCCCGGTAGCACCATTGATCTGACCGGCCGAACCGATGCCGGCACCGTTGACTTCCTTGATACTGTGCCCTTCAAGAACCTTTTCAACAGCGCCGAGAATCACCGATATGACGCCATCGAAACCGGCAGAAGCCTGGGTCGGAAAAATCGCCTTCTTCAGAATCTCATCACCACGACACAGACCAACGGCAACCTTGGTGCCGCCGAGATCGATTCCGAGACTGAGATTTTTCGCTTTTGCCATAGCCAGCTCCTTTTTAACCGCCAATTTTAGACAGGGAATTATCGAACGTTGCCGCGAAGCATGCGCGGTTTTTGTGCCAAGAAGCCTTTTCTGAGAAAAGCCGGGCAATGACCGCCTTAACTTCTTCGGAATTCATGCCTCTGATATTTACACCATATTGCGAGTCAAGGCAAGGCAGCAGATACCCGCCTGACGTCAGCCGCAGCCTCTGACAGAGGTGGCAGAAAGGCGCGGTGCGAGAACTTATAAAGCCGATACGGCCTTCGGTGCCGACGATACGATAATTGTGCGACGGGCCGAAAGATGGTTCTTCATATGGTTCGAGCTGATATCTGGCCTTTATCGCTTCAAGCACAGTCTCTTCGGAAATGAAGGCTGTCGGCTCGCCGGCCGGGTCGGCATTGAACGGCATGCGTTCGATAAAGCGCACTGAAAGCCCCTTTTCGACGGCAAAATCAGCAAAGGCAAGAATTTCGTGATCGTTGATATTCGGAATCAGAACGGTGTTGATCTTGACCGGGCCGAGCCCGGCAGCGATTGCGGCATCTATACCACGCAGAACATCTGACAGATTGCCATTGCGGGTGATACGGATGAAATTTTCAGCATCCAGCGAATCGACGCTGATGTTAACCCTTTTGAGACCGGCTTTTTTAAGAGGTTCGGCAAAACGGTCGAGCAGAGCGCCGTTAGTAGTCAGGGTCAGATCTTTCAGGCCGCTGATCTTTGCGAGTTCACCGACAAAGTCAACGATACCGGCACGCACCAGTGGTTCGCCACCGGTAACTCTCACCTGCTCGACGCCCGTTTCGACAGCCGCCCTGATCACCGGCAGCATTTCTTCGTAGCGCATGATAGTATCGTGCGTTTCCTTGCAGATGCCGTCTTCGGGCATGCAATAAACGCAGCGATAGTTACAGCGGTCGGTTACCGATACTCGCAGATACTTGAACATGATGTAATATGACTTGATACTACCTTTCGAAACAGGTCAAGTCAACCTTGCGGATTGTAAAAAATATTGTCACAACGGCAGGTTAAAATAGGTTAGAATATCTGGCATTGCGATAGATACAAGACCTGTCTGGTTTTGTACACAGGTAATTTTCAGGAGTCGACCATGAAATACAGATGCTTTCTGACGGTCATAGTTCTGATGTTCGTTACAATGCTGCCGGCAATGGCTGAGCACACCACCCTTATCTGCCAGGGCAGCTGGGGCAAAGAAGTCAATCAGCTTGGCGTAAGGTTTCCGTCGCCTGGCGTTATGCCGACCGCGCC
>CAZFUG010000496.1:0-2164 GCA_964522035.1 uncultured bacterium
CTCAGGTGAACTGAATCTGAAAAAAACGCCGATGCCCGAACAGCCCTGACAGGTTTAAACGCAGATGCAGAGCGAAAAACTCGAAAAAATACTTGCCCTGATGCCCGCCAACCCCGGCATCTACATCATGAAGAACCGGACTGGCGAAATCATCTACATCGGCAAGTCGAGATCGCTGAAAAAACGCGTCAAATCTTACTTCAACCGCCACCACGACAACCTGAAAACCTCGGTTCTCGTATCGGCAATCGAAGACATCGAGTTCATCGTCACCGAAACCGAAATCGAAGCGCTGATTCTTGAAAACAACCTGATCAAGAAACACAAACCGCGCTACAACATACTGCTCAAAGACAGCAAGACGCACCCATACATCAGAGTGACGATGAAAGACCGTTACCCGCGCCTCGAAAAGGTGCGCAAAGTCAGTTTCCGCGACGGCAATCTCTATTTCGGGCCGTTTCCGAATGAGTATGATCTGACGCGGATCGTCGACCTGCTGTCGCGCAATTTCAGGCTCTGCACCTCAAAAAAAGGTTTCGCAGCCGCGGCTCCGGGCAAAAAGGTTCGACCATGCCTCAAATACCACCTCGGCATCTGCCAGGGTATCTGCCAGGGCGCTGTAACCCCTGAAGAATACTCGGTGTCGATTCATAAAGCCGTCGAAGTTCTCGCGGGCAGAAGTGACCCCGACTTCACCGGCCTCGAAAAGCAGCTTAAATCACTGGCCGACAGCTTCAGATTCGAAGAAGCCGCTGAAGTGCGCGATACGCTGACCGCTCTGCGCCGCTTTTTCGAAAACCAGAAGGTCGAATTCGTTAAACCGCTCAACCTCGATTTCTGGGGCATGTGCGAGGCAAACGACCGCCTGATCTTCTCGGTATTTTTCGTGCGCGGCGGTAAAATGCTGGGCAACCGCATACTCGACATCGAGCGCGAGCCCGAAACCTCGAATTCAGAGGTGTTGCAGACAGTTATCAGCCGCTTCTACGACAACAACATCATTCCGGCCGTCATTTACTGTTCGATAGAACCAGATGGCGTCGATGCTCTGCTGGCGATGCTCAGTGAACGGGCCGGCCGCAAAGTCGCGTTTCATATTCCGCGCAAGGGTCAGTTTCTCAACCTGCTCGCCATGGCAGACAACAACGCTCTCGAAGTCATGCGCAATATCAAATCAGAAGGGCATGAGCGCATCGACGAATCGGTCATCGACCTGCAGAACCTGCTCGAACTCAAGGTCGCCCCGGTCAGAATCGAATGCGTCGATATTTCGCACATTCAGGGAACCGACCCGGTTGCATCTCTGGTGGTCTGCCATAATGGCCGGCCGCGCAAAGGCGAATACCGTCTGTATCACATCAAGTCTGCTCAGGGTGGCGACGACCCGGCCTCGATTGCTGAAGTGACCCGGCGGCGTTTTTCGCGCCTGCTGCGCGAACGGGCGCAACTGCCTGACCTCTATATCGTCGACGGCGGCATTACCCAGGTCAGAGCCGCCATGCGCGAGCTCGAAGAGCTGGGTGTCGATACCGCCATTCTTGGCCTCGCCAAGCGCGAAGAAACTCTTGTTAAGCCCGACGGCACCGAGATCAATCTGCCATTTTCGAGTGCCGGCATGAAGAGTATCATCAAGCTGCGCAACGAAGCGCACCGTTTCGCCAATACCTTTCAGAAAAAGACCCACAGTCGGCGTGTCATGCGTTCGGCGCTTCTCAATCTGCCGGGTGTCGGCCCGGCGACCCTGCGCAAAGCCCTCTGGGAATTCGGTTCAATGGCCAATGTCGCGGCAACGACGCCCGAAGAACTGCGGCAGCGTTGTCAGATACCGCTCAAAACCGCTGAGGTGATCATTGCCTCGCTGAAGGAAGGTACCCATGAAAAAGCTGCTTAGACCTTTTCTGGTTCTTCTCGTTCTGAGTGTTCTTTTCGGCGGCAGTTCGCAGGCACTTATCGAAATGCCGGCGCCATCGCCAGAACAGCAGCTGCAGATTCTCGAGGCGGCATTCATGAAAGCATTCCAGGACCCGGAAGAATTTAAAGCCAGCGGAATTTTTCAGCTTCTCGGGTATGATTCTGCGGAAATTTCCCTCATCGGCAAGATAACCCCACGCCCGGCAAGTCTTTCGGTAGAAATTCTGCCTGCTGAAGGCGATGGCAGTTT
>CAZFUG010000497.1:0-2157 GCA_964522035.1 uncultured bacterium
CCGGGGGCAAATGAACCCATTTCGTAGGCGGCTTCTCCGACCTGCGGCATTACATTGAGCTGCTCCTCATCCTGCACGATACGATAGCGGTTAAAGTGCGCATCGCCGAGCACATCGTCGACTTCGGTGGCATTACTGTTGTCGAGCGCACTCAGACTGACTTCGGCAAAGCCGAGTTCGGCTTCGATAACCGACAGGCCATTCGGGGCAACGAAGTTCTGCACGAAGATTTCCATGTCGAAGCGGTCTTCGGGCAGAAGTTTCACTTTTACACCGAGCTTGCCGGGTTCTGGAATCACCGTGGCCAGCTTGGCAAGCAGATTTGCTTCGCGGGCCGGCGAAATTTTGCCTGGCGCGCCGTCTTCATTCATAACTTCAACACTGATGCGCTTGTCTTCGGGCACTTTCAAAAAGCCCTTCTGGGCCTTTTTGATTTTGGCTTCGAGGCGCTTGCGCTTCTGTTCCAGGCTGTTGCGATCGACCGTATCGAGGTCGGGCAGACTCGGGTCAAGGTAGCGTTCAACCGTGGTGATCAGAGTGTCTATTTCTTCGGTAAGATCCTTGTTGGGTACAACTTCGGGTTGAATCTTGGCAAACTGCAGTCTCTTGAATGCCTTTTCGAGTGGCACTTCAAACATGGTTCGCGCCGATTTTCTTGCCTTAAGCTGCTCGGCTGCCTTTATCAGTTCAACAAAAGGCGCGAGATCAAAGTCACGCTCGAGCGACAGGCGCAGTTGTTCATCAATTTCGCCGACTTTAGCCACGAAATCAGGCGAATGAACCCCTTCGCTTCCGGTAGAAAATGCCGAAGTCATTTCCTTGATCAGGTTTTCCATTTCGCTGTCGGCCATGGCAGAACCTGGCATCAGCAGTGCCAGCAGCAAAAAAAGAACGAAAAGTTGGTTCTTCATTATTTCCTCCAGAAAAACTTTGTCTTGACGCAGACTAGCATAATAAACGACCCGCCGCAAACTCTGCCGATCGCCATTTAAAAACGAATTGCCTGTCGATCTGCGTCGGCTTATTTTTCTTTGCCAGGCTTGAAGCCAATGCGCTTCTTTTTCAGCTCCCGGTCGATCAGGTCGAGAATGAAGTTAATACTGCTGCCCTGCGTCTTTACAGTTTGCTCAAGCTCCGTCAGTCTGCTGCTCAGTTCTCCGTGAATGGCCGTAATCGCTCTCATCTTAACAAAAGTCTCGACAATCTGAATACTCACAGCAATTGCCCGGTTGCTGCGCAGAACATTGGCAAGCATCAGCACTCCGTGTTCTGTAAAAACGCGTGTTGCGTATCTTCTACCACCGCGATTCTCTTTACTGGGAACTATTTCCGGTTTTGAGGTCGCAAATTGCGACCTCAAAGCTTCTTCTTCTCCCAGAGATAACTGAAACATAAAACTTTCTGGAAATCGTTCAAAATTTCTCTTCACCTGCTCATTAAGGCGCTTTGTTTCAACTCCGTATAACTCTGCCAGGTCAGAATCAAGCATGACTTTCTGACCGCGCACCTGATATATTTTCTGCTCAAGGTATTCGCTGCCGTTCTGAATCAGTTTTGTCATTCTTTATCATTCCTTGCCCGGAATCGTTCGACCATTTTAGGCATGCTCAGATGCAACGGCCGCCACTTATTCAATGTACGCCGATGTGCCTCTCAGGAAAAAAAATGGCAAGCACCTGCATCTGTTTAAAACAGAGCCGCGAATGGTAAATTAGCAATTCAATATAAAGACCCATCAACAAATAAGCTTTTTATGGCTGCTTGCGCTTCTCAAAATCCTCCAGCCATTTCTTGCATCTGGCTTGCACTTCTTCTATTTTACCGGGCGTAAGCTTGGCGGCTGATTTATCACGCCATTCGGCAGTTTTTGCATCTTGGCTCGCTGCAAGATTCAGCCAAAAATATGCTTCCGCATAATCCTGGGGAGCGCCTTGGCCTAAGGAATAAGCACACCCAAGGCCAATCTGAGCGAAAGCGTCACCTTGCTCGGCGGCTTTTCGATACCAATTTACAGCTTCTTTATAATCCTGAAGAACGCCTTTCCCGAAATAATAAGCAAGCCCAAGGCGAGATTGAGCGGTAGCGTCACCTTGCTCGGCGGCTTTTCGGTACCAATTTACAGACTCTTTATAATCCTGAGGAACGCCTTCGCCTGAG
>CAZFUG010000498.1:0-2148 GCA_964522035.1 uncultured bacterium
GAACTTTGCCGGGTTTGCTTGTTATTTCATTCATCTTCAGCGTCTTCAGCTTCCGGAGACTTCTGGAACATGGTGTCGAAAGATATGCTGAAGTGATTTTTCTCGATAGAAATATTGATGTCACTGTTCAGCAGGTAGATCAACTCTCTGACTATTGGCACCGCTACAGCTTCGGCGAGCTCGATTTCATAAAAGAAGTCATTGCGCTTGCCGCGCTCACAGAGAACCTGCAGCAGCTCCATGCATGATTTATCGACCGTGTTGATGTCTGAATATATTGTCTGTCTGACGATTACTTCGCGAGTTTCTTCCTGAAGCAGTTCACAACTGCATTTAACCTCGCCGCTGAACATTTTCAGAAAAAAGACACCCATCTGTTCCAGCAGTTCTTCGTAGGTGAAAACCGGGCCATAGAGCTCGCGGGGAATCTGTTCTGAAAAGCTGGTTTTGAGACGGAAACCGTCAGCAGAGGCCTGCTTCATTTTCCCGGAGAGTCTTATCATGACCTCTGAAATTGCGAAAATGCCAAGCTCAAGGTTGCCCTTGCCGCATTTCAGTTCGCTGACCACCTGAATCTTGTCGGCAAGCGACACCAGACGGGCTGTTTCCTGCTTGATCTGCACAGGGATATCGGCCTGTGCGTGGCTGGTTAATTTTTCGAGCCGGTCGGCAATATTTTTGAGAAGCACCGAAGTTTTATTTAGCTGCTTGCCGATTCTTATCGAGCTCTGGTCAGCGAATTCTCTTGCCAGCAGAAAGCTTTCAAGCAGAACGAAGCGGCTTTCATTGAGCTGCAGAGAGAATCTGCGCGTAAACCAGATAAGCGTGCCAAACAGAAGACTCAGAGCGCACGAAACAAAGAATGCCCGCTTGGTGGCATCTTCGATCGGTTTGCATCTTTCGAGCATGTCGTTGATGCGCAGATCGGCGCCAAGAGTGCCGACCAGTCTTTTCTGTGAATCAAGAATCGGTACGTAGGCACTGTAAAAGGTTCCCCAGTTGTCAGAATAGGGCTCTGCAGATACTACTGGCGTCGCACTGGCGAGCGCGTCCATGAGTTCTCTGCTGGGATTTTCATAGGGGGTCATCGGCACCGAAGCCTCGAGGTTCTTTGCATCTGTGAAAAGCGGTTTTCCTTCTTCGTCGATCGGAGTGGGGTCAACGACAAACACTACTGAACCATTGACCAGCCGGTTGATATAAAGGTAGGTGCAGTGTTTGGTGGCAATTCTTGCCTTTTGCAGCATGCTGACTGTTTTCAGGTATTCCGGCAGATCTTTCTTTTCCGGGGAGTCAAAGCTGGCGATCTGGTCGCCATTCAGACAGGCGGCAATGCCGGAGGCTGTTCTCAGCAGACCATCACGAATTTCTTCTTTAATTGCAAAAAGGGCGTGATGATAGATGAAATATGAGGTTACTGCTGTCAGAAGCAGGGCCAGAAAAGCCAGAAATATCCCTTCAGTGGCCGGGTAAATAAAATATTTCCGGATTTTCTCCGGCATCTTTTTGTTTATTGAATACATTGAATCCTCAACCGCAGAATTATATCAGGCAAAGGCTAACACACTTTCGAGTGGCCTGACAATTTTTACCGGAGAGAAAGATCAGACAGGTGTCTCAGGAAGCTTCCCGAAGACAATGCGGTGAGCATTCAGCAGAATGATGATTTTATTGTCTATTTTGCCGACGCCTCTCAGGTATTCAACATCTACCCCTTCACTGACGCGGCTCGGCGGCTCAATTGCCGACTCAGGCAGACGTATGACTTCCTGGACGCTGTCTACCAGAAAGCCAGCCTTAACCTTCTCTTCTTCAAAAGAAAGAATGATTATCTGATTGTTCGGCCGTTTTTCGACCTCGGTTAATCTGAGGCGCCGGCGGGTATTGATAACCGGAACAATTTCGCCGCGCAGATTGATTACTCCGTCGATATGCTGTGGTGCCTTGGGAACACGGGTAATCGGCACGAGGTTGATGATGGCTTCGACCTGCTGAATCTCCAGGGCGTAGGTTTCGCCAGCCATCGAGAAGGTAACCAGCTGAACCAGCTCGATTACTTCTTTGATTTTTTCTTCTTCTTCTGGTTCGCCAGGCTTCTGATCGACTGGTGGCGCAGCCGGGGGCGGTGCAGCCGGTGGTTGAGCTGCC
>CAZFUG010000499.1:0-2141 GCA_964522035.1 uncultured bacterium
CTTTTCAACCGTCTCAACCGGTTTTACAGGTTCTGTCGGTTTGATCGGCTCTGGCTTGATTGGCTCTGGTTTTATAACTGTTTCGACTGGCTTGACCGGTTCTACAACTTTAACCGGCTCGATAACTTTTGCCGGTTCCATAACTTTGACCGGTTCGACTGCCTTGGCTGGTTCAACCGGCTTAACCGTCTGCACTGCCGGAGCCGGCTTGACTTCGACAGGCTTTGCCGGTTCGGTTACCCGGGGCTTATCTACTGCCATTGCCAGTTTCGTTGTATCAGCTGACTGGGGCGGTGGCACAACCTTAATTTCAGGCTTAGCTGCTGTCGCAGTCTGCTGCGGTTTTGTCTTTTCGGGAGTCACGGTCGAAACCGGCGCTACAATCTTTTCTGATGTGGAAACAGCAGAAGCCGCAGGAGTTTTGCTGACCGCCCCTTCCGGGGTTGTGATCTCTCTGGCAGGCTGTGCCACCGGCCGGTGAACTGGAGTTTTCACCAGGTCATAACGGGGTTTGGAAAAATCAGTAGCCGCCGCCTGAGAATCTGTCTTACCCGGTGCCAGCGTTCTCATGCCAATCGAATCAAAAAATGGTTTTGGCTGAACTTTCAGTTCTTCTCCGGCTGGATCAGAAGCAGTCGGGGCAGAGGCATTTCCGGCCGGTGTTGCCGGCAGTCCGGTTTTCAGCTTCTGGCTCAAAGCGGCGTGCAGCTGCCGGGTTTCGGCAAAAATAACATTGAGCTTCTTCACATAGTGGTATTTCAGCGGCGTATCGCTCTGAGAAAAGTTCTCAATACGGCCCTGAATAAAGCTTATAAAATTGCTCAGACGGTTATCTGCATCAGGCTCAGAAAGAAGAGATGATCGTGAATCGGCTGCAAGAGCCCTTTTCATTTCAAGATTCATCAGACTGATCGTATCGCGAAGCTCGAAATACTGTCTTATCTCTTCAATGTTACCGCCCTGGGCAACGGCAGAAGCAGGCCAGAAGGCCAGCACAGCAACCAAACAGAGAACCACGACACCTGTTCTGATCATGAAATCTTCCTCGCAGTATCAATGTGGAATAACAAAATCTTCGGCAGTTTCACCGGCAGTCTGCTCAGGCAAACGTCCTGGCTGGACCAGACCGCCCGAAATTACAATCTTCATTGCATCTTCGATATCCATGTGCGTATCAATTATTTTCTTTTTGCTGATGATCAGCAGAAAGCCAGAAGTCGGGTTGGGAGTGGTCGGAACGAACACCGATACCATATCGTCATCAAGGCGGTCAGAACCAGTCTGAAGAACAAAATCGCCGGTGACGAAACCGAGCACCCAGCTGTCTTCTTTAGGGTATTCAAGCATCACCACCCGCTTGAACTCGCTTCTGGTATTGCGCACAATAACGTCGGCAACCTGCTTGATGCCGTTATATAGCGATCTGACACCCGGAATCTGCTCAAGCGAATTGTCAATGCTGGCGATAAGCCTTTTTCCGAAATAGTTCTGCGCGATCATACCGACAGAAACACAGATCAGCGCGGTCAAAATCAGCCCCATTCCGGGAACACGAAAGCCGATCGCCCGGCTGACCGCCACCCCCAGCAGACCATCGGTAATCTGAAAGAAAGCATACATGATGTATATGGTGACGACAAAAGGCACAAGAACCAGAACACCGGTAATCAGATACTTTCGCATCTGCACAAGCAGATCGTTAAGTCTCTGACCAGCATCGTCAAGGGTGCGGTTCAATCTTTCGTGTTCAATCGGCAGCTTCATAATTTCTGATATTCTACGCTATCTATAACCCTTATGGCTACCGTTTAGTCTCTACCTGGTTCAATATCTTCAGTGGCTTCTGGCTTCATGGTGAATCTGACTCTCAGAATGCGGTTTCCCTTGATTTCTGTTATCTGGAAAGTGCCCTGTGGCTGTTCAAAAATTTCGCCTCTCTGAGGTATGCGCCCGAGCTTTTCAAGAACAAAACCGCCAACCGTCTCCGAGTCTTCGTAATCAAATTCACACTCGAGCTCGGTTTCCAGGTCACTGATACTGAAACGGGCATCGACACTGTAGACGTTTTCATCCAGATGGGTCAGAGGTTCCTGTTCTTCAAGGTCATACTCGTCGACGATTTCACCGACAATCTCTTCGAG
>CAZFUG010000500.1:0-2132 GCA_964522035.1 uncultured bacterium
CCGAGAACCCGATATGCTGCAGACGGTCTGCAAGATCTGCTTTCAGGCGTTCATTAGTAGCGTCAGGGGCCGTATCGGTTTTGTTGATGACAAAGAACCAGCGTTTGCGGGAGGCCCACTCGACGATGTTCTGGTGAATGGCAAAATTCGAACGCTTGTCTGGAGTTGTAACGACGATAAGAATGTCTGAAACGCTTATGGTTTCACGTGCCAGACGGGCGTTGTTGCTGTTGATGGTGTCGAGGTCGGGGGTGTCGATCAGTATTGCACCTGGCAGCAGACCGGGCAGATAATGCGCCTCTTCAGAAGAAAATGGCAATAAGCTGCGGTCTTCCGGGGATGCCGCGATAAAAAGCTCTTTTGTATAACCACGCACAGACGAAGAAGACGGGCTTACCTCCGGGGTGGCGCAGAGGCTGCTGAAAATGAAAGACTTGCCAACCCCGGTTCCGCCGATGATCGTTACGACAAGCGGGGCAGGCCCGGTCGAGCCAGATTGATCAACTGCCTGACGCAGATTGCGCTGCAGGATAAAGAACAGTTCATTGTCTTTGAGTTCTTCACAGCGGCGGGCTATAGTCATGGCCCTTTCGTGCAGAAGGTCTGATTTATCAGTGTTCATGAATTCTGCTGATTTCCTTTAATTTGGCGCATGCTTCACGGCAGCTGGCAATATTTTCCGGCGCCAGGCGCGTGGCTTTTTCTTCAAGCTGTTTGAGAAAAATCGGGCCTGCAAGCAGTTCGCGCAGGTGTTTCCGGTATGACTGACGGCGCAGTTTTTTCCAGTTCTGGTGTGCTTCCATGACTTCGCGGCCGAGACCCATGTTGTTGAAAAGCGACATCAGAAAACCGCCGGCTGCGCCACTGCCACCGATTGCGGCAACGACTCCCATGGTGCCGATGCCACCGTCGATAAAAAAGTCGGCAACGACAAGGCCGGTGCCGAGAAGAATGAACAGGTCGTCGATGATGTTCATCCATTTCCAGAGATCTTTGTTGCCGGCCTGCCATTTTTGCAGTGACTCGTTGACCGAGGCTTCCCATTCGCTGTCTACGGGAGGCAGTCCAGCGGTCAGTATCGCTTCTGTTGCAGCAGCGCAGCGTTCAGTGGTGATTTTTTCAAGTTCAGGTTTCCGGCGCCAGAAATCGACGAGTGTGTTCACTTCGGCGTTGAGACGGCTTCTCTCCAGGCTGTCGCGCTGCTTAACCGAGCTTTTGAATTCATTGCCCGAAAGTCTTGAAACGGCTGCGGCAGCCGATGTGATTGCAGTTTTCAGGGCTGAGCCGAGCAGCATCAGTGGCTGAAAGGCCCGGCGCAGAAACGAAGGCCGGTTTGCTTCAAGCTGTTTGCGAATCAGTTCAAGAATACGGAAAACCGGGAATTCTTCGCCGGTAATATTTTGTGCGGCCTTTTCAATGATCTGGTCGCAGGCGGTGATTTCGGCAAACAGTTTTTGCTGAAGGTTTTCTGCCTCGTAGCAGATGCTTTCGCAGCCGGCAACCCCGACCATAATGCTTTGCAACTGTCGCTTCAGGGCGACTTCAAGGCCATTCTGTCCGTAGATATGCTGCGTAAAAGAGCCGGCGCAGTTGGCAAGGGGCCTGATGTCTTCGAGAGATGGTTTTGAGGTGAACGGGCTGTAAAAAAAAGCCGCATCTGCAAGAAAATCGGCGAGCGTCAGGCCGTCAGTGCGCTGATCAGAGAATTCCGGGTTGAGTCTAACGCTGGCGATCAGGTCGTCACGAATGGCAGCAGCGCTGGCCGCACAGTCCTGCGGGTCGAGTTTGGTCAGCAGCCAGGTGATGTTGCCGGCGACTTTGAGAACCTTCTTGAGAATGTCGAAAGTTTTCTGATCTTTATAGGCTTCGTGGTATACGGTAAAAATGATTGATTCGGCGCGTCTGATCATTTCTTCAGCTTTGTCCCAGTTGGAGATTTCGGTGGTGTTGAAATCCGGTATGTCGACAAGACATGGCCACAGGGTCTGGGTAAGGTGACCGCTGCTGAAAAATCTGAAAAACAGTCGGTTGCTGGCGGTTCCTGATTTTTTGAGGTCAGCGGGTTCGACCAGTTCAGAGAGTTCGAATTCGGGGAAAATCGCTTTCGGTTCTATCTGCGCCTTTATTGGCTC
>CAZFUG010000501.1:0-2132 GCA_964522035.1 uncultured bacterium
TACCTTAGCAATGCGAGCATTCCTACTAAAGTCTCGAAAATAATTTTCCAGTTTTCTCTGGAGATCGAAGTTCCCGTCCTTTTTGGAAATCAGGAGATAAAACGCCTCTCCCATGGTTTTTTTTGCGGAATCGATATCTTTGATCATGGCCTGGGCATCTTTGCCGAGTTTGTCGTTAGGAGCAAGACTGATAACCCTCTGGAAAGCGGTTATGGCGCGATCGAAGGCCGCAGAATCGCCGGCAAGACCTTTGTCTGTCCAGGCGAGGCCGAGATGGTAGTTATATTCCGGGTTGTCGGCCTGGCGCGACAGGGCTTCGTCATATTTGGCAATGGCTTCGTCGAGTTTGCCCTTCTTGTAAAGCTCGTAACCCTCAGAATGCAGAGCCGCGGCTTCGGCAAGACCCTCTGAGCCTGCATCAGCACTACCGCTGGCATTGGCATTACCAGCAGCCCGCTTTTTCTTGAGCTTGGCCCAGATATCGTCTTTTTTCTTCTCGGCCTCTTCTTTTTCCATCTGTTCACGGGCAAGACGCTCTTCTTCTTCGCGTTTCATGGCAAGCAGACGCTGATTTTCCTGATCGCGCCATTTACCGAGAGCTGCCATAACCGGCCGCAGGCGTTCTTCATATTCGCCGGGGTTTGCCTTGAGGGGTTCGAGAATTTTTTCGGCATCTGGGTAAAGGCCGTTGATGAACTGTAAAGTGCCGTAGAAGTAGCGGGCTTCGAGATCGTCAGGGCTGTTCTGAAAACGGGCCGCAAAGGTTTCGTTGCCTCTGACAAGCAGGCCGCGATCATCTTTTGATGCAAGACCGGGGTCTGCGAGGATTTTAGCAAAATACATATCAAGAGCAGCATTGAGACCATCTTTTTCAAGAGCGGTAAAAACATCGGCAAGGGGGCCGGTTTCGGGCTCGAAATACTTCTGCACGTCAATTTCTTTAGCTTTTGGCTTTGGCGCCTCAATTTCAAGGTCTTCAAAAATCAGCAGACCGCTGCCGGCAGCATCTTTTTTAACCTTGTCTTCAGGGATCACCAGCCCGAACTGCCGGCGTGAAGTGCCTGAACCAATCAGGGTAATGGCCTCGCGCACGACCGGGTCGACAATTTTAACGGTTTCTGTGGGCTTTTTCACTTCGCCAAGAATCTTCTGCAGCTGAATGACGCGAGGGTGATCAGGAGCCTGCAAAGAAGCTTCAATAAGCAGCTTGCGGGCCTTGTCAAAATTTTTCATATCGAGATAGACCTGAGCCAGCCAGACCCGGGCCGAAAAATTCTGGCGGTCGATCAGAAGAATATTCTCGAATTCGAGAGCGGCATTGGCAAGCTCGCCTTTGTTGTAGCATTCCTGGCCGGCCTGCATAAACAGCTCGATATCATCATCGGTCTGCGCACTTACCGCGAAATAGCCTGCGGTTGCAACCAGCAGAAATGCCGAGGCAAAAAGAGATTTCAGCAGTCTTCTCATTGAAAGTTTATTTCCTGGCCCAGCACTGCGACTCTGATGCTGTTGCGAGCTCTGGTCGTAAACACATGCAGCTGTTTGCCGGTGTAATTTATGCCGCCAACCGCGATCATCTCAAGATAGCCGTCACCATCGAGGTCGGCAAGAGTCAGTGGCGCAACCGTCTTGCCGATAAATTTCGGATAACCGGCCAGCGGCGTGCCGTTTCGCGAAAGGGCCATGACATAGCCGGCCTTTACGCCGGTGCCTTTGGGATCCCAGGCGGTGAAGACCATGTCAAGGCGGCCGTCACCATCGATATCGAGAATGCGCGGCGCGTGATAAATAGCATGACCGGTTCTGAACGGCCAGCCCGCCTTGGGGTTGCCGTTGCGGTCACAGACGGTTATTGTGCCGTCTGCCTGACCGATGACAAATTCGTCTTTACCGTCACCATCGAGGTCGGCAAGGCGAGGCGCCGTGTGGGCCCCGTCGGTGAGCGGAAATTCATTGAGCTTTTTGCCTTCGGCATCCCACATGATGAATTTTTTGTCTGGGGTGGTGGTGAAAATCTCTTTAACCCCGTCGCCATCGACATCGCCAGCATCGACATTGAATGGCCAGGTCATGTTTGCGGCGGTTTCCTGGGGCCAGCCACGCGTCTGCGCACCGCCTTCGTTAAGAACCAT
>CAZFUG010000502.1:0-2098 GCA_964522035.1 uncultured bacterium
AGAAAAAAGGCTTTAACCGGTTTTTCGAGATGGTCGGCGCTCACCGGTGCGAAAACCTGCAGGCGCTCTTCTTCGTCAGAAACCAGCCAGTTCTGGTCAGACTCACGGCGGATAAAACCGAAAATTTCACGGCGGTTTTCGCTTTCGAGTGAGGTTATGCTGACCGGCTGATTTTCTGGGCGCAGCATCAGCAGAGCCAGTTCTTCAGCAATTACTCCCGAGCTTTTTACCAGCTCATCTGCAATCTCGAAAGTATTGCCGGTAAGCGAAACAAAGAGCCATACATGCTTTTTGCCGGTGGCGACACGGGTTACAAGCTGCCCGGCCACGATTTTTTCTTCGCCGGAGCTGCTGACTGTTACTGTTTTCAGTTCTGTCTGCAGCTTTTCAACCCGTTTTTGCAGCTCTTCTTCACTCCGCAGGCGTTTCTGCAATTCTGCTTTTTCGCTTTCGAGGCGGGTTATCGTGGTGTCACGATTCTGCAATGCTTTCTGCAACTTCTCGACCTGATTGTGCAGCTCGTCACATTTTTCCTGCAGAAGATGCATTTCTTCCGGGCTTGTCTGCCTGACAGGGGAAGCCATCTGCCGGTTCTGGTCTTTTTCGACCTCAGTCAGACGCAGTCTGGCCTGCTGCAGCTGTTTTTCAAGAGTTTCGACCAGGGCTGTCGCAGATCTGGCTGCGACCGAACTGCTTTCGAGTTTGCGGTTGAGGTCGGTTACTTCCTTTTCCCGAGCTTCCAGTTCCTTTTTCTGCAGGCGGTTGTCGTTTTTGACGGTTTCGAGAGCCACTTCAAGCTCGCGGCTGCGTTTGACCGCTCTGGTCGCCATTTCGGTCATTTCACGCAACTTCGCCTCAACATCTTTGTCGGGTGGCGCCACTGTTGTAGTGTTGGCCAAGGTTTCAGCTTCAGAAGGCTTGAGCGGGTTCTTCTCGAAATACTGCTGATAAATGCGTTCGGCGCCGTTGCGCGGATCGATTTTCGCCAGAATTCTTATTTTGCCGGGCTTGCCGTATGAGCCGGATTCCAGCCGGGCAATGTTTTCGGGGGTGGCGGCGACGCTGACAAAACCCATGGTTTTCGGATTCTTCTCAACCCAGGTGAAAAGAATGATCTTGCGTAATGCCTGATCGTCTTCGGCAAAGTCCATGACTTCGCTGATCAGCGAAGCGCGGTCGACGATCTTGTGTCTGCGGATGAACTTGGCGCAACGCAGTGCCAGCGGTTTGTTCGGCAGCACCCAGTTGAGAAGGTCGGCATCAGCGGTGTCGTGGCAGAGAAGCCTGAGAAAACTCAGGTCTTCAAGCAGTTTTGCAAAAACTGGTGCCCAGTAATCATCACCCATTCGACATTTCCTTGAGGCGGCTGAGAATGTTGAGAGCTTCAAGCGGCGTAATATTGTTGATATCGACGCGTGCAACCGCCTCGATAATCTCGTTGCCGGGTGCGAACAGGCTCAACTGCTGAGGTTTGTGAGCCCCGGGCGAGGTTCTGAGCGAACGGGTGACCCGGTCGAGTTCTTCCTGCTCGGTTTTTTCGAGTTCGAAAAGAATCTCGCGGGCGCGCTCGATGACATTGGCCGGCAGCCCGGCGAGGCGCGCGACTTCGATACCGTATGACTTGCTGGCCGGACCTTCGTGAATGGCGTGCAGGAACACCATGTCGCCGGTCTTTTCGTCGTGGCTGACCCCGACATTGAGGTTGAAAACCCCTTTGTGAACCGTGTCGAGATCGGTAAGCTCATGGTAGTGGGTCGCAAAAAGCGTTCTGGCACCAATATGCAGGTTGATGTGTTCTAGAATCGACCAGGCCAGTGACAGGCCGTCGAAAGTCGAAGTGCCGCGCCCGATTTCGTCGAGGATCAGCAGACTTCTTTCGGAAGCGCTTTTGAGAATCGCTGAGGCTTCCATCATTTCGACCATGAAGGTTGACTGGCCGCGCACCAGATTGTCAGAAGCCCCGACTCTGGTGAAGATTCGGTCGACCACACCAATTTCGGCCTTCTCTGCCGGAACAAATGACCCAACCTGTGCCATCAGCACAATCAGAGCCGCCTGTCGCAGATAGGTCGATTTACCTGCCATGTTGGGGCCGGTA
>CAZFUG010000503.1:0-2096 GCA_964522035.1 uncultured bacterium
GGCCCAGAGCAGTTCAAAACTCGCCTCTTCGCGGGGTTCGGCAACCGGCTGCTGCTCGTGGGTTTCAACTATTTCTTCAGTGGTCTGATTTATATTGGTTTCGCTGTTTTCCATGGTCACTCCTGAGTTTCTGCGACGGCCAGGTTCTCTTCTTCAGCAAGCATTTCGTCGGCATTGGCAAATTCTTCGGGCTTTTCAGGGTCGGCAGGCAGTTCGGCTTCGGGTGCCGGGCGCCCGTTTTTGCCCTGCCGCAGAACGATTGGTTCGAAGTTGGCTTTCTGGGCAAAAGCAAGTTCACCGGTGCGTGCCATTTCGAGGATGGCCATGAACGAAAGCACCGTTTCATAGCGGCTGGCACCCTTTTTCAGCAGTTTGCCGAAGGTGACTTCACCTTTGAACTTCTTGAGCAGGTCGCGAATTTCGTTGATGCGGTCGAGAATACCGATTTTTTCGAGAACTACCCGGTGAATCGGCGGGCTGAGGCGGCGTCTGACGAGCGCATGAAAGATATTCAGCAGTTCGACCGGTCCGATATTGATTTCAAGAATCTCTTCTGGGCCGCGCTCAAGGTCTGATGAGCGGGTAAAGATACGCGAAGCGCTGCGTTCCATCTCGCGCAGCTGCAGCGCGACGAGTTTGAAACGCCGGTATTCGAGCAGCTTTTCCACGAGGCCGGCGCGGGCATCTTCTTCATACATGCTCTCGTCGATGTCTTCGTCACCCGACCTTATCTCTTCGGGCTTTTCTTTCGGCAGCAACATCTTCGATTTGATTTCGAGAAGCGTGGCAGCCATGATGAGAAAGCCGGAAGCGACTTCCATGTCGAGGATTTCCATCATCTGCAGGTATTCGAGATACTGACCGGCGATGTGTGCGATCGGAATATCGTAAATATTGATCTTCTGCTCTTCAATCAGGTGATAGAGCAGATCGAACGGGCCTTCAAAGACCGGAAGTTTTACCTGGTAGGCGCTCATTAATAAAGGAAACCCATCGCCTTTCGCACTGAATGCATCGTCTCGCCGGCAACCTCGTGCGCGCGCTTTTCACCGGCGGCGAGAACGTCGGCGATGTAACCCGGCCTGGCCTTGATTTCTTCGCGGCGCTGGCGGATCGGTTCGAGCATGGCGTTGATGCGTTCGAACAGAATGTTCTTGCAGTCGCGGCAGCCGATAGCGGCACTGCGGCAGCCGGCACCGATTTCTTCGAGACGGTCGGGCGTATAAATCTTGTGATAGGCGTAAACGGTGCAGACTTCGGGGTCACCCGGGTCGTTGCGGCGCACGCGCTGCGGGTCGGTGATCATCTGCTGAATTTTGTCCTTGAGGCTGGCGGGGGTTTCGCGCAGTTCGATGCTGTTGTTGTAGGATTTGCTCATTTTGCGCTTGTCGATGCCAAGCAGCATCGGCACTGACGACAGAATCGCTTCCGGTTCTTTGATGATTTCGCCATAGGTGCCGTTGAAGCGTCTGATGATTTCGCGGCTGAGTTCGAGGTGCGGCAGCTGGTCGCGGCCGACCGGAACGACTTCAGCGTTGTAGCAGGCGATGTCGGCGGTCATCAGCACCGGGTACATCAGTTTGCCGAGCGAAACGGTCGAGCGGGCTTCGTCATCGCGCACGTCATCTTTGAAGGTCGGGCAGCGTTCGAGCCAGCCGAGCGGCGTCATATTGCTGAGAATCACGGCCAGCTCAGCGTGTTCGAGCATCGAAGACTGGCGCATGATCACGGATTTTTCGGGGTCGATACCGACGCTGAGCCAGTCGACGATCATTTCGTCGATGACTTCGGGCAGGTTGTCGATTTTGAGGCGATCGGTAAAAGCGTGCCAGACGGCGGCAAAGAAGAAGCATTCATATTTTTCCTGGAGGGCGACCCAGTTCTTGAGGGTGCCTTCGAGATGCCCCAGATGCAGAGAACCGGTGGTTCTCATTCCGCTTACCAGTCTTTTCTTTGCCATTGTTTTCTCCTGTTGTGCAGCTAAAATTCTGTTTTATCAGTATTCAGAGCCACGCGGGCCCGTCAGTATTCGGTTGCCTTGAGCGCCTCTTCGGCGGCCTGCAGAGTCTCGGAATCAGGCCGCAGCAGGCGCACCT
>CAZFUG010000504.1:0-2067 GCA_964522035.1 uncultured bacterium
CGGGTTGTCACGATCAGAGCCAGGTTGTCACAAGCAAAACCAGGTTGTCATAATCATGGCCGGCCAAAATTCATCAGCACATTTGTTTGTTATAATTTTCACGAGCAAGAGCAGATTTTCACGAACAGAACCGGGTTGTCACAAGTAAGATCGAGTTTTCACCGGCAGAGCCTGGCAAAACTCATCAGAACAGTGGCTTGTTGTAATTTTCACAAGCAAAACCAGGTTTTCATAATCATGGCCAGGCAAAACTCATCAGCACATCGGCTTGTTATATTTTTCACGAACCATATCGAAATTTCACAAACTCGACCGACCCCTAAGTAAGCAAGAAGGCCCCGGCAAAGCCGGAGCCTTCCACAATAAACCAAACTCAGATCAGACGCGCTTTTTGGCCTTGAGAATCTTGACCATCGAGTTCACGACGTGAATGCCCTTGGTGCCGCGGCCGAAACCGTCGTCCATGCCGCACTCCTTCGCGATGTCGCGGGTGACCTGGGTGCCGCCGCACATGATCATGACTTTATCTCTGATGCCTTTTTCGCGGCAGAGTTCGTCGAGCTTGCGCATGTTTTTGCGGTGCACATCGTTGTGACTGATGATGGTGCTGATGAGAATCGCGTCAGCGCCAGTCTCGATTGCGGCGTCGACCATCTTGCCCACCGGTACCGAGGTGCCGAGGTAATGGTATTTAACGCCGTATTTTTCGATGCCGCCATGCTTGATGTCGAGAATTTCGCGCAGACCGACCGAATGTTCGTCTTCACCGACTGTGCCGGCGACGACCTTGAGGCCGACTTTCTTGATGCCGGCGCGGATTTCTTCTTCGCTCAGCATTTCTTCTTTCGGCGGAATCTTCAGCGTCGTGCGGTCAATGGCGAAGTCGACCTTGCCCTTGACTTCGACGAAGGTGCCTTCGCTCGGGTGCATAACCTGGGTGTTGATGACTTCAGGGTCTTTGAGGCCCATCTTTTTGGCCATTTCCATGGCGGCAACGCCGGCCACTTCGAGCGCTTCGGGCACGAACAGCTGAATCAGAACGGTACCGTCGCCGGCCCATTCTGCTTCTGGCTTGATCATCTTGCCTTTGCGGTATTCGACAGTCTTCTGCAGGCGCAGATTGCAGTTGTCGGTCTGGTCGATTTCGTCGATGTAGGCGATTTTCTTCGGGTCGCAGAGAGTGCAGCCCTTGATCGGGTCGCAGGGCTTCTTCAGACCGGCCGGCAGTTTGTTGTGGCCGAAAACGCTGCAGACGGGGGCCATGTAATCGGCATCGCGCTCGACGATCGAGCCGGCGCCTACCCCACCCTTACCGTCGCGGGCAATACCGTCGCCGTTGCGATCGGGGTATCTGGCTGAATCGACGAAGAAGCCTTTTTCGACGGCGGCGAAGTAACCACCGGTTTCGGCCATTTCTTCAAGGAAGCAGATCGCGCGTTCTTTGATATCGCGAACCATTTCGCCGAGTGGGCCGTCTCTGTCGAGCTTGACCAGCTGCTTGAAACCGTCGAGGGCGACGAGAGTCTGCTTGGCGGTTTCGATACCCCTGATGTTGTTGTAATGCCACGGAACGTTGCGGCCTTCATCGGGGGTGATGGTGCTCTGAATATCGGCGCTGGTCAGCGCTGAAATCATGGTGTCGATGCAGTGGGTGCGTGTCGCTTCTTCGATGTCAGATTCGATATAGCGGGTGTTCTGCTGAGCGCGGAACTTGAATTCGCTGAAGATATCGCGCAGCGCGACGGCATACGGCAGGTCATACCAGATCTTCGGCGACGGCGGTGCACATGGCGGAACCGTTGACAGGCCGATCTGGCTTTTGGGCATGCCGACCTTGACCGAGAAGGCGCAGTTCAGACCGTGCTGCACGAGCAGTTCGGGCATGACCGACCAGCCTTCTTTGGCGGTGGCGTTGGCGTTATGGGCGCCATCGATCTGGAAAATACCGGCATCGGCCATTACCTTTTTGGCGCTGGCGGCGTCGGTGAATGAGCGGTACATGTTGACGTTGCGGTAGAGCACGTTGTACTGGGGGTCCTGGTGGGCGCCGTTGATGCCTTCTTCAGC
>CAZFUG010000505.1:0-2043 GCA_964522035.1 uncultured bacterium
CTTTTACGTTCATTTCAATCGGTTCAAACAGCGAGTGGCTGTCGGCTCTGGTGTGAGCCGGCTGTGCCATGTCTGCCATCAGATGCATGGTTTCTCCCACAGCACGGAAGGCCTTGCCGAACATCTGGCTGCGGTTCAGTTTGCCGAATGCGGCGGTGTTGTTTTCCATGGCAGCTTTATAGGCAAGTTTTGCCTGCAGCCAGTTGTGGTCATTTTCTTCGTGTTCGAATGCCCAGGTTACCGCATCGATCTGTGGCCGGAAAATCTTGGGCTGGAGCTTGATTTTGCGGTCTTTCAAGCCGAATTCGAAGTTCGGGTTCCAGTCATCGGCGCGGTATTGCAGAGATGCGAAGAAGGCTTCTTCGGAGGCAAAGCTGCTTTTCTTTTTGGGGATAAACGAGCGATTCTGCCAGGTAAGATAGTGAGGCTCATATACCGGGTCATAGAAGTGACGGAATCCCATGTTGATTTCGGGCATGTCGGCATCGTAGCCGCCGCGGGCCAGCCAGTCTGAAAAATTATGCGCAGCGTTAACCAATTTGGCATTGGCGCCACTTTCAAATTTGGGGGCCTTGCCGAAGGTCAGCCCCTGAAACTTTACCTCATTGTCGATAGTGGTGTTGACGAATTTGTCGCCGTAATGGCCGGCTTTGAATTTGGCGATGAAATGTTCGAAGGCGAGAAGGTTAATCGTCGGGTGCGCTTCAACGCAATCCCAGGCGCGCACGGTTTGAACAGATGCCATGATCTGTATCATCATCACCAGAACCATTATTGTTCTGCGTTTGCTGTGCAAAATTCGCCTCATTTATGGAATTGTACTGTAATTATAATGTTTTTTTCAGTCGGCACAACCCCTGAAAAAGTGAACCCTTCAGCGGCTATTCGCCTGTACCGACCATTTTCCAGGAAATACCGAAACGCTGCAGATATTTTCGCAGACGGTCGGAGTCATTGGCTGAGCGCTTTTTTTGCGCTGAATTGCTGAACAGTTGCCGGCCGGCTTCGGCCATACTGTCGCATCGACGGCAGATTTCTAGCACTTTTTCGAGCTGCAGCCGGTCGAACAGGTCTGTTTCTGACAGTTGTTCTGTGGTAAGCAACTGCTGGCAGAGCTTTTCGTCGTTAGTTGCAAACTGCTTTTCCGTTGACCATTCCTTGCGCAGCCTCTCCATTTCGGTCTGAACATTCTCGCGGTTGATACGGTTGCCTTCAGATAAAGTAATCATGCGGGCAAGCGAGTTGTTGAGATCGCGAAAGTTGGCAGTCCAGATTGCTTCGTTTGATACTGCAAATCTGACGAATTCCTGACGTGCTTCACTGCTGAAGCTGACGGGTTTGCCGAGCTTTTTCGAGTGCTGCTGCAGCTCGTAGTCGATGTTTGGGTCGATATCTTCGGGGCGCTCGCGCAGACCCGGGATTGTGAATTCCCAGAATTTGATGCGGGCGAGAAGATCCTGTCTGAAGCGACCGGCCTGACATTCGTGCCGCAGGTTGCGATTGGTGCCGGTAATCAGTTGAAAATCGCTGCGCACCTCTTTGTCAGAGCCAACCGGAAGATAAACCTTTTCTTCGATTGCCCGCAGCAGCATCGCTTGCTCATCGAGGCCGAGTTCGCCGATTTCATCGAGAAAGAGAATGCCGCCGTCAGCGGCTTTGAGAAGGCCTTCGCGACTTTCGGTGGCACCGGTGTAAGCGCCTTTTTTATGGCCGAACAGCACCGACATGGCCATGTCGCCACGCAGGGTCGCGCAGTTTACTTCGACGAAGCGCCCCTTGATCATGCTGCGCTGCCGGCGCAGTTCATATATCTGGCGTGCCAGGCGAGATTTTCCGGCTCCGGTCGGGCCGGAAAGCATGATTGGCATATCGCTGCGCAGGGTTACCTTCTCGACTTCGGCTATAAGTTCGTTGAAATGCCGGTTGCGCGTCTTGATGCCTGATTTGAGAAACGATATGTCGTCTTTTGTCTGCGTGGCAAAACGTTTTGCAATACTGTCATAACGCGACAGGTCGAGGTCGATGACTTCGTAACTGCCTGGC
>CAZFUG010000506.1:0-2041 GCA_964522035.1 uncultured bacterium
CGACCTTTCCGGAGATCTGATTACCGAGATTGGCAGACTTTCTGCAAGTGCCAGCCTCGATCTCAACGGCAAACAGAAAGGGAAGGGGCAGGTGCAGGGTCTCATGGATGAGATCGACCTGCAGAAGCTCAAGCCATTCATAGACAGCCCGGTAGCCGGCAAATGCAGCGGCCCGTTCAAGGTAACTTTCGACCTGAAACACCCGGCCAGCACAACCTATGACATGCGCCTCGAACTGCATGAAGGCACCTTTTTCACCTTTTCGCCGCAGAAGCTTACCGCAAGAGTATATGGTACCGGCGCCCGCTGGTATCTTGCAAATCCGCTGGCTTTGTTCCCGGGTGGGGGCAAAATAGCAGTTGACGGGCTGATTTCAAGTGAAAAATTTGCTGCCAACGTTCTGGTTGACAATGTGAATCTCAAAACCTTCGGGGTTCCGACCCATATCGCCAGTGGGGTGGCTTCGTTGAAAGCAAGTCTTGGCGGACCGCTTCTACAGCCCGTCGTCAGAGGCGATCTCTACGGCGAAAACCTTGAACTGATGGGAGTTCCAGTCAACTCTTTCCGGTCGCAGGCCAGCGTTAAAGGAACGGTTCTGACTCTTGCCCCTCTCGTCATCAGGCATTCTGAAGATGCTTATCTCGACGGATTCTTTTCAATCGACCTGCTGCACGGTTCTTTGCAGGCATTCAGGCTAAGTTTCCAGAAGCTGCCGGTAGAAATTCTTAAAAAATTTGTGCAGCCTGCAGTTGCAGAGAAAATTCAATCGGGCATCATTGCGGGCAATGTTAATTACAGCCATCACAAGAAACAAAATGTCTGGAATTTCATTGTTGAAGGCCACCAGCTGGTTCTGCACGACGAGAAAATCGATACGCTTTATCTTGAAGGCTCTACCCAGGGGCGTCAGACAGAACTCAAAAGCCTTTATGCCAGAGCTTTCGGTGGCAGTCTGAATGTGTCGGGACAGATTATCGATACCGAAAAATTCTCGGGCTCGATCGAAGCAGAGAATCTTCAGTTCGCAAAAATGTCTTTTCTTCAGAAGCTGAACCCGGATCTGCGCGGCGAAATCAATATTCAGGGCGGCTTCGAGGTCGATGATAAAGTCAGACAAGGCTCATTTACTGTTTTTACCCGCGATATGAAATCGGGAGAACGTGAACTTGGCAATTTTGGCGGCGAAATCGAAATCGATAACTCCGGGCTGCGAATTGCAAGCGGTGAATTTGACAGGCTGGGCGTAAAAATCAGCGGCGAAATAGGATGGGAAGGCCGCAAACCATATTCTGCCGCCCTCGAGATGAACAATGTCGATCTGTCATTTCTACCGCAGATATGGGGTATCAGGTCGTTCGATTACGGCGGACTTGTCGCCACCGGCAAATGCCAGATGCAGGGTGACCTCGCCTCGATGACCCCTGATGTGGTCGATATGCAGGTTGAAACCCTCAAAATTCAGAAGGAAAACGACGTCATCGTTTCCAACCGGCCGATGCAGGTGCTCTATCAGAATGGCAGTGTTGAAATCAGGTCGCTCGAATTGAAATACCGCCAGGGGATACTTGGTGTCGAAGGACTGTTTGACCCGGGCAAGAGCGTCGCTCTGATGATCAACGGCAACAATTTCTCGGTCAAGGCCATTGGCAGGCTTTTCGATCTGCCAAACTGGGATTACGATGGCAATCTCTCGGCAGAAGCACGTCTATTCGGCAATATAGACGACATGCAGATCAAGGCGACCGCAAAAATTGCCGAACTGACCGCAGCCGGAAAAAAAATTCCCGAAGTCAGGGCTGAAATCGAAGGCAACCGTTCCGGCATCGATATTGCCCAGGCCTTTGTCAAGCTCAATGCAAGTTCGTTCAATCTTAAAGGGCGCGTTGACCTTGACGAAAACATCAGACCGGCCAACATCAACCTGCACCTCTTCATACCCGAGGGCCCGATCTCGGATCTGACGGTATATGTGCCACAGGTTTTTCGCGAAGCCAGCGGCACGGTCAAGGCCGATCTGCATCTCACCGGCCGCCCGACCAAC
>CAZFUG010000507.1:0-1400 GCA_964522035.1 uncultured bacterium
CAACGGCGACACTGAGCTCGAAGTGATGATCAATATTCTTGATGAACACGAAGCCGACTTCACCGGCAAAAAGGCCGCCGCCGCCAGCAACCCCCGCATCAGCATCGGCGCCCGCGGCAAAATCTCGAACCCGCCGCAGGGCCAGGTTCCGTCACCCAAGGCCGACCCCGCCACCCAGACTGACGCAGCTCCTCAGACAGCATCAGCTCCTCTGGCTGATCCGGTCGCTCCCGCTGATCCGGCTCTTCCCGACGGCAACTCCAACTTCTGATTTTTTTTCCGCTGAAACAACAGACCGCCGGTCGTGCCACATGGCTCTACCGGCGGTTTTTATGTACACCTTCCGTGCTTTCAATTGCACGAAGCCAGTTGATATAAACATTTATTCGCGGCTTTTCTGGCCATCTCTTGTCAGCCCGGCAGTGTTAAAGATATGTTCTATCGATGCCTGAGGATCTCAAACATTATTCCCTGGTCTTCAGACTTTCCGCAGAAATTCTCTCAGTGAATTATTAAATATTGATCAGTGGACACTTGTGTTCAACTGTCGGCATAGTTATATTATCGGCGGGATTTCAGGTAAAGAGGGTGAAAAGAATGAAAAAACTGTTAATAATAGTATCAGCACTTATGTTGAGCGCTTTAAATGTTGCAATTGCGCAAGGGAAAACGATGCAGAATACAATGCTGGTCGAAAAAAAGACCTTTGCGGTTGAGTCATTTCAATTTGAGCACACTGGAAGGAAAATTCCGGTAAGAATCGGTTATGAAACCTATGGAAAGCTCAATCAAAAAAAAGACAACGCCATTCTGCTATGTCATCACTTTACCGGTCAAAGCCACGCTGCCGGGAAATATAAGCCGGAAGACGCTGCAGCCGGCTGGTGGGATACGTTGATCGGCTCCGGCAAAGTTATCGACACTGATCGCTGGTTCGTCATCTGCTCGGACAGTATTGGTAACATCAATGCCTATAATCCGAATGTTATTACTACCGGTCCTTCGACCGTGAATGCGAAAACCGGCAAACCCTATGGCATGGATTTTCCAATTTTTACCATAAAAGACATGGTCAGGTTACAACGCCTGCTGGTTAAGAGTCTTGGCATTGCGCGGCTGAATATGGTGCTTGGACCGTCGATGGGAGGCCTGCAGTCTTTCATGTGGGCTCGGCATTACCCGGAAATGGTCGGCGCTGTAGCATCTGTGGTGGCTACCCCGGCTATGCGCCCGATGGGTCTGATGGTTCCTAATCAGCTTGGAATCGAAGCGATCAGACTCGACCCGAAATGGAACAACGGCGATTATTACGGCCAGGAGCCGCCGAAAGACGGATTACTGCTCGCTTTTAAGATTCTGCTTACTTCTACCCGGACTGACCATTGGGCACATGTCAACTT
>CAZFUG010000507.1:1410-2039 GCA_964522035.1 uncultured bacterium
GTCGGAAGCTATCGGAGGTGGCTGGCGCCCTCGACCCTTTTACCAGCATTGATGGGCGATTCCTTGTCGAAGATGCTATAGAAAACATTGTCATCGGTCGCATGCAATTCTTTGATCCTAATGCATACCTGTACATCGCCAAAGCCAATACGCTTTTTGATCTGCGCGAAGGTTCAGAGACTTATGAACAGGCTCTGTCTCATTTGAAAATGCCGGTTTTGATGATTATTGACAAGTCAGATCTTTTATTTACCAACGATCAGGCTGATGAAGCATTGCAATACCTGCCAGATGGAAAGGTTTTCACCTACGACAGCAAAAATGGCCATCTGTCCTGTCTGTTTGAGACGGAACACTTTGCCGACCAGCTTAAAGCGTTTGTAGATAAGCTTCAAAAGAACTGACTTTCGAAAAGGCTGTGCAACTGAGGCGGCCAGCGCCCGCACTTCGCTTCGGCTTTGTCGATCTGCAGTTCGCAGAAATTGTTTCATTCACCAGTATAATTCTGATCAATGTCAATTTCGTTGATCGATTTGACCGTCAGGGTCTCCAGCTCATCTGACTGCTTAACGGAACCCTGAATTTTGGCTTTCTGAAAGATTTGCAGCTGGCCGTTGCCCGCAGCCCGT
>CAZFUG010000508.1:0-1090 GCA_964522035.1 uncultured bacterium
GATCAGATATGTCTATGCCAACCGGCTTGGGTTTCCTGAAAGCTGGAACAAACGCTATACGGTATAAAAGTTATACCTGATTTTTCCTGGGCCTGTTAAACAAATCCGGTCACGGCCGGTGATAGCCATGTAGACGGCTCCGGGGTCCGGGATTTGCCTGATGGCGGCTATGAGACTCTTTTCGAGTATGCCCGGGTCTGCGAACCCTTGTCTGGTTAGTTCCGGAAGGTTGCTTCCTGTTGGCGCGACGCCAGCGGAGATAGCGTTTTCGATCATAGTCATGTCGCGGGTTGGTGACCTCTGTAAAGATTACCACTCTGGTCGGAGTCTGATTAAGCGATGAAAAGGCCAGTGGCCTCGAAGGCGGCGCATGAAAAATGGCCGGGTCAGGGCGCCAGTTGGTCCGGCGTTCCAGATCATAAAGCGTGACCCATCCAGTCAGCGGGTTAGAAGAACTGCTTTCTCCCATGTGCATGATTCTGGCGAAGTTGCTGACGACTTCGATGACCCAGATTGGCTCGCCACGGGCCAGGCGCCGGTCACCGACGACAAGGTAGCCGGCGGTTACTCGATGATTCTGAGCGTGTTCGCGCATGCGGCGCTCGATCTCTTCGACCCGTCTGAAAGAACTTTGCGTGCCATTGCCCGTCACAAGCTCGTCAATAGCAAGATTGACCTGGGCGACCGCAAGCGCAGCCTTCTGCTTCATGGCAATAGCCTGTGCCGTGTCTCGACCTTCAGCTTCGCGGCGCCAGGCTTCAAGGTAATTATTGAGCAGATCAAATTTTCTGGCGTGCAGGTCATGCATTTTGCGCTGATACTGATTCAAATGCGGTCTGGCTGAAGTCACTCTGGCTGTCTGAACGTCATTCAGATGCCAGTAATCGCGCATCTCGCCGATTACCGCATTCAGATCATTTCTTCGCAGAAGCTCTTCGAACTGGCCCACATAAAGATAGTCAGACGGGGAAACGCCCACCGTAAGCCGGTTGGCATCGCGCGGCCGGAGTGCCGTTTCCATGGCTGCTGTCGGCGTTGAAGCACCAGTGGCTGATGAGGTGCCGCACCAGGGGCAGAATCTTGCCTGGTC
>CAZFUG010000508.1:1100-2029 GCA_964522035.1 uncultured bacterium
GCATTCTGCGCAATATAGCGCGAACAGGGGATTTATGCTTGAGAAAAACAGCAGAACCAGAACCAGCAATGTGGTTTTCATGGTTTTTCTCCGTTGATCCGGATTTGTTTGTTCTTTAATCTAAATATGTTTAATAAAAGCAAAATTCAAAGGGATTCGAGATGAATGCAGAAACTTTGCCTATTTTTTTTAAATGCATGTAAAATATGACGTTCACTATTTAAAATTGATGAAGTTAACAATAATTAAAAGCTGCATGAATTTTGGTTATTTGAAAAGTGCCCTGATTTTGGAAAAGATGAAGGGGTTTTATGTCTTCTATTGATAATAATTTTGTTCTGGCAAGGTCGAAGGAACACAAATTCATTCTTGAGACACTGGGTGAGATGGAGTCTGATCTGAGACTTCTTCCTTCTGAAGAACTTGTGTCACGCCTGAGGAATACGATAGATGAATTCAAGGCAAAGGTAGAAAAGCATCAGGCTCTTGAAGAGGCTGTTATTTTTCAAGCTGCCCTCGAAGCTATTCCGGCAAGAAAAATTGTTTCCACTATTCTTAAACTTCAATATGAGCACGGGCAGTTTAATGCAACCGTCGAGGCTCTGATTTTTCAGCTCAACTTCTGTCAGCTTGACGACACTCTTCGCGGCAGAATTTCCCGAATTCTTAATCATTTGATACTTTCAATAAAGAAGCATTCGCTTGTCGAAGTCAAGGAACTGTTCCCTCAGGTAAGTGGCAATGCCAGGTGCCGGCAGCTTATAGAACAGTTATCTTCTGCCATTGAACCTTAATTGAGTTGAGGTTCATGTGAATCTGTAAACAGAAGAAAAAGAAAAAGAAAAAGAAAAATGTGTACATTTTTGTTGACATTAAAATCCGTTAATGATAAGATGAACTTCCTGCCACGGCGGGGGTGACTGAAAAAG
>CAZFUG010000509.1:0-2017 GCA_964522035.1 uncultured bacterium
CTTTGCCAACCTTTTTCACCGTAGCTTTGAACTTACCACCGGCAATTTTTTCGACACCGACACATTCGTTGCCGGTCGACCGACACCAGGCAGGCACATCAGCGGCAAAACCCGCGTCGGTCGAGACTATTTCGACCGCCTGACCTTTTTCGATCGCCTCAACGGCAGAACGAAGCTGTGAAATCGGGCCCGGGCACTGCAGGCCGCAGACATCGAGTTTTTTTACTACAGCAATCGCCGCAGAAGAAACTTCTTTGGCGGCATCTCCTTCGCCACCGGCATCATCGGTCATCTGCGCCTTGTCATAAGAAGCGTTCTGATTGACCATGCAGTAAGTTTTATAACCGCCGTCAAGATTACTGGCCTTGAACCCTCGCTGTGTCAGAATGCGATAGGCAAGGTAACCCCGCAGGCCGGCCTGACAGTAGATCATATATTCCTTTTGCGGATCAAGTTCTGAAAGACGGGCACGGAGTTCCTGCAGCGGAATATTGATCGAACCGGGAATCGCTCCGGCAAGAACCTCTTCACGGGTTCTGACGTCGAGAAGCTTCTGTTCAGATCTCAACCCGGCAATATCAGCCACATGGAAATGGCGGCCGTGACCGCGCAAAATATTCGCGGCAACGAAACCCGCATAGTTAACCGGATCTTTTGCAGAACCGTAGGGAGGAGCATAACAGAGTTCCATTTCTTCGAGATCATAAACATTCATACCGGCACGCACAGCGACCGCCATTACATCTATGCGCTTTTCGACTCCGGCCATGCCAACCGCCTGGGCTCCGAGCACTCTGCCGGTATCTGGATCATAAATCATCTTCATGCTGATCGATGTTGCGCCCGGGTAGTAAGAAGCGTGATTCGAGGGGTGGACATAAACCTTGTCATATCTTATCGCATGCTTTTTCGCCTGCTTTTCACTCAATCCGGTCATCGCGAAGGTCAGATCAAACACTTTGCAGACGGCCGAACCCTGGGTATCACGATATTCGCGCTCGAGGCCAAAAATATTGTCGACCGCAATGCGCCCCTGACGGTTTGCCGGGCCAGCCAGAGGTATAAGAGCCGGCTTGCCGGTCATCAGATCGGTTACCTCGACCGCATCACCCACGGCATAAATTGCCTTGTCACTCGTCTGCATATGCCGATTGACCTTGATGCCACCCGTTACTCCAAGCTCGATACCGGCATCTTTCGCGAGTTTGTTCTCAGGCCTGACGCCGATGGCCATAATCACCACATCAGCAGCAACTTTGCTGCCTGAACTGAGAATTACCCGCAGCTGCTGCTCTGTTTTTTCAAAGCTGGTCACAGACTGCCCCAGCTTCAGGTCGACACCGCTCATGCGGATTTCGGTATGCAGCATTGCTGCCATTTCCGGGTCAGCCGGACCCATGACCTGCTCTGCCAGTTCGACCAGAGTCACATTCATACCGGCATGCCTAAGCGATTCTGCCATTTCAAGGCCGATATAGCCGCCGCCGACAACCACCGCCGACTTTTTGCCGGCAATAGCCGATTTGATGCGGTCTGTATCTTCAAGATTGCGCAGGGTATAGATACCCGGCAGGTCGATACCGTTGATGGGCGGCCTTACTGCTGACGCACCCGGGCTGAGAATCAGATAATCATAAGACTCTGAATATTCTTCACCCCTGGCAAGATTGCGAACCTGAACTGTCTTTTTGCTGCGGTCGATGCTGAGAACTTCATTGCGCACCCTGACATCGATGGCAAACTTTTCGTTCATTATTTCAGGAGTCGTTACCAGAAGTTTGTCGCGCTCTTCGATTATGTCGCCAATGTGATAAGGCAGGCCGCAGTTGGCAAACGAAATATGCTCGCCGCGCTCAAAAAGTATGATCTCTGCTTTTTCGTCAAGTCTGCGGGCTCTGGCTGCAGCACTGGCACCACCGGCCACTCCACCAACGATGAGTATTTTCATGACTGTCTCCTTCAGACTAAGGCTTTCGCAAGTGTATCTTCACTCTGAACACCCTGAAAAACCTTTTCA
>CAZFUG010000510.1:0-2015 GCA_964522035.1 uncultured bacterium
CAAACTTGAAGAAACTCAGGCCGACCCGCTTCTCAATTTGGGGGTTGAAGACCAGTTCCGAGCCTTTATTCAGGCCTGCCACATGCTCGGCATCAGAGTCATCTGCGAATTCGTTTTCAGAACTGCCAGCAAAGACTCTGACTGGATAGCCGAACATCCAGACTGGTTCTACTGGATCGACGAAAAAATCGCCGACCGCACTCCCGGCGAAACTGACCTCAAAAAAGCTGCAGCCCACTATGGCAACCCGATTTTTACCGCCGAAGAACTCAAGGTCATCAATGCGAAGGTAACCGCCGGCGATCTTAACGAACTGCCGCCGCCACATGCCGATTATCGCAACTTTTTCAAGCTGCCGCCGGTACCTGGCGCGGTTAAATTCAACGAGAAAAAGCAATATCGTGCCGAAGCCACCGACCCCGAAACCGGCAAAAAGTGCACTGTACGCATTCCCGGTGCTTTTGCCGACTGGCCGCCCGATGACAATCAGCCGCCCTGGGGCGATGTTACCTATCTGCGCATGTATAACGACGAAAACCCGCAGAAGCCGGAGTTTAACTATATTGCCTACAATACCATCAGAATGTACGACCGCCGGCTGGCCCGCCCTGAGCTTGCCAACAAGTCACTCTGGCAGACCATTGTCGATCTGGTGCCATTTTATCAGCAGAGATACGGCATTGACGGGGTTATGGTCGATATGGGGCATGCCGTTCCGGTCAGTCTTATGCAGCAGCTGATCAGTCGTGCCCGCACGATCGACCCTGACTTCGCACTGCTTTCAGAAAATTTCGAAATCAAACAGGATAGCGTCGACGCCGGTTACAATGCGGTCGTTGGCTATGCCTGGTGGGTTGAATACCGTCGCGACGGCATGTATGACCTGCTGAACCACGTCGGCAACAAGGGCGTGCCGTTGTCGTTCTTCGGGGCTGTAGAAAATCACAATACCCCGCGTGCCGCCGGCCGACCGGGTGGCGAAGAATATGCCAAATATGCGTTTCTTGTGAATACCATGCTGCCGCGTTCGATTCCGTTCATTCATTCGGGTCAGGAACTCGGCGAAACGATTCCGGTCAATACCGGTCTCGACTTTACCAATGCCGATCTCGAAAAACTCAAAGGCACCAAGCTGGCTCTCTTTGATCAGTGCGGTTATAAATGGGATGGAAAGCACCCGATGTTCGGTTTCATCAGCCGTGTTCTGCAGCTGCGCCGCGACTTCGCCGGTGCCGTAAATCAGACCGTTAACGATTCTTTCTGCATGGTGCAGACCGGCCATGCCGACGTCATTGCCTTTATCAGACGCGGAGAAGGCAAACATCTGATGGTGCTTTTCAACCGCGATCTCGAAAATTCACTTGCCAGCGAAATCAGCCTTGAGTGGTGCATTGCCGGCAGCGTCAGCCAGCTCGAAAATCTGGTCGCTGATGGTAAAGACAGGTATTTCCAGGTTAACCACCAGAAACTGGCTTATAGCCTCAAGCCGGGCCAGTGCTGTGTCTTTGCCTGGTAAAGTGCAGTCATGAGCAAGCAGCTTGATTTTCTGACCCTCGAGGTCGGCAGCACGATCACCAAAGCCAACGGCTTTATAAAGAGCCCTGACCATGCCCTGATGCATGTGGCGCAGGGCTTTGCGCCGACTTCGGTGCTGCAGGGCAATGTCGGTATCGGTCTGCTCGCCGCCATCGAAAACCTCGAAGAAACCAGCGGCTTCAATACCGATGCTGCCGAAGTGTTTGCCAACAGTTCGGCGGCGGGCGGTCTGCGTGTAACCGTGCATGGTCTGACCTATAACATGACGGCAAGGGCCGCGAAAGAGGCGAGTCTTGGTGCCGGGGCCATTATAAAAATGGTAACTGCGGGTGAACTCAGCGAATTCGACCTCGAAGAAATCGAAGAGATAAACCCCAACATGGTTATTCTTGCCGGCGGCGTCGATTTCGGCGCCAAAGAGATCGTTCTCAGCAATGCCATCAAGCTTGCATCGCTCGATCTTGGCGTGCCGGTTGTTT
>CAZFUG010000511.1:0-2014 GCA_964522035.1 uncultured bacterium
TCGTTTACTCAGAAGTGCGGCCGATGATGAAGATGATGCCCGAGTGCCAGCTCATCGAAACGGTCGAGCTCGAAAACCTGCCCCTGATTGCCGACACACTTGATTTTGCGATTTTTCTCGTGCCACCGGTTGAAGTCATGCCGCGTGACGAAATTGACGAGGTGGCAATAATCAGCTGGCTGCAGAAGCAGCTTGGTAAAACGGCCACGATCATCGATTACGGTTTTGGACCCAACAATTGCATTTATTACAGTGAAAACGGCGAAGACCGGCAGCAACAGACGGTAACAATAAAAGGCACTCTCAAAGTCTTGAATCGCGACGCTCTCGACCGGCTCCGCCAGAAGCCAACCGGCCGGGCAGTAGAACTCGGTTGCGGCCTTCTTCATCTGACGCCCTGAAAAATAAAGCATCAGCCGGTTAAAACAGTTGATTCTCCAGGTGGCAGCTTCGGCCTATCATCCTGGTAAAAGCAGCAACCGCAGGTCCTCGGCCTGCGGTTGCTGGTAAATCACTTAGTTTCTGAAGCTACTGGTGGGATTGGAGGCGGTGCCGTCGCTTTCAGTTCAGCACTTTCAATGGGTGCAGCCTTGGTGGCTTCGGCAGCCGGTGGCGCCTTGGCGCCGGTTTCGGCCTTGTCGGCAACTACTGCTTTTTCAAGTGATAGTTTCTTACCTGCCTTTTTGTCAGATGATCTGGTCCCGGACTTCCCTTTCAGCGTGTCGTTCAACTTCGTCGGTTTCTCGATTTCTGTATTTTCATCGTAGAAACTGACGAATGATTCTACATCATAGCGTTTTCCCTCGACGATAAGAATACCATCGCCGGTTTCTGAGGATTTACCTGAAACGGTGGGGGCAACAGAAGCTTTTTTGCCGCCAACGCCGCCAGCTGGTTCACCGACGCGACCGATGCCTTTTTCAAAGCCGTCGCCAAGGTCTGCTCCTGAGAAGCGACCGGCAAGGAATTCGCGGGCCATACGGCCCCAGGCACTGTTCGGGTCAAGTTTTGCGTATTCTTCGAGGTATTTTTTGGTCAGAGCGGTTTCGCCGAGGCTGTATGACAAAGAAGCCATATTCCAGAGCGATTCGAAATCTGAGCGGTTCCTGTGGTAAGTCTGAGTATACCAGTAGAGAGCTTCGCGCTGCTGGCCGTTCTTCAGGCAGGTGACGGCGAGCTTGCGGGTGATTTTATCTGAGGTCGGGTTCGCGCGGTGCAGTCTTACCAGCACCGGAATCATGGCTGCTGATTCGCCTTTCTGAAATACTCTAGGGTACAGCAGGTCTTCAGGTTGCATAAGATCTCGCTGTGGCTCGGCATGCACCGGTTGCTGTTTTTTTGGTGCAACTTTGGGAGGCGCTTTTGGCGCTGGCAGATTTTCAGAAATATAATCGTCGCGATAACCGAGTTCCCTGACGAATTCCTGCAGGTCGGGGTCGGCGCTGAGCGGCGCACATATCAGTCCCAACAGGACAGGTAACAATAATTTTTTCATAGGGTTTCCTGCAGATAGTTTTTAGCTGAAGCAGCCTCTGGTACTTTTTCGGCACAAATCGCTGATTTTTCAGCTATTTTTTTTATTTTTTTCAATTTTATCACATTCGACCACATTTCCGCCAATGGAACAGAAATTGCTTGCTTAAAGCCGGCCAGACATGCGGAAAAGGCAGACGCAGCTCTGCAATTGTTCATGGCCGGCGATGAAACATGGAGGTTTCAGCTTATGCGAAAGCACCTGGCAACTGATGCATCAATAAATGGCAGTCGTTACAACCGGCCGGTCTATAAATTTTCTGCATTAATGCAGTTTTCAATAGTTCTGGTCGTTATATCGCTCGCTTTTTCCAGCAATCTGGCACTGGCAGAACAGATTGTCATACCGCCACTTTTCAGGGCCAATCAATACCCCGGCATGTCGACGCCCCCTTACCCGGGCTCAAATTCTAACAGCGGCATTATCAACCACCCCGCTTATCCGGGCACAGTTACAAATCCGGGCAATACAGGCAGCAGC
>CAZFUG010000512.1:0-2012 GCA_964522035.1 uncultured bacterium
ATTTGTCGTCAAGATCCCTTACCGCAATATCGTGCGCGAAACCGATTACTGCGGCGTCGGTTCGGGCCGCGACCAAGACAAGTTTCACGAAACCGGCCTGACAAAAGGTCGCGGCGAAACCGTCAAGGCCCCGATCATCATTGAATGCCCCATCAATATTGAATGCAAAGTTGAGCGCGAAATCGAGCTCGGCTCACACAGCCTGTTTCTGGCACGCATTACCAATGTTCAGATTTCTGCTGATCTCATCGACGACAAGGGCACTATGAACGCCGAAAAAGCGGCAATCGTCGGCTATGCCCACGGTCATTATTACCAGCTTGGCAGGCAGCTTGGCCACTTCGGCTTCAGCGTGAAAAAGAATTGAAAAGCACCGATCTTCTTATAATTGGCGCCGGCCCGGCCGGTCTGATGGCAGCAATTCGCGCGGCCGACCTCGGTCTGCAGGTCACAATCCTTGAATCGATGCCGAAGCCAGCCCGCAAACTCGGCATTTCTGGCAAAGGCCGTGGCAATCTGACCAACACCGAGCCGTTCAATACGTTTTTAAAACATTTTAACAACGAAGGCCGGTTTTTAAAATCAGCATTCAAAGCCTTTTTTAATACCGACCTGGTTGAATTCTTTAATAAAGAAGGGCTGCCGACCGTCGAAGAACGCGGCGGCCGCGTTTTTGTCGCTTCCGGCCGTGCCGTCGAAGCGGTAGCCTGTCTGCACAAAGCCATCGAACGCCGACGGGTGCAGCTGGTGGTCAACCGCCCGGTCACCGGCCTGATTGTCGAAAAAGGGCAATGCCTCGGCGCCATTGCCGGCGGCAAACCCTGGCTGGCTGCGGCAACTCTGCTCGCCACCGGCGGCCTGTCTTACCCCGCTACCGGCTCGACCGGCGACGGACTCAAATTTGCCCAGGCGTGCGGGCATGAGATCGTCACCCCCCTGCCCTCGCTCGTCGCCTTAAAAACGCCGGAACCCATGCCCGAATATCTTAAAGACGTCGCTTTGCGCAATGTCTCAGCCGAACTGCGGGTGAACGGCAAAAAGGTCGCCGCCGAATTCGGCGAAATGACTTTTCTCGACGGCAACCTCTCAGGCCCGATTATCATTACCCTGAGCCGTCAGGCGGTGCCTGCGGTTCATGCCGGCCACCTCTGCGAAATATTCGTCGACCTCAAACCCGCCCTCGACCACGCCAAACTCGACCGCCGCATTCTGCGCGACTTTGAAGAAAACCACAATGCGCGCCTCGACGAAGTCGTCGCCAAACTGCTGCCGGCCGGCATGCGCCAGTTCTGCCTGCAGCAGCTCGGGCTCAGTCCTTCACTGAAAATAGCCCAGGTCACTGCCGTTCAGCGCCGCCTGCTGCGCAACTGGCTCAAAGAGCTGAAATTCACCATAACCGGCAGCGCCCCCTGGGAACAGGCGATCGTTACCGCCGGCGGTGTTTCGACCCGCCAGATCAACCCAGCGACCATGGAATCAAAAATCGTCAAAAACCTCTATTTCGCCGGCGAAATAATCGACATCGACGCCGATACCGGCGGCTACAATCTGCAGGCAGCCTTCTCGACCGGCTGGCTTGCAGCAAATTCTCTGAAAAAATAGCAATTTGCCTCAAACACGCAGCATCATCTGCCTTGATGCTGTCGGATATCACTGAATTTCTCCCGGATAAAAGCAATATTCAGGCAGACCAGACCGACAGGCTGGTTAAACTGACTTTGCTCGTATCAGGATCCAGCTAACAAAGGAATGAAAAAATGAAACTGCTGATCAGACAGCTTGAAGTCAGCCTCGAATACACTACCGACGACGTCCTGAAAGCCGTCAGCCGCCGTCTCAACTGTCGCAGCAACCAGATCAGCAGTTGTGAAGTGACGCGCCGCTCGCTCGATTCCCGGCCGATGCGCAGCGCCCCGGTCTTTGTTCTGACTGCCGAAGTCGTCATGCAACAGGGTTTCAGCCTGCCGCAGCACGCGCCTAAAGATGTCGAGCCAATCAGCAATGAAGCAGAA
>CAZFUG010000513.1:0-1997 GCA_964522035.1 uncultured bacterium
AGATTTTCAGATTTAATCTGCTGACCCCGGGAAGTTACATAGACAAAATGATTCAGGTCGGCTTCTGTTACGTCTGGCAACAGTGAAAGCAATTGGCGTTGCTGCTTTTCGAGGTCTTCTTCGCAATTTTTTAAAAGAATTTCGAGTTTGCCAGACTCTTTTTCTGCCTGTTCAACGCAGATTTTGCAGGCAACTTCACTTTCAATGCATGCCTTAAACTGACGCTCACATTCTTTTTTTCGCGCCACATCCGCATTTATGCGGGCGTTTAACTCCGCAAAATCCGTATTCTGGAGGCGCGCCTCCCCTGCCCTGATTTTTTCCTGGCGACTCATCTGCTCAACGGTGAGTTCTTCGAGACTTTCTCTTCGTCTGCAATGCTGCCGGTCACAACGCCGATTCTCTCGCGGATATCGAAATATTCCTGTTGCAACCGCCGGAAAGATGGAGGCGGAAATCTGGTAAGACTGGCCGAATAGCGCCTGGCTGAACTCAACAAATCACGGGTTAAAACAAGCTTTTCAGTTTTCACTTTTAGATCAAGCTCGAGTTCGTATTTCTTTCCTTCAATTGCATCGATCTGGGCCTGTCGCGTTGCTTCACGGGCGGCTGAGCCAATATAACGATTAGAGCTTGATTCAACTCTTCTTACAGTGCCATTCTCACGAACAAGACCATTAGCGCAGACCAGATTATCTTCTGAGCTTTTCCAGAAAGCGTCTTCGCTGACAACATATCTGAACTTATCAAGCAGTCGGGACACATAGCTTTCAGCCTGCACGGCGTACTCGCCGGAAAAATTTAAAAAGCGCCTCAGACCGCCTGGAAGCGCAGCTGTTTCTCTTTTCTCAAGTTGCGAATAAACCGCAATATTGAAAGGTTCGGCCACAACTTCGGCGCGGGCTTTTTTGTGACTGGCTTCTGCGACAAAAACCGTGCACAGGCATCGGGGGCCGATAATCTCTTCGATTATTCTTGCAACAGGCCCGGTCATCTCGCTGGCTGGCTCGAGCATGCGAAAAAGCGGCTGGAAACTTATTTTTTCGGCAGTGAGGCGGGCTTCAAGGTTCTCAAATCCGTCTGCGGCAGGGAAAGCCTCTTTGCGCTTTCTGAGATCAATAATTTCGCGGGCTTTCGCGGAAATTTCTTCTTCGATCTGCTTCTGCCGGTATTCAGAAGCGGCCAGCTCTTCATTAAGAGCATCACAGCGATCGCCAAAGAACTTATTTAAACGTTGATATTCAATGTTATAAGCTTCAATTGTTCGATCTGTCGTTAATTCACCGGCATCAGAAAGCATCGCCATTTCAGAGAACAGGTCTGCAAGGTTCTGCCAGGAATCTTCAATTGCCTCAGCAGTTTCTGTTGCTTTTGCATTCAGTTTATCAATTTCTGACCGATGCGCAGCAAGCCGCTTTTCGACCTCTTTTTGTCGTATAGAATTGCGTTCGAATTCCCTTTTGATTTCAATAAGCAGTTGTTGGTCACGGTAGAGAGAAGAATTTTTATCAGCCTCGATGCTGGCCTCGAGCTTCTCGATCTCGGCCGCCAGCATCTTCATTTCACCCCGCTTCTTCAGCAAGTCTGCTTCTGCCTGCGTTTTTTTATCAGTTTCAGCATTCAGAGCCCTATGCGTGCTTTCAAGCTGCTGATAAGCGTTCATATATTTCAGTCTGGCAACTTTTTCACGCGCCTTCAGCGCCTCATCAAGGGCTACCTTCAGGGCTCCGAGTGAATCAAGGCGGGTTTTCTGGTCTTTCAGATTTTCCTGTATTCTTTCGATTTCCAGCAGAGATTTCTGAATTTTCTGGTATCCGGAAGCATCGGGCGGGGGTAACAGTTCACGAAACAGCTGACTTTGATCTTTGATCCGGCTCACCAGCTCGCGATAAGATTTTCCGGCAGCAATCAGTTTCATTGTTTCGCGGTATGATTCGGTGCTGTCAAAAAATTTCGCGGCAATAACCTCGATATAACGCACAGGGTTGTAGACTTTG
>CAZFUG010000514.1:0-1994 GCA_964522035.1 uncultured bacterium
GCCGCTCGGTTACCCGGCGATTGCCGACGTAGAAGTCAGTCAGGCCATTGAAAAGGTCTGCAAAGAAATGCAGGCACCATATCGCCGCGGCATCATGGTTACCAGCGATCTTTTCTACCCGGGCGTGCTGCCTTCTTCGCTTGAATTATACAGCAAGGCCGGCGTTCCTGGCGTTGAAATGGAAGTTTCAGCCCTCTATGTCATCGCTTCTCTTCGCGGCATAAGAGCCGGTGCCATCGCCACCGTCGACGGCAACCCCCTCAAGTGGGATGAAGGCAATTATGACCCGCATGGTGAAAAGGTAACAAAGGGTAAAGAAAGAATGTTGACCATCGGCCTCGAAGCGATGGCCGCCATGAGTCGCGCCAGGCTGTAAAGTCTGAATTCAAGCCCCTGTCGCCCGGTGCGACAGGGGTTGTTTTATTTAGTGCGGACCGATATAATGGGGCTTATACATACCCTGAACAAAAAGCCAAAATAATAGAGAATCGAGAGATTTGAGTCATGTCAGAGAACTGGTTTGCAAGCCAGCTTGACTATATCTATTTCCTTTACGGCATTGCGTTTTTCATGCTGTCGATCGTGGCATGGCGACTTTCTGTGCTGCGTGAAGAGAATCAGCTGCACTGGAAATCATTTGCGCTGTTCGGTTTTCTGCATGGCATAAACGAATGGCTCGATCTCTGGGCAATTTTTGTCACAAATGGTTTCTGGTTGAGCCTTGCCCGGGTTGCAATGCTGATATCCTCTTTTCTTGCATTGATGGAATTTGGCCGACGCAGTCTTTCGATTCAGCGGGGGTTTCATGTGCCGCGCTGGCTCAGCTTCTTTTTTATGCTGCTGGCAGTTTCCTGTGGTTTCTACGGTTTCGATTCGCTTATAAACGGATGCCGCTATTTTCTGGCATTACCGGGCGCCATGCTGGCGTCCTGGGTTCTTCTCCATGATGCACGGAAAAATGGCAGCTGGTCACTTATTCTGTCTGTCATTTTTATGGTTTTTTATGGTTTTTTTGCCGGCCTTCTGGTTGCACCTTCCGGTCTTTGGCCTTCAGAAAGTTTTAACTCGGTTGATTTCCAGACTGCCACGGGCATACCGGTAGTGGCTTTCAGGGCTCTCTGCGCCATTATGATCATGATCGGGCTCTGGCTGCATTTCCGTTGCAAAATGCCGGAAAGTGAAGATTCTCTTATTTTCCGCCGGCTTTTTCTGCCTCTTTTGTTGCCAATGCTTCTGGCTGCCGGCTGGTGGGTCACTGACTGGCGCGGTAAAGCCTATGACAGCACATTTCGCCATGAAACTCTGAGAAGTGGCATTGCCATTGCCCAGACGCTCAATCATGATCGAATTCGTGATCTCTCTTTTACCGCGGAAGATGAAAAGCATCCGTCCTTTCTGCGTCTGCGAAGTCAGATGCAGGCATACAGCCGCTCACATTCAGGTTTGCGTGGCATATATACCGTTGCCAGAAGAGGATCTATCCTGGTTTTCGGGCCAGAGAACTATGCGCCTGATGATCCGCTTGCTTCACCGGTTGGCACCGTTTATGAAAAGCCTGACCCCAGGGTCTGGAAAGTTTTTGATGACGGTTTACCGGCTGTCATCGGTCCATACACCGATGAATACGGAACTTTTGTTTCGGCGTTTGTGCCGGTGCCAGACCCAAAGACCAATGAGATACTGGTGCTTCTTTGCATCGATGTGCTGGCAGAAGACTGGAACGACATGCTGAAGCAGGCCCGTCTTGGGGCGATCAAGGCCACTATGCTGCTTTCATTCGTTGCCATGCTGAGCATATTTCTTCTTCTCTGGCGCGAGACAATCCCTCTCAAACAGTCGTTATGGTGGTTGACCCATTCAGAGACAGTAATCTCTCTGGTTTTTGGACTGCTGGTTACTCTGTTTGTCACCAATCTCATTCAGGAAACAGAAATCGCGAGAGACCGACAGGAATTTCGCTGGATAGCCGATGCAAAAAATCAGCTGGTCAGCGC
>CAZFUG010000515.1:0-1946 GCA_964522035.1 uncultured bacterium
CTGATTGTGCAGGAACACGGAAAACTGCCATACCCGGAAGGAACAGCCTGCGCCGAAGTTCTCGTTGCCGGTCAGGGCGACATTTCGAAAGCCAAAACCCTGTTTCAGGGAATGGGCATCGGGGCTCTCTATCAGGCGCTGATGCACAACCGTCTATTCGGCCTTTGGAGCAAGGAGCCGGCAACACATGTTCCAGGTTTCAGAGGTGCCGAAATCGGTGCAGAAGTCACCCCTGAACTGCTTGGCGTCGGCTACATCATCGGACCGCAGATTGCGGCCATCATGCTCAGCGGCGGTATTTTTGGCTGGCTGGTGCTGATTCCGCTGATCACTCTGTTTGGCGAACACTGCACTTCTCCCATCTACCCTGAAATGACTAATCTGATCAGCAACATGGGCCCGGGCAGTATCTGGTCACGCTACATTCGTTATATCGGCGCCGGTGGCGTAGCATTTGCCGGTATTTTCTCGCTGATCAAGTCGATTCCGGTCATTCTTTCGAGCTTCAAGGCGGGCTTTTCACAGCTCGGCAAAAATTCAGGTGAAGCAACAGTAAGAACCGATCTCGATCTGCCGATGAGCGTAATTCTCGGTGGCTCTCTGGCTCTTGCCACCATCGCCACAGTTTTTCTCAATGCCACTATTTTTCATTCATTCAGCATTTCGGCAATCGCCGGCATTCTGATCGTGGTCTTCGGCTTTTTCTTCGTGACTGTATCGTCGCGTATCGTCGGCCTGCTGGGTTCTTCGTCAAACCCGATCTCTGGTATGACGATCGCAACCCTGCTGCTGACCTGCATTATTTTCATTCTTGCCGGCATGGCTGGCATGCCGAACGTTAAAATCGCGGTTCTCACCGTTGGCGCATTTGTTTGTATCGCCGCCGCCATCGCCGGCGACACCTCACAGGATCTGAAAACCGGTTTTCTCATTGGCGCAACCCCAAAGCATCAGCAGGTCGGCGAATTCATCGGAGTCCTTACCTCTGGTCTGACGATGGGCTTCGTCATGTATCTGCTCAAAGACGCGATCACCACCGGCGAACTGCCGGCCCCGCAGGCAAACCTGATGAAACTCGTCGTTGACGGGGTTATCGGCGGCAACCTACCCTGGAATCTGGTAATCAGCGGCATGTTCATCGCCCTCGGCGTTGAACTGCTTGGCATCAACTCGCTGGCCTTCGCAGTCGGTCTGTATCTGCCGTTGTCTCTGTCAGTGCCGATCATGGCCGGTGGCATTATCCGCTGGGTTCTTGAAACCAGAACCGCCGACCCCGATCTCGAAGAAAAACGCGAAACCGGCGTTCTGTATTCATCTGGTTTGATTGCCGGCGCCGCGTTGACTGGCGTTTTCATCATGGTACTAATGGGCATCGCCGAAAAGAGCCCGGGCCTGCTTGAAGGCATCAACAAACCCGGTATTCACCTTGCCTCAACCCAGCTCAGCAATGTCGAAATCAACGGCCAGCAGCTGACGGGCAGTTACCACAAGGTTTCACCCGCTGTTTACCCGGCAACCGACGACCTCGTCGAAAAGATTTCGGCAGCCAAAATCGCCATGCGTGAACTCAAAGCGACTGCAACCCCTGATGCTGCAGCGATAACTGCCAAAGAAGCTGAAATCACAGCCCTTAACGAACAGATGCAGAAAGCCAAGGTTCAGACTTTTGCGGTCAAAGCCATGCTGAATGGTGCAGCTGTTGAAGCCAGCGTCGATCTCGGCAAATGGGAACAGGCCTATCTGGTCACTGCCGACGGCAAAATCGAAGTTGCCGGTGAAGCCCCGGGCAGCCAGTCCCGCGCCGTGATGGCATTCCTGTTTCTCTGCGCCACACTTGCATATTTCGCCATGCGCAAGCCTCAGAAAGCCTGAAAAAGGCCGCAACAGAACATAAACAGATCGAAAAGTGCCCTGTATTCGCCAGGCTGACTGGCAAAATACAGGGC
>CAZFUG010000516.1:0-1931 GCA_964522035.1 uncultured bacterium
AGTCGCAGAGACTTTATTCAGGCCTCTGCTGACGGGCGGTTCAACCAGAAGCAGCGACAGAACTTTTATCAGTTCCTGACGTGAAAGGCTGGAACGACCGGCAATATCAAGCTCACGGGCAAGATTGTACAATTCCTGCCTAGTCAGCGAGGCGAGCTTTTTTTCGGTAAACCTCGTTTTCATGCCATCCCCCGAGTCACACAAGAAGAATCTGCGGTACAGTCAAACATGATACCAGATTTTTCCTGTTTGCCAAGTTAATTATCTTTGAGCAGGCTGTCAATTAAAGCAGGCAGGAAAATCAGAAAAACATAGTAGTGCAGAGCCATAAAAAGACCGAAGACGTAACCAAAAATCTGAAAAAACACGCCCGGCTCCTTTACTCTTCGATTCGCTCGACTTTGAGCTGTACTGCAATATTAGAGAACAGTGTCACAGAACGACGCCCGCCACCGTATAAATCCTGAATATAGCCACTGGTCTGATTAACCGCAGAAAACACAACCGTATATCTTATTCCTTCTGCCTCAAAGCGAAGATTTTTCTGGTCGATGCCCTCTTCGGCAGTAAAGACAAAATCACGCTGCTCACTGCCGCCGCCCAAAGTAATGGAAAAAATCTCAAAGCGGTCGGCAGGAATACCGGTTCGCTCGTTACTGGCGCGCAAAGTAAAGGCGGCTCCGTCCAGTTCTCTCGATATGGTACCGGCAGCGGTGAATGAAAAGCTGTCCTGGAAAAGCACAACCTGCTCTTCGGTAACGACTTCAGAAAGCTCATTTTTGGGGCTGGTCGGCTCAACATAGGCTGTCTTTTTCGCAGAAAACTGTTCGAGCTTCTCTTCTGCCTGACCTGCCTGGTCGGAGTCGGGATAAATGATAATGATCTGCTGGAGAGTCTGAGTGGCTTTTTCTGTATCGCCGCGCAGTTCGAGAAGAGTAGCGAGCTTCAGCAGCCTGTCTGGCTCACGCTCTTTCGTCTCAGAGAGAAAGGTCAGATATTTGACCGCGTCTTCGATCAGCCCCGACTCGTCTTTGGCCATCAGAGTCGGCATCAGGCGCAGGCTTGCCAGATAATCATCGATTGCTTCGCGAATGTTGCGCTTGGCATAAAGAGCCATTGCCCTGTTAAACAGACGACTTGCCTCTTCTGTCTGAGCGAGCTCAGGCAGGTGTTCAAGCTTCATCACGGCGCGGCTGGCAAGCAGCTCTGGCAATTTTCCCTGCATGGCGAGCTTGTAGTGATAAGCGGCAAAATCAAAGCGCCGCACCACTTCGAGGCACTCGCCGATACGGAAATGCAGCTTGGCTTTGACCTCTTCATTGGTTGTCATTGCCAGACCTTCATAATAAAAAATCAGAGCTTCACGGTAGTCATTGCCGCGAAACAGCTCTTCGGCGCGTGCAAGACACTTCTGCAGATTGTAAGGTGCCGATAGTTCGGCATTCTGTCTGATTTCGAGCCGCTTATCTGCCTGAGTGCGGGCTGCTGCAGCAGAAAGGCTGGCTGGCATGATCATGACAGCGGCTGCAAGAAGATAATTCAGACACGGCTTTTTCATCAACGGCACCGGCGGTTCAGAGTGAGCCCGGGAAACTGTCGGGCATGACATTGCGCATGACGAAATCTGTATTTCTGGTGTTTGGAACAGCCTCTACAAGAAGGACCTTCTGGTTTCCAGCTTCCATGTCTTTGCGCAGTTCTTTGAGGAAAGGCACAAGATTGAGGTCGCCGTTCTGAAATAAACCCAGGTTCATAAACTGGTTGCGGGCAGCATCGTAATATTCACGCAAGGCCGCATGCCAGCGCTTGAGCACCTGTTCGGCATAATGCTCGTCTTTTTCGGCAGTCGCCTGTTGATGATCTTTGGCGGCGGCAATAAATTCTTTGAGAGCCTTTTGCATAGCGTCGCGGCGGGAACCGATCTTGTCGAG
>CAZFUG010000517.1:0-1926 GCA_964522035.1 uncultured bacterium
CGACATTCACAAAAAAATCGGTATTCATCCTGGGTTCAGCAATTGTGAACTTTTCGAGAACAAATCCGGAGAAATATGAAAGTCACCTTCATCAAACCAAATATGGGCCTGGTTAACGGCCGCCCCTATCATGACCGCGGGCGCATGGAACCTCTTACTTTCGCGGTTCTTGCCGGGTTGCTGCCCGACGATTGCAAATTCGCGCTTTTTGATGACCGTTACGAAAGAATCCCTTACAGCGAGCCCACAGACCTCGTCTGCATCAATGTCGAAATCTATACCGCCAGGCGTTCTTACGAAATTGCGGCCAGATTCCGCCAGCGGGGTGTCAAAGTGGCTCTCGGCGGGTTTCATGTCTCGATGATCCCCGAAGAAGCGGCGCAGCACGCCGACACAATCCTGCTTGGCGACGCCGAAGAAGTGTTCCCGCAGATGGTTACCGACCTTGCTGCCGGCAGGCTGAAACCGGTTTATCATGGTCACTTTCCGCCCCGACTCGGTGGCCTTCGCACCCGCTGGGAAATCTTCAACGGCAAAAGTTACCTGCCGCTGCGTCTTACGCAATTCAGCCGGGGCTGCCCGAATCATTGCCGTTTCTGCGCCACCGGTTCGCTTTATCAGAGAACGCACTGTTACCGCCCGCCAGCCGAAGTCGTGGCAGAACTCGCTGAGCAGCCGCAGAATTTTGTCTTTTTTGTTGACGACAACATTATAGCGCAGGCAGATGCGGCAAAAGAACTGTTTCGCCTGCTTATTCCCCAGAAAAAGCGCTGGATCGGGCAGGCAAGTCTGAGCTTTACCGAAGACCCAGAGTTGATGGATCTGATGAAGCGCAGCGGCTGCGCCGGTCTGGTGGTCGGGTTCGAATCGACAAACCCCGAAAATCTGCAACAGATGGGCAAAAACTGCAATATGCATCTCGACAGCTATGCTCCGGTAATCGAGAAAATCCGAGACATCGGTTTTCAGCTCTGGGCCGCATTTCTGATCGGTTATGATGCCGACGACACGGCATCGATAAAAAAAACCGTTCAGTGGGCCATCGACCAGAAGTTTTGCTTCGCTGCTTTCAATATTCTCAGTCCTTACCCGGGCACGCCGTTATACGAAGAAATGCAGAGCCAGGGCAGACTGCTGTATGATCGCTGGTGGCTCGATGAGCGTTACCATTTTGGCGACTGCGTGTTCAAACCGGCGCGCATGACCCCTGACGAATTGACCGAGATATGCTTCTGGGCAAGGCGACGGTTCAACCACCCGGTCAGCATTCTCAAGCGTGCCTTTGATTTTAAAACCAACGCCAAGGATCTATGGAGCCTTGCCACCTATTTCGCTTATAATCCGCTGTTTCGCCGTGAATTATTCAAGAAGCACGGCATGGTTCTCGGGTATCACCACAAATAAAAGGCGCCCGGCCAGAAAAACTCTGCAACCGGGCGCACTGCATGAATCAGATGCGTTAATTGAAAATCAGCGGGCGACTTTACCTCTGCCGCTGAAAACATAGACCATACGGCCTTCAGCGTCTCTGTCCATATTGATATTCTCAAGAACCGGGGTAAAGGGCAGACCTTTGCGAATGTTTTCAGAACCGCGTTTCAAAAACCAGTTGATGCCCTGCCCGCCAATATAGCTGGTTATTTCAGAGGCAATCGCATCATCGACGATCAACAGAACTTCTCTGAAAGTGACCTGCCCTTCTTTCGGCACAAGAACGCCAACAGCTTTAACCGACACCAGTCCGGTAACATCGGTACCCTGCAAAAAGATCAGATTGCGGCTGCCGGTGTTTTTGAATTCGATGGCCTGGTCATTGACGGCATTTTTAGCATTGACTACTGCGATTTCAGTGTTGCCATCGAGCTCTTTGATTATATCCGAAATGCCGCCGGTCTTTTTAAATGGCATCTTCCAGACCTGGCCGGG
>CAZFUG010000518.1:0-1905 GCA_964522035.1 uncultured bacterium
GGGCGTTGATCAACGACCCGAAGTTTCTGCTGATGGATGAGCCGGCGGCCGGCCTCGATCCGCGGGCCCGCATCGAATTGCGCGAACTGTTGCGGGTATTGTCGAGGCAGGGCAAGGGAATTCTCATCAGCTCACACATTCTCAGTGAATTGTCTGAGATCTGCACTTCGACTTTGATCATCGAGCAGGGCCGGATGCTGAAGTTCGGTACTATCGAAGAGGTGACCAACCACGACCAGCCAACCCGAAAGCTGATCATCAGGCCTCTTACTGACCCGGAAGGCCTGAGCCGGTTTCTCGTTCTTGAACCTGGTATCGAAAACCTTGTCGCTAACGGTAAAACCTTTGAATGCGACTTTGCCGGCAGCGACGAAGAGGCGGCCGAAATCATCGCAAGAGCGCTGGCAGCCGGTCACCGGCTTGTCGAGTTCAAGTTCAGGCAGCAGAATCTTGAGTCGGTATTCATGAACATTACCAGGGGTGAAGTGCAATGAGCAGCCTTCAGAATGTGTTCGACCGTTGCGATGACCTGTTGAATCCCATAATTGTCAAAGAATTGCGCCAGGTAGTGCGCGGCCGTTTCTTCTGGGGGGTTCTGATTCTTTTTCTTATTTTTCAATGCATGGTATTGAGCTTTTCAATCGCCGAAAAGGGTATGACCAGCCGAAGTGTCGGCTCAGACGCCCTTGAGTTTCTTTTCGGAATTCTGTTTTTCGCCAGTTATGTGCTGATCCCAGTGTTCAACGGTGTGAAATTTGCGAAAGAGCAGACTGAAGGCTCTGACGAGCTGCTTTTTATAACCACGATAACCCCTGAAAAGATTATCATGGGCAAGTTTGCGGCCGGCATGGTGTTTATTCTCCTTATTTTCAGCGCTTTTTCGCCGTTCATGTTCATGACCTTCTTTTTAAGCGGGGTTGATCTGTCGATGACTCTGATGGGGCTTCTGACTGGTCTTCTTTTCAGTTCAATCGGGGCCATGGTGCAGATATGCTTTGCCGCTCTATCGCAGGATGCTCACTCACAGCAGTTTTTCAGAGGCGCCGGCATTTTTCTGCAGATAACTTCTTACTTCAGTCTAATGGGGATGGGCTCAGAGATCGTACGATATGGCGGCGTGCGTTTTGCAGGTTTTATTGGCGGGCCGGCTCTGTATTCGAATATTCTGATTCTCTCGCTGTTTCTTATTTATCTGCTTTTCAAGGCTGCAGTTGCTGTAATTCAACCGACCGGCGCTGATCGTATGCGGCCGGTACGCCTTACTGCGACGGGCGGCTGGCTGCTGACTCTGGCGATTGCCATTTACTGGGCGTTTGAGTTTTCAAGTGCCAGGTTTATCATTCTCTGGGGCGGTGTGGTGTGCGCTGTTCTTGTGGTAATGACTATGGTCACAGTGTCTGAACGTGACAGAATCTCTGAAAGGGTGGCTCGCGATCTGCCTGCTGGGCCGACCGGCCGCCGTATGGCTTTCATTTTGTCTTCCGGCGCAGCGGGGGGCATGGCATGGGTCGCACTGATGACCGCTTTTACAGTGCTGGTGGTCAATATTTTCTCGGGTCTGGCAGGTGTATCGTATACCGGCGACCTCAACGAGGCCTCTATCGCAATGCTGACCTTCATGAGCTACACTCTTGGTTACGGCCTGTTTGCCGTTTTTATCAGGCGCGTCTTATTCAGCAGCCTGGTGGAGGCGAGAAACAACTGGGTCGTCATGCTGCTTGTATTTGTGGGCTTTTCGGTGCTGCCGATGTTTCTCGGAGTCTTTGTCGGTACTAATTCTGACCTGATAATGATGGGCAACCCTTTTGTTGCCTCTTCTAAACTCGCAGAAGGTGTTCTGATAGGCGTTTGCATTCTTTTTCTCGGCCTGATGGCCAATTTTCTCTGGTTGAAAAGGCAGTTCAA
>CAZFUG010000519.1:0-1414 GCA_964522035.1 uncultured bacterium
GAAAGCATTTCGGCCCTGTCAACCTCTGTCGGCAATGACACGGTAATATCGGAACCGCTGCGGAAATTGAAAGCCGCAGGACCTGGGGCAAACTGCTGCCGCCAGGAAAGGAGGTTATAGAAAAGAGCAGGCCAGAGAGCGCTTTTATGCAGGTCAGAATATTCGGGAGTATAATTGAAAACTGCCTTCAGGTTTTGTTCGGGTCTTCCCTGAATTTCAAGTAATGGAACATTCCCGGCAGACATGAGAATCTGACCCTCTGCCTTCAGGGCAGGGTCGACTACCCAGGCGGCTCGAACCGGTGGCAGGCCGGCCGTCAACGGATGCCCCTTGTCAAGAGAAACTGTGCCGGAAAAAGCGGCCGGCTGTGAAGCTACCCTGAAAATAAACTGCCAGAGACTGTCATTTAAAGGTGCAGTTTGCCGGGTTGTAAAAAGCAGCTGTGACGATGACCCGTTAACTTTGGCCAGTCCGGATGCTTCAATTGCCCTGGTTACCGTCTGCTGTAACAGTTTCGAGTCCAGGTCGACCGCCACATCGAGCGATGCACGCCTGATCGGCATCAGCCAGGCGACGTTATCGAAAGCAACCGGGTCATTCTTTATTTTTGCCTGCACTGCCTGGCCGGTATCTTTTACCACAAATCTGACGCGGCGTGTTTCGCCGGGCTTGAGCATGGTATCGACACTTTCAACAAGCCGCTTCTGATCAGGCAGCATAATTTCGGCCTCGAGCCGGCATGATTCTGCGGCGAAACTGGTAAATTCAACAAAACATCTGTCTGTTCCGCCGAGCGCATAACGGCTTGCGGCGGTAATGGCAACGTTGCTCAGCGGTTTACCGAAAGACAGCCACTGCATTCGACCTTCGGGGCTTTTTTCGGGCGGGCGGTCAGTAAAAACGAGAACACCTGTATCAGGCGTAAAACTCTCGTTCACATAACGCAACGCCTTGAAAAGATCGGCATCAGCCGCATGGCAGTGCCAATTTGAAAGCATCGCTGCAGCTTCAGCCGGCGTCATATCATGTCTGCCGATCACTTCCGGCTGATTTCCAGCCCTGATCATGGTAATACGCGTCGAAGGAGCAGCAAAAACCACCTTTTCGATATATCTGAGCGCTGCGCTTCTGGGGCTGTCTGGTGCATTCACCCCCATCGACAGAGAATCATCAAGAATCAGTATCACTGGAATCAGTTTTTCGCCGGTAATAGCGCGCGGGTTCGCGGCTGCAAGAACCAGCAGCACCAGAACTGCAATTTCGATCAGCAGAATGAAAGGCGTCTGCGGCACGGTCAATTTGCGACCGCCTTCAGCCGGCGTCTGCCGTCGTCCGAAAAACATCAGCGACGACACCTTAACGTCTCTGGCCTGTTTTCTGAACAGATAAACAGCGGCCAGAACGCTTATGGTCA
>CAZFUG010000519.1:1424-1900 GCA_964522035.1 uncultured bacterium
CCCACAGGGCCTCCGGGCTCATGAAAAATGGCATCATCTGCTCCTGGTCATGAGAATTTCGTTTTTCAGCAGTTCTTCCGGCACCATTTCCTGAAGAAAACTGCCGGCCACACAACGGGTAAAGACGGCGCCAGCTCTCGTACAGCTACGTTTCCAATATTCCTGGTGCCGCGCAAAATTTGCCTGATATTCCCGCAGCAGACCTTCTTCAGCAACCACTTCGACCGCCTCACCGCTTTCGCAGTCAAGAATTCTCACATTGCCCGACAGCGGCGGCAGAATATCCGGTTCGGCGAGCAGTTGCACGATAACCAGTAAAGCCGCATTGTTTGAGAGCTGCCGCAGAACGGCCTGGGGCTCTTCGTTCCAGAAGAGGTCGCTGATCAGCACCCTGACGCCGGCAGGCCTGAGAAGTGGCGGGAAGCCGACGAGCGTCTGCCCGATATTGCCGCTGAAATCACAGCTATTACCCGGCC
>CAZFUG010000520.1:0-1895 GCA_964522035.1 uncultured bacterium
TTTTCGGTCTCTTTACAACGAAAAGACTTAATCATATCTATATGATATTACATATGACGTTAAGCGACAAGTGGTTCCGAAAAATAGCGTTGCTATTTTTTGTGGAACGGGTTTTGGAGTTTTCGGCCTGTTGAACGTCCCGAAAAATCTGAAAATTGGAATTTTCGGAGCCAGGTCGAAAGAAAATTCGATCATTTTGGTTTTATGCGCCTGATATTCTTGTGTTTTTAATGCATCATATTGTCTTTCAGGCGCAGCAATACCGCTTGATATAATGCTCCCCAATGGTGAGACAAAAAATTGAAAAAAATAAGTTAGAATGAATTCACTATGAATAAACGCAACGCCCATTCACCCGAATATAAAATTAAAGCTGTTCTGGAGCTCCTGAAGGAAGAGCTGACTCTTGCTCAGGTCGCTCAAAAGTATGAAGTCCACCCCAATATGCTTAGTCGTTGGAAGGCAGAATTTCTGGAATACTCCCAGGGAGCCTTTAAGCGCGGAAAAACTGAGGCGGAAAAGGAGCTTAAAGCCGAAAAAGAAAGAACTCAGGATCTGGAAAAGCTGGTTGGCCAGTTGACTCTCGATGTCGACTGGTTGAAAAAAAAATCTGCACAACTCGGCATCAAGACTAAAAAGGCTTGAAATGCTCGACTTATCGAATCCCAGCATATCAATAAAGCGGCAATCAGAGCTGGCCGGGGTAAATAGAACAAGCGCATACAGAAAGGAGACTATCAGCAAAGAATCCGCAGCCAACATCTGGTTAATGCACCGAATTGATGAAATACATACGGAATTTCCTACTTATGGATACCGCATCATCAGCGGCATCTTGAGGAATGACGGAATAATCGTTAATCGGAAACGGATCAGGAGGTTAATGCGCTTGATGGGTATTCAGGCAATCTATCCAGGCCCCAACCTTAGTAAGCTGCTTCATTCAAAGTACATTAAGCCTTATTTGCTTCGAAATCTTGGAATAGTAAGGCCTGACCAAGCCTGGGGAGTTGATATCACCTATATCCGCATGGAACAGGGATTCATGTATATGTTCGTAATTCTGGACTGGTTCAGTCGGTATGTAATCGATTACGAACTGTCCACAACGCTGGAAAAAGGCTTTGTAATTACCTGTCTTAATCGTGCTCTGGCAAAAAGCAGGCCTGAAATCATCAACAGCGACCAGGGCGGACATTTCACGAATGAAGAATATACCGGCCTTCTGAATAGCCTTGGGATTAAGATATCGATGGATGGAAAGGGACGCGCCACGGACAATGCCAGAACTGAGCGTTTCTTCAGAACCATGAAATACGATTGCATCTACATCAACGAATTCGAAAGCCCGAAACAGCTCAGGACTGCAATCGCAAAGTTTATTGAACAGTATAATTATCAAAGACCCAGCCAGCCGCTTAATTATGAAGCACCGGCAATAATTTACTACCAAAACGCCCTAAAAAAGGCCGCTTGAAAAACTATGAAAGGAAACACCTTAAATTTTTCAAAAAAGTGTCTTGACGGCGGGGGGCATTACATGATTCTCCTTTCTCATTGCGTTTGATTTTTTTGGGGTCAGGCAGTTGATTCTGCGAACTCTCTGATTAGGGATCTCACCTCCTCGAATAGGCTTAAACAGTTTTTTCTGACTTTGAACCACATTTGTCCAGCGTGCATTATAAGCTTTCCTGCGGTCTGGTAAAACTTCCATCTGATTGTTTGAACCGTGTGTTTAGCCCATTCCTTTGGCATTGCTGCCATTTTGAACAGCCTGAAAAGGTTATAGGCCAGAACGCCGATTCTGAAGAACACGGCATTGGCTTTTGTTGTACCGCATGGCATATATTCCATTGAGAAACCGATTTTGAGTTCTTTTATGCGATTTTCGCTGG
>CAZFUG010000521.1:0-1893 GCA_964522035.1 uncultured bacterium
TGTCTGCAAGTATCCTGCGGCGCATTTCGGGTGGCATTGCCAGCCCGAAATTCACCGCAAGCTTGCTGGCGCTGTCTGATTTGAGTTGTTCAAACAGCGCATCGACCTGTTTAAGAACTGCCGGCGAAAACTGTGCGAGAAAATCGCCGGTCAGCTCTTTGAGATTTTCACTTTTTGTCATCAGCTCTTGGGGTAAGCAGTTCGGCAGGGATGGTTGCTTTCAGTTTTCTGAGGAAGTTTATGGAAACCTTATCGCCGGGGTTGGCTTCGAGAGATTTGAGGTAGGCGGCCTTCGCTTCGTCGTTCTTGCCGGCTTCCATTTTCACGCGGCCAAGCCAGCTCCAGGCTTCGGCGTCCATCGCGTTGGCTTCGGTAGCTTCGAGGAACAGCTGGGCGGCTTCATCTTTATTCTTCTGGCTGTAAAGCAGATAGCCCCATTTTCTCAGGGCAATGGCAAGATAAGCGTTGGCGGTTGACTTCTTTTTGGTTTCGGGGAATTTTTTGAGGAATTCGCGCCAGGTTTCAGCTTCGCGTGAGAAGAAGTTCATGCGATGCAGCAGCATGGCTTTTTTGAAGATGAGTTTTTCTTCATCTTCAGGTTTCTTTTCAAGCAGATAGCTGATTTTCATCAGTTCCTTTTCAATTTTGGCGCGTTCAGACTGGCCAAGTTTGAGCTCTTCGCGGGTCTTGGGGTCGATGCGGCCAAGAATGCGCATTTCGGCAAGAGATGCATTGCACTTGCTGCAGAAATCTTTGTCGGCGGGGTTTTCGGTGTTGCAGTCGAGGCAGAGATTCAGGGCCAGATTGCAGTTTTTGCAGCTGGCGGCATCGGCGGCATTGATTGTCTTGCATTCATAGCAGATGTTGCGCTGAGCAAAAGCGCTGCCGCTGGCAAAAAGGCAGAAAAAAACGGCGAGAAGCATGAACATGCAGAAATGCTTTGTCTTAGAGCGCAGAGAAATAGTCATGATACACTCCATCGTTTATTGGAATCATTTCTGCTGCTTCACAGGCCTTTTCGCTCAGCAGAATGCGGCCGGGCTGAAGTGAAGCAGCGGTTTTAAGGACAGAGGAGATTACGTCTTTGTCGGGTTTGAAGTCACCCTTTTTAAAAATGCACCACTCGCGCCCATCATGGCAGGCGAGAAATGTGTTTCCCTTATGGAAAATTTCGTGGGTTGACGGTTTTATATGTCTGAATACTGCGTAATCGGCGCCCAGATAGGCTCGGTGTAAAAAATAGGATGGTGGCAGCGGAATGCCGATAAATGGAAAAAGATTAAGCCCTGCAATCTCGTCGGGGTGCAGCACGACCCGTTCATTTCGCAGTATTTTGCCGTTCTCGGCGGCTGAAACGTCGACATAGTGGTAGCGGCGGTCTGGCTGCATGCCGAGCATCGAGAGTTCTTCATCGATCTGGGATCGGTCAGCAAAAAGAATCATGCCGGAGCATTCGCGTTTTCTGGCTTCGCGTGCCAGGCCTTCATGCAGTAGTCTGACCACCTGTGGATAACGGTAGTTCTCATGAATCCGCCAGGCAATGACAGATGCTTCGCCGGTTGGCAGTTTGATCATGTCGGCATGGGCAAAAATAACTCCGCCATAGGCAAGGACCCACGAAGAGCCTGGGCTTCTTACAACGATCTTGGCGTGCATTTTGCATGTGTCGCTGCGGTCGAACCATGACCCTTCGAGGGTTTCGGCGCAACAATGCATGTCGGCGACCGATTCGGGGTCTTCTTCGTATGAAAATGCTCTGAATTCAAGTTTTCTGAAAATTTCCTGCATAATCTGTTCCTGTAGTTATGCCTTTATCATTAACGGTTCCGGGTGAAAAAAGTCAAGCGTTCAGCAACATCTGTTAATGGTTGGCACAATCGGGCCGATAGATGC
>CAZFUG010000522.1:0-1891 GCA_964522035.1 uncultured bacterium
GCAAAGCCATCGATATCACCGGTCAGTCTTCTGAACTGAGCCTTGCCGGTTACATGCGCGGCTTCGGCAATCTGCAGGATGCTTTTCTGAAGCTTTGTCGACGGGGGCAGCGACCAGCGGAAGCCTTTGGGATAGAAAGCTGAGATCGTCATGGCATTATTGTCGATGGCGGCGGGCTGGCGGCCGACGGTTTTGAGGTAGCGTCTGACCGTGTCGCTTGTAGACAGTTCGATCTGAGCGATGGCGGCCTGGCCTTTTGAGGCAGGGAGCAGGCGATAAAACAGCAGCATTTCGGAATTGCCGGTTCTGACGAACTGCAGTCGGCTGGGATAATTCAAGAGTGTGCCGAAGCCCATGTCGTCTTTGCGAACCATGGAATCTGAAAACGGGTTGCCGTTGTATTTGTGTTCATCGAGTCTTTCCGGGATATAGCGTTCGACCAGGCGGCGCGACAGTGATTTAAAAACTGTTTCGCGGCCTGAAGAAAAGTCAGGGCTGTTGGAAAAGAGCAGGTCGCCGGCGGAATTACGCAGGGTAACGCGGGCTTCTGGAAAGAATGCGGTGATGGCATTGTTCATCTGCAGAGTCACCGGGTCTTTGCCGCCGCAGCCTGGATTTTCGGTAAGGCGGACCAGTGTTGCGGAGCTTGAGGCCAGATATTTATTAAAATTCTGTACCATGTTGCTGAGAGTTTCTTCTTTTGCGGCCCTGGTTTTATTGTTGTGGATCTGGGCGAATACGTCGAGGTTGTCGAGAGTTGTTGACGCAATACCGCTCAGTGGTATCAATGAAGAGGCAAAAAACATGGTGATAACGAGTTTTTTCAGGCTGATAGCCATACTGGTGCCGGCGATGGCAAAAAACAGCATGATTGCAAGCGCAACCGAGGCAATTACCAGTCTGATCAGGTGCCTGGCTCGGGTAAATGGGCAGGGGAGCGTTTGAAAGGCGGCAAAAACCTTGCGGGCGCTGCGGGTACTGACAAAAAACCAGTGTTGGCCGGCGTAGAAACCTGCGTCAGCTCCGAGTCTGGCAAGAAAGGCATGAGCCTGCCCGGCGAGCGAAAGTCTGTTGCTGACAGTTTCAAGGATGCCGGTCTTGACAAGGGTGGGGTCCGCTGAAGGAATCTCTGGCTGCAGGCGAAAAATCTGGCGGGCTGTTGGTGCTTCATTGCAGGTAATTATCAGACCGCCGTTCTGGCGGCTGGTCCAGGAAAGCATGCCTTCTTTGTCGCCAGAGGCTGTGGTGATTATGGTTTCGGGGTTTTCGCGGATCGAGTTGAGGTCTTTGCCAAAACCGAAGGCGAACTCGAGTTTTTTGTCGAGACCTTTGCGGGCCTGTGAAACTTTTCGGATATCGGTTTCGCGAAGGCTGGCGAACAGATTGCGCATTAACCACAGGTTGGGGGCGCGGGCTGGAGCAGTTCTGATCAGTTCACCGCGGGTATCGAACTGGTAAATGGTCATGTCGAGGCGGTTTTTCTGCAGATGACCGGTGCGCAGTGTTTCAAGATCGATCTGCGGGTTTTCGCTGACCTGACGCAGTACAGGCAATATGGTGCGGGTGAGGAAAAGCTCTGGCTCGGTTGCGGCGGCAATACTTTCGGTGTGCTGCCGCCGTCTGGTCTGCAGGTCGTTCTGGCATGAATTAATGCGGGTTTCGAACCAGGATTCGAGACCCCATAAAACTGTCGCAAATATGGCAGCGATCATGAAAAACAGCGTGAGTTTTTCTGTCAGGCTGCTGGTTTCCTGCTGACTTTGCATAACACCTCTCCGCTCATTATCTCATGTCAGAGATTGTTTGCCAATCAGACTTTAAAAACAAGGCGCGGCGAATGCAGAGCATGGGATTAGATGCCTGCCTTCGCAGGCATGACAGGAATGAAGTG
>CAZFUG010000523.1:0-1887 GCA_964522035.1 uncultured bacterium
AACCACGAACAGTAAAAACAGTTTTTTCATACACCTCTCCTTATAAGAACGGTTTACAACCAGTTTACTCCGAAAGTTTTTCGCTCACAAGCGCCGTCACTATTGAATCCCAGTCGGTCTGCAACGGGGAGGGCAGGCTCGACTTCTTGCCGCTCATTTCGCTTTTATACTGCTGCTCGGTCGATTTGCGCTCGAAGGTGCGGGTTTCTTCTAGGCGCAGCAGTTCAATGCCACGGTAGTTCTGCATACTGAGCACATCGGCCATCAGACTGATTTCGTATGGCTCGACGGTGTTCCAGTAATCGCGGGAAATTACCAGAACCGGTGGGGAAGGTTCCGGCTTGAACTGCTCGGCTTCGGCCATCAGAACGTAGTTATGTGCTTTTATCTTTGCTCTGGTCAGCAGAAAATACAGAGTCTGGCCAAAAAAGCCGGCACCGGTCGGCCGCAGATTGAGGGAGAATTTCTCTTCGCCGGAAGTTTCATCGGGAAGGTCCTGATAACCTCTAAGATTGCCCTGTAACCTTGATAGACCGGCATTGCTGCCAGAAAATGCCACGGTTTCGGCGACAAGATTCTCGTGATATTTGATCGCGAGCTGCGTCTGCGAACCACCGATTCTTGACAGCATGAAAATGACCGGCATCATGATCGCGACCAGGCCGATCACCATGACCATCGCAACGCCTTTTCTCGGCGCTTCAGGTTGTCGCAGGTCTTTCAACAAAATGTTTCTCCTGACTAATTGTAGCATTTTTTCAGAGTTTCAGGCCTATTCATTCAAAAGATACACAGATTCCAGGCCAACCGTGCCGCCTGATTCAAGGTAGATGCCGACCAGACGGTTGCCGATGTCATGGGCGGTGAAGGCAACTTTGTCAATGCCGCTGCCCACTGGCTTTTTATCGACCACTGGTGCGCCGGGCCCGTTCGGAATAAGACACCGTTTGATCTGACCCGTTGTCGCATCGTGAAAATAACAGACGATATCGCCGGCAAAGTTCTTGAAAATGGTCTTGGTATCGCTTCTGATTGATTTGTCAGCGTTCAGGCGCGGGTGAATAAGATTTCTGGCGGTTCGCAGTTCCTGGATCATGTTCCAGGAAGCCTGTCTGATGCTCTGCTGAGCATCGCTGATCGCAAGAATGCGGCTTTGATACTGGCGCTGCATGACGAACCAGTGCGCCACCATGCCGCCGATAACGGCAAGAATAGTGGCACCGACCATGATTTCCACCATGGTGAAAGCCGCACGTTTCCGGTAATTTTTAAACAGACGATACATAGACGTGGGTGCGGTAGATCATGTTTCTACCGGCCTCTTTCCAGGTGATCAGAATCGAGACACTCTTGATTTCGTCGCCGGCGCCAAAACTGACGTTGCTGACCGACAGGGCGTATTTGAAGTCGTTCTGCACGAGAAAATCATACAGAGCCGGCATGTCAGAGGCGGTAATCTTCTTGATGCCGCTCTGTGACGTCGAGAAATTGACAAGCGGGTTAAAAAAAACATCGTCGGCCGAGTCGTGCAATGCCTGCCCGGGCAAGGGCACTTCGACGATGCTTTCGAAAGGCATGGCCATCAGATGCTGGGAAATGCGGCGCGCCAGTCCGGCGGCGAAACTGAAGTTTCTGCTTTTCTGCACCTGCTGCCCCGACGTCGAAAACATGCTGGTAACCGGAACCATTACCATTACCGCAATGGCAAGGGCGATGATGATTTCTGACAATGACAGACCGCGGCGGATCATGGCTGTTCACCTCAGCTGTCATGCGCGTATGTTATACTGCCGGTCGTGGCAAGAACCAGCATTTAGCCGGGGTGCTTTTCCAGAAGTTCGGCGATGAGTTCCATTGCTTCGTTCTGCTTGCCGGCGCGGTTCAGGA
>CAZFUG010000524.1:0-1867 GCA_964522035.1 uncultured bacterium
GTTGATGACATCGGCAGGGGCTTCCATGTCTGCCCAGAGCCAGAAAGCAAGCGGCAGGCTTTCATAGATGCCATAGGGCGTGCCAGCCGGAACCTGAACTCTGATCTGACGAGTAAAGAACTGACCGCGTGCAGCTGAAAACACGCCGGGCGGCGGAAATGAAATATCAGCCGCATCGATTGTACCGGGGCCGAGCAGTGGCGCAATTTTCCATTTGAGGTCAGTAAGGTCGATATTGCCGGTGTTTCGGCAGGTAAAAGTGACGATTTTTGAAGAATCCGGCTTGATACCGCCAACTCCGATGGTAGCTGCCATAACCTGCACTCTGGGCACAGGCGGAACAACCACCCGCAATATGAAGGGTGCCTTGGCTTCGGCCGGGTCTCTTTTGCCATTGCCGTTGTCATCATGATATATATACTGAGTGCCCGCATAAGTGCCGGCGTTTGTAGCGGCTTCTACCGAAAGAGCGACATCGATGGTGATGGCCTGGCCGGCTTCAACAACCGCCGGAAGAGGATGAATGAGATTATTGAGACCAACCTGGCTCGAAGCGATGATATTGCCGCCGCCATCAGAGAGATCATTTTTTTCAAGTTTGAGTCTGGTCAATGGCAGGCCAACCGCGTCGTTCGTCAGAGTCAGCGGAACAGCAAGATTGAAAGCCGAAGGCTCGATGGTGCCCGCATCAAGTGGTGACGGTGAGACTGTAAAGTTCATAACCCCAACATGCACACGCACCTGAAAAGTATCGCTGGCCTCAGTGCCATTAACGGAATCAAACGGAGCAGTAGCATCGTTCCAGATGGTCCAGGTGGCAACATAAATTCCGGCATTGGCAACCAGGTTGGCAACCAGACTGGCAACCCCGCTATCCTTCATTGCCATCGGCCCTGGGTTGGCTGGAGTGCAGCTGATTGTGAAATGTGCCGTATTAGTACCAACAATCTGCATGATTTTTACGTTTTCGAGAGCATCATTGCCACCACTGAAAAAATTCAACGGCAGGCCAAGCGAAGACTGACCAATAGGACAGGCACCAAGATCGATCATATCCTGCTGGGCAAATATGCGCTTACAGGAAGGTACGGTCACCTTGACATTGAAACGGTCATAGGCCTCATCGATGTCTTTGAGCTCGTTGTTATTACGATCGTGGTAAACCGACATCGTGGCGATATAATCCCCGGCTTCCTGCCAGTATGGTATAAACAGGGTTGCAGAAGCGTTTTTATCGACACCCCCGGCTATACTGCCGATAATATCGGGGCTCATATCAAGATTTATTTTACTTATCGGCGCACCCGGCCCATTGATGTCGGCAGTAATCCACTTTACCTTGTCAAGCTGAACGTTGCCGTTGTTTCTGACAATACCATCGACTTTGCCAGTATCACCGCAAAGCATCGAGCCAAAATCAAGAGAATCAGGTGTCATCAGCATACTTCGGCTATATATTTTAAGAGGGTTTGAAACGCCTTTGCCTGATTTAACGAGAGCGCGGGTATTCAGATCATAACCAGCGCAGTACCAGGCCGGCGCAACTGTCAGAGAATAGCTGCCGGTCATGCCGGTATCGGTGTCGGCCCGGTAGGTATAGCTGATACTTCCTGTCTGAAGGGCACTAACCGTCATACTTGCCGGAGAGGGACCCGAAATAAGAGTTGCACTGCCCCCAAAGTCTGGGAACGCGACCGTCGGAATAAGGATTTCCGGAGAAGCGTTGCTGATTGTCGAACCAGAAGTTACCGTATTTGTGGCAATCATTGTAACGGTAAAATTCTCACCGACAAAAACCGAAGATGGTGAAATACTCAAAGAAGCAACGATATTACCCGGGTTCTGCACTCGAAAATACTGCAGCCCC
>CAZFUG010000525.1:0-1852 GCA_964522035.1 uncultured bacterium
CAGTTTGCGCTTGCTCATGACGGTGTAGGTCAGGTTGAGACGGGCGAATTCGTACTGATGCGGTTTTGCGGGCACCGGCAGGTTTTCGATGAACCAGTCGTAGAGCGGTCGGTGATCCTGGAATTCGAGGGTGCAGATCGAGTGAGTGATATGTTCGAGCGCGTCAGACTGCCCGTGCGTAAAATCATACATCGGGTAGATGCACCACTGATTGCCGGTGCGCGGGTGATGCGCATGCAGAATGCGGTAGAGAACCGGGTCACGCATATTGATGTTCGGAGAGGCCATGTCGATCTTAGCGCGCAGCACGCGTTCGCCGTTCTTGAATTCACCGTTTTTCATGCGGGTAAACAGGTCGAGATTCTCTTCAACGCTGCGGTTGCGGTAGGGTGAATGCTTGCCGGGTTCGGTCAGGGTGCCGCGGGTATTTCGGATTTCGTCGGCGTTCTGATCGTCGACATAGGCCTTGCCTTCTTTGATCAGCAGCACAGCCCAGTCATAAAGCTGCTGGAAATAGTCAGAAGCGTAATATTCATGCTTGCCCCAGTCGAAACCGAGCCATTTGACGTCTTCCTTGATCGAGTCGATGTATTCCTGCTCTTCTTTCACCGGATTGGTGTCGTCGAAACGCAGGTGGCAGCGGCCCTTGTAGTCGCGCGCCAGGCCGAAGTTCAGGCAGATCGACTTGGCATGCCCGACATGCAGATAGCCGTTCGGTTCGGGTGGGAAACGGGTAACGACCCCGGTGTGTTTGCCTGATTTCAGGTCTTCATCAATGATATCGCGAATAAAATTCGAACCACGGGTGGTTTCTTCAACGCTCATCTACATACCCCATTTATCTGGTTTGGCATTTAAAACACCGCGATTCTATCACAACCCCACCCCTGTTTCCATACTCTGACGCTATTTTGTCAGCAAAAAATGGACATTGCGGGCGAATGCCTTTATAATGCGGCAGAATCTCAATACTGGTGAAGGCTATGAAAAACGAAATCAACTGGCAATGTGGCGAAAATGGTGGTTTGCCAATGAAACTTGCGGAAAAGGGCCTCGATTTTAAAGGGCGCACCGCGTTTTTCTTCTGGTTTTCCGGCCTGGTTGCTGTGCTGTCAATGGTCTGGGTAATTATTCTGTCGCTCAAGCTGCTGCAATTCTCGCGCACCGACCCCACCCTGCCCTCTTATTACGTGACTATAGCATTTCTCTGTATCGCCATCAGCGCCGCCAGTCTTTACAGCTTCTACCGCCTGTTCAAAACCAGACGGGCGTTCAGCAAAAATATCGAAATCGCCGATGGCACCGTTAACTACTGCGAAACCACCGACAAGGGCAAAAACGAATGGCAGGAAAAACTGCGCAAGTTCGAAGGCATTGCTCTGCGGCATTATGACTACCGCGGCGTCGATTCATGGTATATTGCCCTGATTCACAAGGACCGCGAACGCTGCTTCCCGGTGTTTGCGCCTGATTATGACTCGCGCCTCGCACCCGAGAACGAAAAACGTGAACTGCTGGCCCGCTATGGCAGCATGTTTGGCCTGATGACCAGCTACGAGAAAAAAGAAGAAAAAAGCGAATGAAATCACCCGAAAAAAATCGCCATTCAGCCAACTCCGGCAAAATCACCTGGCAGCCCGGAACCGTTCTTTCACCGGTACCGGCGGTCATGGTCACCACCGTCGGCAATGAAGGCCGACCGAACATCATCACCATCAGCTGGTCCGGCACCGTCAGCTTCCCCGCGGCGAGGTCGAAGTGGACGAGAAATGTGGAAACCATTATTGCGGCGATCGGCCGCATCGCCTCGAGGGCTTCAGGCGGCGGGGGCGGGATGGAGGTCGCCGACGCG
>CAZFUG010000526.1:0-1841 GCA_964522035.1 uncultured bacterium
TAGGCTTCGCACATTTTCAGGCCGGCGATTTTAGCGATCGCGTAAGGCTCGTTCGTTGGCTCAAGCGGGCCGGTTAAAAGGTATTCTTCACGCATCGGCTGCGGGCATTCTCTGGGATAAATACATGAAGATCCCAGGAACAGCAGGCGTTTGACACCATAACGCCAGGCTGAATGAATCACGTTGTTTTGAATGCAGAGATTGCTGTAGGCAAATTCGGCGGGATAGGTATTGTTGGCATGAATGCCCCCGACTCTGGCGGCCGCCAGAAAGACGTATTCGGGTTTTTCGGCGACGAAGAAGGCTTCCACATCGGCCTGACGGGTGAGGTCGAGTTCTTTTGAGGTGCGATATACAAGATTAGTATAACCTGCCGCGGTCAGGGCACGCACCAGAGCTGAGCCTACCAGACCGGTATGGCCGGCGATGTAGATTTTGGCGGTTTTTGGCATCATATGAATTGGGGTTCTTTTTAGCTTAGTCGGCCCTTCGACAAGGTCAGGGACCGGAAACAGGAATGACAGCCCTTAAACCGGCCAGGGCCGGCTCGGGAACCGAGGTTCAGGGACCGGCTTACTCATTGTAGGCGAAGGTCTGGTAGCCGTGTTGCTGGCAGAGCTCGTCACGTTTGGCGGTTTCAAGGTCGCTTCTGACCATTTCGGCGACGAGTTCTTCGAGAGAGGTTTTGGGGCGCCAGCCAAGTTTCTGGAAAGCTTTGGTCGGATCACCCAGCAGGGTTTCAACTTCAGTAGGTCTGAAATAGCGCGGATCGACCTTTACAATCGTCTGACCCGGCTTCAGTCTGATATCCTTGTCTTTGGTGACCACTTCGCTTACGGTGCCGGTTTCGCCCACGCCCTCACCCTTCCATGCGATTTTGATTCCGAGTTCGGCGGCGGCGGCATCGACAAAGTCGCGCACCGACTTCTGCCGACCGGTGGCAATAACGAAATCTTCTGGCTTTTCCTGCTGCAGCATCAGCCACTGCATTTCGACGTAATCGCGGGCATGGCCCCAGTCACGCAGAGAATTGAGATTGCCGAGATACAAACAATCCTGAAGTCCGAGCGCGATTCTTGATATGGCACGGGTTATCTTGCGGGTTACAAAGGTTTCGCCGCGCAGCGGTGATTCGTGGTTGAAGAGAATGCCGTTACAGCCGAAAATACCGTAAGCTTCACGGTAGTTAACCGTGATCCAGTAGGCGTAGAGTTTGGCAACTGCATAGGGAGAGCGCGGGTAGAAAGGCGTGGTTTCTTTCTGCGGGGTTTCCTGCACCAGACCATAGAGCTCAGAAGTCGAAGCCTGGTAAAAGCGCGTATGCTTCTCGAGCCCGAGAATTCTGATCGCTTCGAGCAGCCGCAGTGTGCCGATTCCGTCAGCGTTGGCTGTATATTCTGGCGATTCGAAAGAGACGGCAACATGGCTCTGGGCTGCCAGGTTGTAAATTTCGTGCGGCTTGACCTGCTGAATGATGCGAATCAGGTTCGTCGAATCGGTCATGTCGCCGTAATGCAGAGTGAAACGCCGGTTGTCGACGTGCGGGTCCTGATAAAGGTGGTCGATACGGTCGGTGTTGAACAGCGATGAGCGCCGCTTGATACCGTGAACCTCGTAGCCTTTTTTCAGCAGAAATTCGGCCAGATAGGCGCCGTCCTGACCGGTGACACCAGTAATCAAAGCAACTCTATTCATTGTCACGACTCCAGTTTATTCTAATTCCGTTAATCTTATGTCATGCAATCGCACAAATGCAATAGCCTGATGTGGCTTATTTTTTCAGGCCGAGGCGTTCGCGCTGGTATTTTTCGCGCAGGGGTTCCCACCACCATTTGTTGTCG
>CAZFUG010000527.1:0-1831 GCA_964522035.1 uncultured bacterium
GTGCCGTTCGCAACCTGGCCCGACCGCACCGATGTGCCGCGCAATGCCGCCCGCAGCATGCGTTACATGGATGATTACGTTCTCGTCAACCAGGGCGAAGTTTTCTATATCACCGAACTGCTCGCCAAGCTTGAAGGCATCGAACGTGGCCCGGCCGGCAACACCAGCCTGACCGGCGCGGTTTCCCTGGCCCGTGAAATGGATGCCGACAAGATCATCGTCGTTCAGGAAACCGAATACACCGGCGCCGGCAAGCACCACAACTCACAGCTGTCTTTCGCCCAGAAAATGGGCATCGAAGTGCGCCGCGGCAACCCCGAAGAGGGCGTTAACGGCAAGAGCATCGTCATTCCCGAACGCCTCGCGCAGGTCAAGGGCCACCGCCAGGATATGGAAAAACTGCGCCTCTCTTACCTGAAAAACGCCGCCAAACAGCTCGACCCGGCAAAATGGAGCGATATCGACCGCGCCTTCGTCGCCGCCGACGTCAAAAAAGACCTAAAATGGCTCGACCAGGCCCTGAAGCAGATATAAATCACCATATCTGAACAACCACCCCGGGTCATCGCCATCTGGCGCCCCGGGGTTTTCTTTTTCAGCAGCCAGTGTTATTTGCAAATCTGTTTTGAACGGAAAAAACAATAATTCTATTCTTACTATGGACGATCCCAGTTGCTGTAAGCCGCAACCGACAAGGCAAATCCGAGGGGCAGTATTGAAAATACACCGAGAATAAAGGTTATTCCGAGCGCTTTCATCCACTGCCCGGTCAGGTTTAGCTCTTCGTCAGGATCGAGACTTCTGGCTGCGACAAACAGACAAACAATGCTCACAAGCAGAATAACAACAAGGGCTACAAGTGGGGCTGATGGATCAGAGGAAATAAGGCCGGCAGAAAAATAGCTGGCAAGGGGCAGCAGCGTGCTCAGAAAACCTGCCCAGCTCCCCTGGCTTTTGTAATCATCTGGCGAACAAGCCCTAAAAACCCTAGAACCGGCAAGCGCCAGGAAAAAGACCCACATTACCAGAACATTGTTAGTTGATTTTTCCATAACTTCCTCCCGCGCGCATTCAGCTAGCCAAGGTTTGGGGCAAAATCTGAATGCCATTGCCGAATTACGAGTCGGTGGTTTCTCTCAGCTCAGACAGCATTATAACATCATTCAGCAATCCGCAACCAGACATTGCCATCATAAAAGCAACTGCAACAATTTCCATAAAACACTCGTGCCCCCGCTATTGCTGCGGGGGCACGAGTGTTTTAGCGTATCAGACGGTGCGGGCGCGGTTGAGTTCTTCCTGTAGGGCCGGCAACAGACGATTCACGTCGGTGACAATGCCGACATCGGCATAAGCAAAAATCGGAGCGTCTTTGTTTTTGTTAACGGCGACGATGAAGCCAGATTCTTCCATGCCGGCGACGTGCTGAATCATGCCTGAGATACCGCAGGCAAGGTAGAGATCGGGGCGCACTGTTTTGCCGGTCTGGCCGACCTGCTTGTCCTGGCTTGTCCAGCCAGCATCTACGACGGCGCGTGAGGCGGCAACCTGCCCGCCGAGCATTTCGGCGAGATTCTGCAGTGACTGAAAATTTTCGGGGTTTCCGAGACCGCGACCACCGGCAACGAGAACCGAAGCATCTTCGATGTTCTTCTTCTCTGCCTTTTGCACGACTTCTTCGATAATTTCGACATTGACGTCTGACTGCTCGATTTTGCATGCAAACCTGATCGTTTCACCGGTTCTGGCGGTATCGGCTTCGAGCCGACGCATGACGCCGGGGCGCACCGTAGACATCTGCGGCCGGTGTTCTGGGCAGATGATCGTCGCC
>CAZFUG010000528.1:0-1821 GCA_964522035.1 uncultured bacterium
GTTTGATCAGGGCGACGATCATACCGTCGCTTTTTAGCATGCGGGCAGCTTTGGGCAGAATCATATTCAGCGAAATAAAAGAAACATCGGTGACGATGAGGTCGAACGGTTCTCCGAGCGCGTCGTCGGCAAGAGTTCTGAAATTGGTGCGGTCGCGCACCATTACTCTCGGGTCGTTCTGCAGACGTGAATTCAGCAGGCCGTAGCCAACATCGAGAGCAACGACCTGGCCGGCATGATTATAAAGAAGAACGTCGGTAAAACCACCGGTAGAGGCGCCGATATCAAGACAGCGCCAGCCGGAAGGGTTGATCGCAAAGTCGACAAGAGCCTTTTCAAGCTTGAGGCCCCCGCGCGAAACCCAGCGGCAGAAACGCCCCTTCAGCTCGAGCGGTGTGTCGGTCGAAACCTTTTCGCCGGCCTTTTCCCAGACTCGGTCGCCGCTTCTGATTTCTCCAGCCATGATGAGGCGTCGGGCCTGTTCGACATCGTCAACCAGGCCCTGAATAACTGCCAGTTCATCGATTCTGACTTTTTTTACCATGACAGGCGTCAGGATAACATGACCGGTCACGATACCCAAACTTTTATGCCAATGATGTTGTTCTGTGAGTTGCGACAGGCTATACTGTCGACGAGAAGATTGGCAGAGGTGAATAGATGGCAGAAATTCGCTGTGGGCAGTGTTCTTCGGTGTTCAGCATACCCGAAGATTATGCTGCACCCTACGTGAAATGCCCTGATTGCGGCTCGCATCAGAAAAATCCGATTTTTGCCGCTCAGGAACCGGTTTATCGCATTCTCGACCATGCCGGCCGTCAGCGTGCTGCCCAGCCGGTTGCCGCTCCTGTCGAGCCACAGGAGGAGGATGTCTCTGCAACACCTGTTCCGGCAGGTCCTAAAATTGCTCCGCCGGTGCTGGCCTCGGCCGAAAAAAAACAGGCGGCGCAGGCGGTCAGGGTTGACCACAAAATCAGTGGCCGGCCGGTGAGTGAAAAGAAGATTCTCGAAGATGCTCTTGGCAAAAACGGTATGGAAATGGTTTTTCAGCTGGTGGCGGGCTATCTCGATGAACTGAACGAGGGCCGTCGCCAGGCCGAGAAGACGCGGGCAATGCAGACGCTGATGCGTGCCAAGTTCCCGGCCGAGCTTGCTGCCAGAGCGGTTGCATTTGCCGAAAAAAGCCCTGAAACAGAAGCAATTATCTGGGGAAACTACCTTTCTTCGTTGAAAAAAGGCCTGTTACTGCTTGGCGCCGGTGCTGTCATTTCGCTGGTCGTTTATTTTGCCGCCAATCCGGGCCGTGAACTGGTGTTTTTTCAGCTGCCGTTTGCGGTTGGCCTGGCCTTTACCTGCAACTCACTGCTGCACATGGCCGGGCTGAAATTTGCGGGATTGCGTAAAAGTTCGATTCACTACGCGTTTTTATTCTTCGCTTCGCTGCTGATTCTCAGCTACATCGTCTGGGGTGTCTATTTCTGATACAGGCTCTGCCGCAGGTTTTTCAGCGATGCGCCTGGCCAGATTTTTCAGCTCACGGAAAAAGAAGAAGGTGGTAATGAGAAAGGCCCCGGCATCGGAAGCCGGCATTGCATACCAGACCCCGTTCAGGCCAAAATGCTCTGGTAGAATCAGCAGTGCCGGTATCAGAAAGCCTACCTGCCTGATGATGGTCAGCGCCAGGCTGACTTTGGGCCGGCCGGTGAACTGAAAGTAGTTGCCGGTGATAATCAGATAGCCGACTATCTGCAGCAGAATCATGAACCGCCTGATTGCATCGATGCCGACACCTATGACGTTTGAAGCGCCATCTCAGATGAA
>CAZFUG010000529.1:0-1819 GCA_964522035.1 uncultured bacterium
TGATGCTTGGCCGTGAAGAGCTCGAGCAGGTCTGTCGTGAGGCTTCGGTTGAAGGCGTCTGTCAGATTGCCAATTACAACTGCCCCGGGCAGTTGGTTATTTCAGGGCTGGCAGCTGCGGTTAAAAAAGCTGGGGAACTGGCGGCCGCAAGAGGCGCCCGCAAAGTTATTCCCCTCGAAGTCTCAGGGCCATTTCATTCGCCCCTGATGCAGAAGGCTCGTGATCAGGTTGCCGCAGCACTTGAAAAGATCAGCTTTTGCAATGCCAGAGTTCCGGTTTTCTGTAACATTGACGCACAGCCGACGGTTTCTGCCGCAGAACTGAAAAGAAAGCTGCTCGACCAGATTACCGGCTCGGTTCGCTACGAAGACATCGTCAATAATATGCTTACCCATGGCGTATCTGAGTTTGTTGAAGTCGGCCCCGTAAAAGTTCTTGCCGGGCTGAACAAGAAGATTGCGCCTTCGGTGAATACCGCTTTTGCTACCGACCCGCAGACCCTTGAGCAACTGTTGCAGGTAAATCAGGCTTCCTGAAATTCAGGCTTGACAAACTCACACTAAAAGCTGTAATAACAGCCACCTGTTATTTTATTACAATAGTTTATACGAGGTAAGCATGAACAGTTCAGAAAATACTGCAGCAGAAAGGCCAGTCGCGATTGTAACTGGTTCTGCCCGCGGGATCGGTCTTGAAATTGCACGTGCCATGGGTGAAGCCGGTTATCGTGTGGTTCTCTCTGATATCAACGAAGAAGGCCTTGCCAAAGCTAAGGCCGAACTTGAAGCCGCAAAGATGACCGTTGCAACATGCAAAGCTGACGTATCTAAGGCCGAAGATGCTGAAAAGCTGACCGAAGCAGCCGTTTCGACTTTTGGTCGCATCGATGTGCTTGTAAACAACGCCGGTATTACCAGAGATGGTCTGCTTATGCGCATGGATGAAGACGCCTGGGATCTGGTTCTCAAAATCAATCTCAAAGGCACTTTCCTGATGTCAAAGGCAGTGGTCAGAACCATGCTGAAGCAGAAGGGTGGCTCGGTTATCAATATTGCATCTGTAATTGGCCTCATGGGTAACGCCGGTCAGGCAAACTATGCTGCCAGCAAGGCCGGAATCATAGGCTTCACCAAGAGTTTCGCCAAAGAATTTGGTCGCAAGGGCATTCGCTCGAATGCAATCGCTCCGGGCTTCATCAATTCAGATATGACCGCTGTTCTTCCTGAAAAGGTTAAAGAACAGATGCTGGCCCAGATTCCGTTAAACAGTTTTGGAAATCCCCGCGACGTCGCCAACGCCGTGGTTTTTCTGGCCTCAGACAAGGCATCGTATATCACAGGGCAGGTACTGACCGTCGATGGCGGCATGGTAATGTCCTGACCCGCTCGCAAATTTTCAGGAGGAATTATTTAATGAGTAACTATTTTGAAGAAATCAAAAGAATCGTTGTTGACAAGCTCCAGGTCGATGAAAAACAGGTTACCCTCGAAGCCAGTTTTATTGAAGATCTCGGCGCCGACAGTCTCGACACCGTTGAGCTGGTAATGGATCTCGAAGAGCATTTCGAAATCGAAATTCCCGATGAAGATGCTGAAAAGCTGAAAACCGTTAAAGACGCAGTTGACTACATTACCAACAAAAAAGGCTGATTGAAATAATAGCTTGCCGGCCGGTTTTTTTTTGAAAAAACCGGCCGGCAGTGTCAATGGAGATCTCAGGTGAAAATACTGCCGCGACTCAAAATTGGTAAATTGCAGCCAAAATACCCGCTTATGCAGGGAGGCATGGCTATTCGTGTCTCTACCGGTAAACTTGCCGG
>CAZFUG010000530.1:0-1791 GCA_964522035.1 uncultured bacterium
TTCTGGTTCAGAACAAGCCGATCAGTATTGAAAAGCTCGCCGCCGTTCTGTCGATTTCGCCTGAGCGGGTGACCGAAGTCGTGCAGGCCCGCAAAAAGGCCTACGATGAAGACGAAAAAAGCGGTCTGCAGATCGCCATTCTTGAAAACGGGGTACAGCTGGCAACCAAGGCGCGCATCTCACAGTTCATTCAGCGGCTCGACGGCCAGAAGCTCGTTTCGCTGTCACTGCCGGCGCTCGAAACCCTGTCGGTAATCGCCTTCAAACAGCCGATCACTCGGGCCGAAGTCGATGCCATCCGCGGCGTCAGCTGCGACGGTGTCATTTCAAACCTGCTCGAAAAAAAGCTGATCTATGTTTCCGGCGAAAAGCAGGTGCTTGGAAAGCCGCGCCTCTATTCAACCACCCAGGATTTTCTCTATTATTTCGGCATGAAGAGCCTCAAGGAACTGCCGGTTCCGTCGGTCGATATTCCCGATCAGCTGACCCCAGAAGGCCAGAAGGAAGAGGCGATCCGCGACCAGCGTGCCAGTGAAAAAGAATTCAACGATAGTCAGGGACTTATGCCGATAGAAGATAATAGCGCTGATTCGGTTCCAACTCAGACCCCGGAGAACTAGTTTGCAAGCTTCGCCCTATCTTAAGCTGACCCTGAACAACGGCGTCGAAATTATCGCCGAAAAATTCGATACCGTGCAGAGCGTTTCCATCGGCATGTTCCTGAAAAGCGGTGTGCTTTACGAGACCCCCGAAATGATGGGGGTTTCGCATTTTATCGAGCACATGATGTTCAAAGGCACGAAGAAGCGTTCGCCGCGCATGATCGCCAGCGAATTCGACCGCATTGGCGGTTATCTCAATGCCTTTACCGCCAAGGACTACTGCTGCTACTACGCCAGAGTCGTGAAAGACAAGCTCGACGTCGCCGTCGACGTGCTTTCCGATATGGTGATCAACTCGCAGTTCGACTCCGAAGAGCTCGAACGCGAGCGCCGCGTCATTCTTGAAGAAATCAAGATGTACGAGGATTCGCCCGACGAAATCATTCACGAACTGCTCGGGCAGAACCTCTGGAAGCACTCTCGACTTGGTAACCCGATTCTCGGCACTGCCGGAACGGTTGCCGGCATGAAGCGCGACCAGATTTACGATGTTTTCAACCGCCAGTATGTGACCGGCAATCTGCTCGTCTGTGTTGCCGGCAACTTCGACTGGGAAGAACTGCAGAAGCTGCTCGAAAAGAAGCTTAAGACTCTGCGTTCCGGCGAGTTCAAGCCGCGCGAATCGGCGGTCAAATCGTCGATCGCTTCGACCATCTACCAGAAAGATATCGAGCAGGTGCATCTGACCCTCGGCACCGAGGGTGTTTCGTTTTCAGACCCGCGCCGGTTCGCGATCACTATTCTGAATGCCGCTTTTGGCGGCGGTATGAGCAGTCGTCTATTCCAGGAAATCCGTGAAAAGCGTGGTCTGGCCTATACGGTTTATTCTTATCACACATCTTACAAGAAAACCGGTCTGTTCGGCGTTTACGCCGGCACGTCAATGGAACATCTGCAGAAGGTGCTCGAACTCTTTCACAACGAAGTCGAAAAGATCGCTGCGAAGGGTTTGACGAAGAAAGAGCTTGAAGATACGCGTGAACAGCTCAAGGGTAATCTGCTGATCGCCCTCGAAAGCACGACCAACCGCATGAATCGCCTGTCGACCGGCTTTTTGTATAATGTCGAACCGCAGCTGCCAGAAAACACGCTGGCTCCTTATCTTCGCGTAACACTCGAAGATGTTAAG
>CAZFUG010000531.1:0-1042 GCA_964522035.1 uncultured bacterium
AAAGACATTGAGGCGATAGAAAAGATCTTCGCGAAATTGTCCCTGCCAGACTGCCTGTTCTAGTTCGCGGTTGGTAGCGCTGATGATGCGAACATCGACCTTGCGCGTCTTGTTGCTGCCGATGCGTTCAAATTCGCGTTCCTGCAGAACCCGTAGCAGTTTGGCTTGCAGTGCAAAGGGGAGTTCGCCGATTTCATCGAGAAAGATTGTTCCCTGATGAGCATCTTCGAAGCGGCCGGGCTTGGTGCTGTTGGCTCCGGTAAATGAGCCCTTTTCATAGCCGAAGAGTTCGGCTTCAAGAAGGTTTTCCGGAATTGCCGCACAGTTTACCTTGATGAAGGGGAAGTTTTTGCGGTCTGAAAGTTCGTGGATGATGCGCCCAATCAGGGTTTTTCCGGTTCCGGATTCGCCCAGAAGCAGCACGGTTGCCTTGGTCGGAGCGACTTTGGCCACATATTTTTCGACTTCAAGCATGGCCTGGCTTTTGCCGACGATGTATGGGCCATGATTTTCCTTGGCGATCTGATACTTGAGATTGGTATTCTCCTGTTTCAGCGCTGCCTCACGATTTTTAATCTTTTCGTTGAGGATCAGGAATTGTGAAATGAGTGTGGCTACAACAGCCAGAAACTCGGCGTCGGCGTCGAGATGATATTCGTCGCTGTACAGACGGTCGACGTTCAGTACGCCGATGGGCGATCCATGCAGCAGAATCGGAACCCCGACAAAGGAAATCGGTTCGCGGCTTACGCGTCGGGTTCCGGTTTTATCCAGAAAGAGTGGTTCTTGAGAAATATCCGGAACGACATACGGTTTTCCGGTACGGAAGATGGTACCGGTGATGCCTTCGTCCATGCGATACACACCACGGCGCTTTTCCTGATCAGACAGCCCGTAGGAGGTGCTGATGGACAGATGTCCTGTTTGGGGATCAAAAAGCGTGACCGTGGCCCGGCGCATACTCATAGTGTCGGAAAGGATTTTAAGGATGGATTCGAGGGCACTTTCCAGCTCAAGTGCCTGATCAATAATTTTGCTGATG
>CAZFUG010000531.1:1052-1790 GCA_964522035.1 uncultured bacterium
GGAGCATGTTGAGGTTGTCATGCTTTTTAGAAAAGCAACTTCAATGCCGTATTTGCTGCATTTTTGTTTCATGAGACGGTAACGTCGGGATATTCTACCATTTCGTTGCTTGGGCCTTGCTTTTGGCAAAATATATTGAAGAGCGTTTCTGGTGAAGTTCTCTGGTATCGGTTTCTGGAGGTTGTTTATTTTAAGGTATGATTTTCAAAAGTGTAATTAGCAGGGGAATTTCAGGGTTTGAATGAGAAGTATAATATACAAAATTGATAATTAATAGTTGAGCGAAGTTTTTGGCAGATCGTGACGTTGTGAAATCGGTGACTTGTAAACAGTGGTATGGACTTTGATAGGCAGAAGTTTGAATCGTTTAAGGCAACTCATACGCCTCAAATCCTCCAGTATCATGAATGGGACAATGCGCCTGTCCCGTTCGCAGAAGGCAGCCGCCGGGGCTGCCTTCTGTTTTTATTAAGCACGAGAACACGAAAGCCCCCGGTCATTACAACCAGGGGCTTTCGTGTTTTCTAAGAAGGTAGAGATAATTAGCCGAGAATGGCCTTCAGGTCTTCATCCGGCGTGGTGATGGGCTTGATGTCGAAAGTTTCGACCAGCACGTTCAGCACGTTCGGAGTGATGAAGGCGGGCAGGCTGGGGCCGAGACGGATGCCCTTGATGCCCAGGTGCAGAAGCGTCAGCAGAATGGCCACGGCTTTCTGCTCGTACCAGGACAGCACCATG
>CAZFUG010000532.1:0-1786 GCA_964522035.1 uncultured bacterium
CTCTTTGGAAAACTTGGTCTGGCGCTTGAAGTCGTATTTTCGTTCAACCTTGCCATCTTTGCGCTCAGCTGGCGCAGCAGAGCCAAGACCCATGCTGGAGGGCGCTTCGCGTCTCGGAGCCCTGGTTTCGGCAGCAGGCTCGGAAAAAGCGGCAGCACCCGCTGCCGGTGCGGCGGGCGCTTCTTCTGCCACGGGACTGAGTGCGGAAAGTAACGCATCAATCTCGTTTTGTGACAGGGTATCTACCATTCATTGGCTCCGGGTATCAACAAGTCATGGCCTTTCAGTTGATCAGAAATGTCGGAATGACAACCTGAATGATTCTGCTTTCAGAAGTTGATTTTCCGAGGATGTTGTTCAGTTCTCTTTCGATATCCTTGTGTAGAAACCGGTCGATAAAATCTTCTTTGGCTCGCTGAATATTCAGTTTCATCAGAATGTTGATAATTTTGTCGCGTAATTCAGCTTTGCGTTCTTCGAGTTCTTTTTCGAGGTTGCCGATGTAGCCAACTTCGACCTGAATCTTTATGTAATGCAGATCTTCATCACGTGAGGTGGCGATAAATTCGCCGAGGTCGAAACGACCCATTTTAGGGGTGGAAGAAATCTGTTCCTGGGTAGGTGGGGGAGGGAGGGCACCGCCCGGCCCGGTCATTGCTTTTCTGGAAGTGACGTAAGCAATGCCCACAACTGCCAGAACAATGATCAGAACCACCAGCACGATCAATACAACTTTTGTTTTAGACGACATAGACTGTAACCCTACCACGAGAAAAATAGCTGAGTCAATGCCCCGGCGCAAATTCTCAGCTTTTTCAGGTCAGCATTTTTCCTTTCCTTTTTTGGTTCTGCGAACCCTGATACCTCTGAAAAGTCGGCTGCGATAAGCCATGATCCTTTTCAGAACCGTTTCGAGCGGTTCCGCGACCATGACCGTCTTGCCACCGATAAGAGTTATCACAGTGTCGGGGGTTGACTCGATCTGCTCGATAAGTTCAGCATTAAGAAAGAATGGCATGCCATTAATTCGCGACAGCTTGATCATGCAGTTGTGACAACCCCCGTTCTGTGATTATTCAGATCAGCGCTTCAGATTTACTACTTCCTGAAGAAGTTCGTCTGATGTGGTGATTACACGTGAGTTGGCCTGAAAGGCTCGCTGTGTAACAATCATGGTGGTGAATTCTTCAGAGATATCGACGTTACTCATTTCGAGAGAGGCCGGAACGATTACCCCGCGGTCCATCATGCCGGGTTTGCCGACAACCGGCTGGCCGGAGTTGGGCGAATAAGAATAGAGGTTTTTGCCGTTCTTTTCGAGACCGGCGGGATTGCTGAAGGTGGTCAGGGCGACCTGGCCAATCGGCTGTTTCTGCCCGTTCGAATAAACGCCGCGGATGATGCCGTCTTCTTCAAAATAGATCTGTTCAAGCAGACCCATTTCATAACCGTCCTGATACTCGGCTTTGGTTGAGAAATCTGAATCGAACTGGGTAATCATGGTGGTTTTAAGGTTGATCTTCAAAGGATTGCTTCCTTCAGGCTGCAATTCGAAGTCCGGCACATAAGACTTGCCTTCATCGATCTTGCCGTTTTTGAAGAAATACATTTTGCCTTCGCGGTTTTTGATCAGGGCATCGTTGGCGCGTTCAAGATCTTCTTTGGTTGGTTCTTCGGGTTTTTCAATGCTGTTTGCCGGGTCTTTCAACCAGGCGACAATTTCAGGGTCATCGTCTGAATATCTGACCTTGTATGACCATTCCATGGTTTCAGAATTCGTATGTTC
>CAZFUG010000533.1:0-1719 GCA_964522035.1 uncultured bacterium
TGACCAGACCCAGATAATTCTGCATGTCAGTGCTGTCCACCCTGAAAAAAAACGTCAGAAATATGCCTTCAGACTCAATCTGGTTCTGCGCAGAGAAGGTGCGCGTTACAGCCTCGTCAAGAAAGAATATGCTGAATTTTCAGGTATCACTGGTGACCGCCAGACACAGCTTGAACAGCTGGCTGCCCTTTGGGTCTATATGCGAGCTTACTCAAATGAAGTGAAACTCCTTCCAGAGATCGAGGCAAGTGGAGCCAGATTGCAGCTGACCGAAGCAGTTCTTGGCAAGGGCCGCTCACGCGAAATCAACTGCAGTTGGCCTGGTCGTCGCAGTTTTAACGGCAAATTCTTTTTTGAACGAGCCGTAGACCCGGTATTCAAGGAAATTCTTGCACTCGACAAGCTTCGTTTTAAAAGCGGCAGACTTTCTGTCTCTCTGGTAAAAGATACGCAGGAAGCAGTTACCAGAGATTTTGGTGCCAGAGAACCCTTTGCTTCTGACGTTTTCAGATGACTCAGGGCACATCAAAAAGAAGCACCGTTTATCTTTCAATTGTGATCTGTCTGGTGCTTATTGCTTTATCTGCCTTTAAATGGCAGGATTTTGTCGTTGACGATGCTTATATTGGCTTTAAATGTATCCGTAATTTTCTTGCCGGCGACGGCATGGTTTTCGAAACGGATTTTAAGGTCGAAGCGGTTACCAACATCGGCTGGCTGTTCTTTGTAAGCCCTCTCGCGCGCTTTCTTGAAGTATCTCAGGCTGGAAGGCTGGCCGGCCTTTTGTCGCTTCTGTTCTGCCTGATGCTTCTTCTGCATCTCGTGAAAAAGCTTGATACGTGTCCACAGTCCGGCAACACTGCTGGTTTTTATGTTCTGTTCGTTCCGATTGTTGTTTTTTCTGAGCCCTCTCTGGTCTATTTTTCGCTCTCAGGCATGGAAACCGCCTTTCTTGCCTCTGTACTGCTTGCCGCCGCTCTGCTGTTCGAAACAACCAGACGCTTTGAGCCGGTTGCCGTTCTGGCAGCCTTTGCTTATCTGATCAGGCCGGAATGCATATTATTTTTCCCTGCGGTTTTTTTATTTTCCATGTTTTCCAGCGAGTTCTCAGGCAGATCGCGGTTGAATGGCCTGCTGGTATGGGCTCTGATAATAATTTTGATTACTTTGCTCAGATACCGGGTTTTTGGCATGCTTTTTCCGCATACTTTTTACGCCAAGCCGGCCGCTCTTCTTCAGGTGCTGTTCGGCTTTTTCAAACTTCTTGCCGGTAAAGCCATCAATGTCGGATTCCCATTTTCAGGCTTCCCTGCGTTGTTTCTGATGATTCTGGGTGCAGCCTCATTGCTTAAGCAGAGGCCTCATCTGGCGCTGGTTGTTTCAGCCGGGGCAGCGGTCGGCACATTTTTTGCCCTGTATTCTCCTGATGACTGGACACGCCTGCCAAGATATTTTGCCCCTTACGTTCCACTTGCCGCGATACTGCTGTTTGCCGGTCTGCAGACCATCACAAATGAAGCCCCGGAAAAATGGAAGAAATCGGCAAATCTGTTTTTACTGGTTTTCTTTCTGATAATTCTCTCAGATATGCATCTTGAGCAGATACGCACCCTTGCTGATAATTCCGCCGGTGAATATCCGGGCTATGTTTTGACAACCAGGAGTCTGCAGAATGCGGCCGCCGAGGTGGCAAAAATGACCGGGGCAGAAGATACGCTG
>CAZFUG010000534.1:0-1699 GCA_964522035.1 uncultured bacterium
CGCGACGCCGCCCTGCGCTTGTCCCATTTCGACGACTTCTTCTGGAGACATGTGTACACAGTGGGCGTAGAATGAGTTGCCGTCCATCCAGCCGAGGTCTTCCATGAGTTTGAAAGGTCTGACGCCGAATTCCTTGATGCAGAATTCTTCTTCATCTTTGGTTTCTGCGAGGTGGGTGTGAACCTTCAGGCCTTTTTTGTCGGCATACTTCTTGGCTTCGACCATCAGCTCCTTGGTTACCGAGAACGGTGAGCAGGGGGCGACGATAATGCGGGTCATGCCGCCGCGCTGTGCTTCGTGAACCTTGCTGACCAGGTCGTCAGTCTGCTTCATGATGACATCTTCGGTCTGAACTACTGAATCGGGGGGCAGGCCGCCGTCTTTTTTCGATCGCGACATGCTGCCGCGGCAGAGGTGGAAACGCATGCCGGTTCTGCGTGCTGCTTCGACCTGTTTGAAGTAAAGATCCGACTGCCCGTCAGGAACAAGATATGAATGATCGACGGCTGTAGTGCAGCCACTCATAAGCAATTCGAGGGTTGCGATTTCGGTGGCCCGGCCAAAATCATCCGGGGTGATTCTCGCCCAGAGGGGGTACAGTCTTACCAGCCAGGTGAAAAGCTTGGCATCCTGCACCTTAGGAAAGTTTCGGGTCATGGTCTGGTAGAAATGATGGTGAGTGTTTACCAGGCCAGGAATAATTATCAGCTCAGAGGCATCGATCGTTTTTGCGCCCTGGGCCTGCGCTGCAAGCTTGGTGGCATCACCGACGGCAACGATCTGTGAGCCGTCAACCAATATTGACACGTTTTCCTGAACTTCGGCATCGCCTCCGGCCCAGAAAAATCTTGCGTTTTTAATAAAGGTCTTCATTCAAATCTCCTTGGAAAATTCAAATCGTGACATTTTACAATATTAAAGTCTGCCTCTGCACTTAATTTTTTCTATTTTTTTCAGGTAGAGATTATATTCCAGGCAAAAAAAAGCTGCTGATCGCTTATTCAGGCTGACAGGCAGCCTTATTTCAAGATTTCCGCTGGGTAAATTAAGGGTTGTTATTTTTCCAGGCAGAACAATGAATGGGATAGATAAAAACTCTGAATCGATAATATTAATAAAGCAGACGATTGATTCCGAAAAAGTCGGGCACCGGTATTTTGTCGGGTATGCCATATCCGGCATCATTGACCAATATCAATTTGTTTCTCTTCAAGTCTGTGCTGGAAATTTTCAATGGGCTTTCATAAGGCTGAATATTGTCTGGCATTTTCTTTATGAAATGTATGAGGCCCTAAGAGATAATTATGAAAATTATTCAGATGATAGACAAATAAAATCTGGATTGGCATGCAATAATGATAAACCAGCTTTATGTTCAGACAGACCTTATTGCTCGTTGCCTCAAGAATCGCGGGAAAAATAGATAATGGCTTGTGAAAAACAGCGCAAGGCGCTGGTCGGCCTGCGGTAGCCGTAAACAACTGTTTTAATCTTGGTTGGAGGGGTACATAGTTTTTTTTGAAATTTGTGTACACTTTTTTGTTGACCTTACGATGCAAATCTGTTAAATTAGCCAAACCTTCAAGCGAGGGTGCCGCGAAAGCGGCCAGAACATTCAAAATCAAATCTTAATCGCCTCAGAATCGAATGACAGAGCCATTAACGTGGTCCTGTATGCAATAGAAAATCTATTGCCGAA
>CAZFUG010000535.1:0-1690 GCA_964522035.1 uncultured bacterium
TCTTACTAAAACACATTCCAGAGGGTTTTTCAATTCCCAATATCTATTTCAGGGTTAGCTTTTGCCGGCTATGCCGTCCGACTTTCCGGCGACATTCATGATCATGTTGTGGCTCGCACCATTGCCGATACCGAAGGTGACGGCAGTGTCGGGTAATTGAAAATTGGTCTGTACCCCGGTTGCGGATTCGCGTGATGTCGCGTAAACTTTAATTAGCTGCCGGAGTTGAACTACCGGCGACAGAAGATTTGAGAGAGACCATGGCAGATTTCATAATGCCATAATTAATAATGGAGGAAAACATGATCACCTGGAAATTTGACAAGGCCGGTTTTGATTTTCAAGATTTCGTCAGGAGCATGCTGGCGCATTTCAAAAAGGTAGCGACTACCGACATGACGCTTGCCGACTTCATCTGGCGCGAAAACCCTAATGTGGCGAAACACGGAAACCCTGAGAACCCGACCTGGAAAGATCTGCTTGCCGAACTCGAAGATGGTCAGCAGCTGTTTTTCCCCTTTGCCGAACCGAACGAAGGCAAACCGGTGCGCTGCGCCGACGGTAACCGTGTTGAACTTCCTGCCGCCGGTTCAACGACGGGTTTTACTTATGATGAGAACGAAGTGGTTGGCTTTGCGGTGACTTTAACGCGAAGCCGCTTCGAATTTCAGCCGGCTCTGTATTTCATCGGCAATGATTCCGGCAGGGTTCCGTCGATGGAAAGACGCCCGGTTGGCTTTTTTGAAGACCGAATCGCCGATTTCCTCAACAGCTTCAAAAGGGAAAAAATAATGGCCGCCGAAGGTTCAAAGCCTGAAACCCGCAAAATGAAGCCTCTGTAAGCCTCTTCAAGACTCTCAAAAAGGCTGTCTCACAAACCCGTGGGGCAGCTTTTTTTCAGAGCATAGGCGGTGCTGCGGCTGCCGCCGGGGAGTTTCTGGAGTATCTTTTTTTCCAGCAGATCTCTGATGTCGCGCAGGGCGGTGTCCTGAGAGCATTTGCAGATTTTTGCCCATTTTGAAGAGGTCAGGTTCCCGTCAAAGCCATCCAGCAGCTTGTTGAGCATTTTGCGCTGCCTTTCGTTCTCGATTTTTGCAGCATTGGTCAGCCAGAAATTGTGCTTGAAAACGACCAGCCCGAGAGTCTTTGCTGATGCTTTGATGGCATTCAGCAGGCACTTTAAAAACCATTCCAGCCAGCAGGTGACATCGAGTGAGCTTTTCTGGGTTTTTTCCAGGACCTCGTAATATTGTTTTCTTTCGGCCCTGATTTGCGCAGACATGCTGTAAAAGCGATAAGACTGGCCGTCAGAGCGGGCCAGAATCATATCTGCCAGAGCCCGGGCGATTCTTCCATTGCCATCGTCGAAAGGATGGAGGGTGACGAACCATAGATGTGCCAGAGCGGATTTTATTACCAGATCTATGCCTTGTTCTTTATTGAACCAGTCGAAAAAAGCCGCCATCTCGATTTCCAGGGCTGCTGCCGGCGGGGCCTGGTAATGAATTTTTTCTTTGCCGATTGGGCCAGAGATAACCTGCATCGGGCCTGACGCGTCATCTCTGAATTTGCCGACCCGGATTTTAAGCATGCCGCTGTACCCCGAAGGAAAAAGGGTATTGTGCCAGCCAATGATTCTGTCTCTGGTGAGAGACTGATCGAAATTTCTGGTGGCATCGATCATCATTTC
>CAZFUG010000536.1:0-1688 GCA_964522035.1 uncultured bacterium
GACGAGCGCTCACCATGGCAGTCGAAAAGGCTTTTCCCGACAAGGCTTTCGCCACCATATTTTTCAAAGGTTTTGCAGGCGCGCCGATTCATGTAGAGAATCTTTGCATCGAGGTCGCAGACGGTCACAGCGTAGCAGCTTTCGGCAAAATAGTTTTCCATAGAGGCTCCTAAAATGAAAGCGTCGTCAGAACCCTGTCTGACGACGCGAACGATCAATCAGAACTTGTAAACAGCGTCGACGATACCATATTCGATCGATTCATCTGAATCCATCCAGTAGTCTCGGTCGAGATCTTTGAGAATGCGGTCTTTGGATTTGCCGCAGTTCTTAGCGAGCATCGCGGCAACCGCTTCACGGGTGCGCAGAATCTGGCGGGCCTGAATTTCGAGGTCACTGGCCTGGCCGTAGAGATAATCAACGCTCGGCTGGTGAATCATAACCTTGCCGTTGGGAAAAATGTAGCGCTTGCCCTTTGCGCCGGCAGAGAGAATCAGCGAGCCCATAGAGGCTGCGAGACCCATGCAGACTGTTTTTACCGGTGATGAGATAAGATGCATCGTATCGATGATCGCCATTCCTGATGAAATGACCCCGCCTGGGCTGTTAACAAAAAAGGTGATCTCTTCGCCTGGCTTGACGGCTTCAAGATAGAGAAGCTTGCTGACAAGGTCTTTGGCGGTATCATCATCGACAGCGCCCCACAGAAAGATCTGGCGGTTTTCGAGCAGCTTCTGCTCAACCATCTCATTCACTTCCGTGCCCTTTTCCTTTTCTTCGGCCGAAACCGGTTCTTCCTCTTCGTCATCCATTCTTACGATGGGCATTTTGTAATTATTTTTCATTGTATGCTTTTCTCCAGTAAAAAACTGTTGTTACCTTAAAACGTCCTGATTCTATACGTTTTTTACTCAGAGAGCAAGACTCGAAATGAGGAAATGAGTGCATTAAAATTTTCTGCCTGTTATACTTTCTACACAATCAATCTGCGAGGTTTTTATGAAAAGAGCTACATTGCTGATCTGCTCGATTCTTATGTTTGGAGGCCCAATGAACGCTTCTGCCGGTGAAAAGGTTATCAATATCGCACACCGTGGCGCCAGCGCCTATCTGCCAGAGCACACCCTTCCTGCCAAAGCGCTGGCCTACAATATGGAAGCCGATTATATCGAGCAGGACGTCGTGCTCACCAAAGACGATGTTCCGCTGGTGATTCATGATATTCATCTCGATACCGTAACCGATGTGGCAACCCGTTTTCCTGAGCGCAAACGTGAAGATGGCCGTTTCTACGCAATCGACTTCACCTTTGCCGAGATAAAATCTCTTAAAGTCAATGAAAGAATTGACCTCGAAACCGGCAAAGCGGTTTTCCCCGGCCGTTTCCTGCTCGGGAAATCAGAATTCAGGCTTGCCAGCCTAAACGAAGAAATCGAGATGATTCAAGGCCTTAATCGCTCGACCGGCCGCAACATCGGCATTTACCCGGAAATCAAGGAACCCGCCTGGCATCGCAACGAGGGTCGCGATATCACCGCAATCGTTCTGAAAACCCTTGCCGGTTATGGCTACAAGTCAGCTGCCGACAATGTTTTTCTGCAGTGCTTTGATTTTGCCGAACTCAAGCGCATCAGAAACGAACTTGGCTGTCAGCTGCCCTTGATTCAGCTGGTTGAAGACGAAGACAA
>CAZFUG010000537.1:0-1687 GCA_964522035.1 uncultured bacterium
GCCACCCATGAGCTGCGAGCGGTCACAAATTCTCTGGCAGTATTTACAAGCGCTTCGACCGTCTGGCGGGGCGTCAGTTTTTCTTCTTCGGCCGGTGATCTGTAGGCATATGCCGGTTTGCGGCTTTTTTTCTTTTCCTGTTCGGCTTTCCAGCGTTCCTGCAGACTTTCGTCGCCTTCTTCAGCAGTCTGTTCAGCGGCATGAGCCGAAGTCTGCGGGTCTTCGCCAGAGCCTGAACGGCAGGCTTCCCGTAACTGGCGAGCCTGGTCGGCAATTCGCCCCGCATGAGCCTTCTCGATTTTATAAAGGCTGTAAACATTGTCTGGCCCGGGGTTGGCAGCGAAATGACAGAGGCCGGCCTCTGCCAGACTTTCGCTTTCACAGCGACACAGATAGTCGGTCAACTGCTCGCGGATCAGCGCAAAATCGAACTGTTCCATGCATTGAATCGCCATTTTCTGCTGTTCCGGGTCGGTAGAACGCAGCATGGCGCTGAGCGAAGACAGAGCCTGATTAAAATCGAAGTTTTTGAGAATACCCAGGGCTGCCGATTTCATGCGCACATCGGCAATTTTAAGGCATTGTCCGAGATATGGAAAAATCGCATCAGGGTCGACTTCGCCAAGGTATTCGACAGCGGCGGTAGCAAGCCCGACATTCGGGTTGGCAATCAGTTTCACCGCAGCATCTTCAAGACCGCGCAGGCGTAAACGGCCAAGACTGTGCAGAGCGGCAACACGAATTTCGGCCGAAGTTTCGCGCCCGGAAAAAAGCTTCTGAATTACCGAAAGCATCCGTGGGGCCTGTTGATTATCGAGAGTTGTCAGGGCAGCAATTTTGCCGGCCTCATCACTGTCGCTAAAAATTCTGCCAAGCTGATCGTCATTGGCTGAGACTTTTGCGGAAGCAGTTTTTGCGGATTCTGTGACAATCGAAGTTGAAGTGGCAATCGGGGCTTTTTCGACTTCAGCTGCGACGCTTTTTATATAGGCCCGCAGCCGGCCCTTAACCGTCTCAGAAACCGGCCATTCAAGAGCTTCATTGAAGGCAGCGACAACAACCTGCTGTTTCAAACCGTTGCGCAACGTCTGATCGAGCTCTGGATCTATTTTTTCGGCATCTAGACGAGCAACCGCCTGACGGGCGAATCTCAGAGCGTTGCGGCGCGAGACCCAGGTCTGCAGCTTGCGCGTATAAGCCGCGAACTGATTGCCAAGAATACCTGATTTTTCGAGCAATTTGACCGCTTCGTTGAGAATGCCCCTTACCAGCTCGGCTTTACGGGCCGGTGAACGCTCGGCAATTTCAAAAAGTTTGAATGGAACCTGAACGTCGGGGTTCATTTCTAGAATCCAACCGGCTCTGATCAGGAGTTCAGGGTGGTTTTCGGCGGCAAAATATTTGAGCAGAACCGGCTTGACCATGTCAAAAGGCAGAAACGGGCAGTTCTGAATGCCGGCAAGGCGGTCAGACAGATCTGCAGAGAGCAGCAATGCCTGCAGATGATTCAAAGCTTCTTCTTTGTCTATCTTGACCAGACCTCTGATTGCCAACGCCTTGATCTGCGGGTCTTTAGAAGACAGCAGTGCCGGCAGATCGTTGACAAGAAGCTCCGGCTTCATATGAACGATGGTTCTCAATGCCGCCAGCTTGAGAGTAAGACTCTGCGAATCAAGGTAGGCAGCAA
>CAZFUG010000538.1:0-1631 GCA_964522035.1 uncultured bacterium
GTTAAACTAGCAGAAAACAATACACATTACTGATTCGATACTCGTTTAGTAGGAACCAGAAAATCTTCTTCTAGAAAAGCTCTTCGAGGTTGCTCCGGTCATATTGAAGAAATCGGGCTATACAGATTAAAAATCTAGGGGGCTTTTTTGTTCCTGCACGGTTCGACTGCGCACCGTATTGGTATAAATCATTGTTGTTCTTACGTCAGTGTGCCCGAGCATTTTCTGAATAGTTCTGATGTCATAGTTTGCCTGAAGAAGATGGCTGGCGAAGCTGTGTCTGAACGTGTGGGCCGTCGCGCGTTTGGTCAACTGGCATCTGAGAACGGCTGATCTGATGGCTTTCTGTACATGCGTTTCGTGCAGGTGGTAGCGCCGGTAACCGCCGTCTTCCGGGACTAGCGTCAGGACCTTGGCCGGAAACAACCACTGCCACGAAAAATCTCTGGCCTGGTTGCGGAATTTTTTATCGGCTGAGTTGGGCATGAAAACGCCGAGGTATTTCTGCTCGATATCTTCATTATGCAGAGCTTTGAGCTTTTCGATATGCGCCTGCAATTCTGGCAGAACAGTCTCGGGAATAGGCAGCGTGCGGTCTTTCAGTCCTTTCCCGTCGTGCACTGTGAGAATGTTCTCAGAAAAATCGAAGCACTGAATACGCAGATTGAGAGCCTCAAAGAGTCGCAAACCGCAACCATAAAGAAGCTTTAGCACAAGGCTGTATGGCTGGCGCATCTTGCTGATAATCTGGTCAATTTCCTGGCGTGATAGCACGACCGGAATGTATTTTTTGCTTTTGGCTCTTACCACGCCGCTTTTGACATCGAAGTCATCAGGTCGGCAAAAATATGGCGGAAAAGGAAAAGCAGCGCATTGAACGCCTGATTCTGGGTTGTAGCGGCGACGTTGCGGTTGACGGCAAGATCGGTCAGGAAATTTTTAACATCGTCAATTACGACATCGTCAGGATCTTTGTGCTTCACGAACCAGGCGAATCGGTTGATCCAGCTGGCATAGGTTCGGAAAGTCTTTTTAGAATAGTTTCTCAGCCTGACCGTCTCGCGCAGACGGTTGAAAATGGCGGACCACCTGCCTGGCTCACTGCCTGAATCTAGTGCTTTGTCTGAACTGGCAACATTTAAAGTCTTAACCTCATTGCCATCTCTGAATTTCTGGTTATCGTCCTGTTTTTTTTCGTTGGCAACGATGTCGAGATAAACCTTAACGCTCTGGTAAGCCTGCTTCTGTTTATCTGCTGACTGGCTTTTTTCGTTGAGTTTCTGCATGAACTGTTGCGGGGTTTCGCGGTCGGTCGGATTCAGATAGTATTTGCTGCAGAAATCGAGATAATAGCGCAGCCATTTCCGGTATTCCTGTTGCAGGGGGTACGCAACCCCGGCTTTTTGCATGCGCCGGCAAAAAATCTTCTCGATCTTCTCAGGTATTTTTTTCATCATATCAAGATAATGATATCTCAACATTTTACATGATAGCAAGTTAGAAAATAAAAATTCTCCCCCAGAATTTGACAGCACACCCAGGATGCTGTTATGATGTCCAGAACTGTATAATAACTTGTTAGATTGGCGCTGCGCGCGCGGAAAGAGAAGAAAATTATTCATCAATAAGAG
>CAZFUG010000539.1:0-1370 GCA_964522035.1 uncultured bacterium
TGGCCTCTGACCGAACCGGGGGTATCATAGGCTTACAGCGACAAACGGGAGGAAACCGAACACGGTACAAAAACGCTCAGTGGCAAACGGTGGCTGGCAGGTTTCTCAAATCTATTTACCCGGGAGGAAAAAACAGATGAACAGATACAGAATGCTTTTTTCAGAAGTAAGAAAACTTGCCATCACCGGCCTTCTCGCCGGAATTATTGTGAATCAGCCTCTATTTGCGCAAAACATGCAGGCCCAGAACAGACAAATGCGCCCTCAGGGCGGAAGTATGCAGATGGGCAAACTTTTTTCGCAGCAACAGGCCAGACTGCAGGACTTTCTTGCCGAAGAGGCGTCAGAAGGCAAGAAATTCATGGAATCAATGCAGGGAAAACCGAAATCTGAGCTGATTCAGGCCCTGAAAGAATTCAAAACCCGCCAGTATGAGAAGAATTCTGCATTTCGCCAGCAGATGCATGAAGAACGGATCGCAGCCTTCGAAAAGGCCATGGCCGAAAGACCCGGAGCGCGGCCCGAAATGAAAGAGCACGCCCTTGCCAGGTTTACGAAGTCTTACGAAGAATTCAAAGCCTTTTTTGCCGGCAAAAACCAGGAAAACATGGACTTTCTCGATAAAGTCGGCGCTGACTCAAGTCTTGAGGGGCAGGCACTGAACGAAAAACTGCAGACTTTTTTCCAGGCCCAGAAAGAATCGGCAAAAGCTTTCATGGACCAGAAAAAAGGCCAGCGTCAGAATCAGGGCCAGCCTTAAGGGCATAAACAATAAAGGCATTCAGGCACAAAAAGCCCACCTGCCAAAACTCAGCCCACTGCCGGAAACTGCCTGACCTTGAACTGCCGCAAAAAACTCGGTCTGACGCAGACACAGCTGGCCGACCTGGCGGGCGTCAGTCTGAACTACGTTTCGCAGCTCGAAAAAATCACGCAAAAACGCCTGCAGGATCTCAGCCCGCAGCCGGAAAACGCCGGACCCTGAGTTTCAAGTGTTCTTCGAGGGCGTCGAAATCGCGGTCGTTATGAATCAATGCCATATTATTTCTGATGCAAAAGGTTGCAATAAGCATATCCATGGTTTTGCGAATAGTGATTCCCTTTTTTCGCAGCTTGCGGTAATTCGATGCCGCCTCGGTGGCAACTTCCCTGCCGACCATGTCGCGATATTCAAGACAGGCTAGAAGACGTCTTGCAGCCTGAAAGTCTTTGTCGGTTTTGAATCCCTGCAGGAGTTCGGCAATTATCAGGTCACCGGTGACAATTCTTGAATGCTGCAGATCAAATTCGAGCATGCGGGTGTGCGGAGCTTCAACACCGTTGAAGTAGTCGATCCATGCAGAAGTATCAACCACTATCATGAGTCTGAG
>CAZFUG010000539.1:1403-1628 GCA_964522035.1 uncultured bacterium
TTTTATCGAGATCACCGGCCCAGGGAAGTCTGCCGCGGAATTTTCTGACAGTTTCCTGTTTTTTCATGGCAATCAGTAGCCTGAGAGCTTCTTCGACAGTTTCCCTTTTAGTCTTTAAACCTGAAAGAACAAGTGCCTCTGACATCAGATCATCGTCAATTACAATATTTGTGCGCATATCAGCTCCATAAATACACATTATTTCTGATATTATACACAATCAAA
>CAZFUG010000540.1:0-1603 GCA_964522035.1 uncultured bacterium
TTGCTTTTTCTCCAGCGATTCGCTTCGCTCACAAGCTTACGAAAAAGCAATCCCGTCTTCTCGCCTCGCAATTATTAAATCGAAACTGTCAAAACTTTGTAATTTTCAAATTGAGCTTCCACTTTAAACAGTTCGATTTGTGAAAAAAATTCGAGTGAAAGCGCCTGTGCATGATATAATCGTCTGCATGAAAATGAGCCCGAAAAATCGACCGGTCAGGTCACAGACTCGCAGTGGCACCAGCTTAATGGAACTGCTGCTGGCGCTTGCGGTATTGTCGGCCGCCATGTATCCGGTCGTCTTCATTTTCCGTATCGGCAGCCCGCCAAGACAAACCAATCAGCAGGAATATACCGCAACCCTGCTGGCGCATCATGTTATTGAAACCATCGTGGCACGGCGGGCGGTCAACCCTTCTTACCTGCCAGCCATGAGTGAAGCCGAACCGGTGGTAGAATCGGCCGAACACGTCGAGCCGGTGAGTCAATATTTCCGGGACATCTCTTCGGACAACGGCAGTATTACCGAAACAAATGATTCACAACTTTTCTGGACGCTGAAACCATACAAATGTCAGATCGACACGTATTACCTCGATGGTAACCTTTTCAAAGCGATAGTTTACATAACATACCAACGCGAAGGACGAACCATGAAGGTATTTTTCGAGCGCCTGCTGCCGCAGAAAGCACTCGAAGTCAACGGAGAAGGTGAAGAATGAAAAGACGCGGTGAATTGTCTTTTGAAGGCATTCTCGGGGTGGCATTCATCTCGCTGATTCTTGCCACCGCACTTGCCGTAGCCCAGTTTTATAAGGCCAGAAACCCATCTGACCCTGAAAACCATGACATAACCGCCAGCTACAACATCATTCTCACAACCCTGCGTGAAGACGCACAGATTGCAGCAGTGGCCGAAATCGCCTCTGACAGCTTCACACTCTATAACAGCCAAAGTGACCTGATCAGCCGCTATGCCTTTATCGGCGGCAACCTGCACCGCTTCGACAAAAGCGAAAAGGGTGAGATTCTTCTCAAAGGTGTGGAATCGGTTTTCTTCAAAACCGGCGAAGATCTGCCCAATCTGCTGACTGTTAAGATCATGCCGGCTGACCGCATGGACATTCCATTTTTCACTTCTTTCGCTCTGCGAGGCATCAACCATGACCTTAACTGATTCAGGCGCCACCAGAAATCTTATTCTCTCAGCCGTTCTCACCCTTTCGATCATTTCGATCGCCTGGTTTCTCGGCAGCATGAAATCATCGCCGCTGATACCTGCGACCACTTTGATTGCCGCCGATTACCAGATGGAATCAGCAATCATCATGCAGATGCAGCAGCTTTACAACAACCAGAACAAGCGGCCGCAGCCAATCCAGAAAGAAATAATGCCCGGAATTTTTATGAACATCGAATGCAGCGAACAGCCTGACAAAACCTGGAAGAGCGTGGCCAATGTCGCCGGACAGGGTATCAGCCGCAGCATGCAGGCAATCGCCGGCAGCAACAACCCCGACAAAATTCTTTTTATCCGCTGAACAGGCCGGTCTCTGTCGTATTCCAATCTGAGACTTTTTCGTAATACCTGTGCAAGCAAATAC
>CAZFUG010000541.1:0-1601 GCA_964522035.1 uncultured bacterium
CAGCCCTGCTGCGCAAATTCGTCGAAGCCACCGCCGCCAACCTGCCCGAAGTGACAATCTGGGGCACCGGCACCCCCCGGCGCGAATTTCTCTATGTCGAAGACATGGCGGACGGCTGCCTGCACGTGATGAATCTCGATGATGTGACTGTGCAGCGCGAATTTCTCAGTTACCCCAAGCCTTGTTTCGTTAACCTCGGCACCGGTGAAGATATCAGTATTGCAGATCTTGCTGACTTGGTCGCCAGAACTACAGGCTTCAAAGGTCGGATTGTTTTTGACCATTCAAAGCCGGATGGAACGCCCCGTAAATTGCTTGATGTAAGCCAAATGCATTCTTATGGATGGCGCGCTAAAATTTCTATGGTTGATGGAATTCTCAAAACTGCTGGTTATTTCAGGCAGTTGAAATGAATTATAAGTTCTTTTTAAGGGAGAAAATATGAAGATAGCAATGATTGGAACAGGTTATGTTGGGCTGGTTACCGGTACCTGTTTCGCTGAATCTGGGAACGATGTTGTCTGCGTCGATACAAACGAAAAAAAGATTAATGACCTGAAAAATGGCATTATACCAATATATGAACCGGGTCTTGATTCTCTGGTCAAGAGAAATGTCGAAGAAGAAAGACTTTCGTTCACCACTAATCTTGAAGATGCCGTAAAAAAATCGCTTCTGCTTTTTATTGCGGTTGGTACTCCGCCAGGAGAAGATGGTTCGGCTGATCTGCAGCATGTTCTTGCCGTTGCCCGCGGTATTGGCAGATGCATGAATGAATTCAAGATCATTGTCGACAAGTCGACGGTGCCGGTCGGCACGGGTGCCAAGGTTCGCGCAACCATCCAGGAAGAACTTGACCGCCGCGGCGAAAATATTCCCTTTGACGTGGTCAGCAACCCTGAATTTCTCAAAGAGGGCAATGCCATCGACGATTTCATGAAGCCTGACCGCGTGGTTATAGGCTGCGAAGACGTGCGCACCGGCGAACTGATGAAAGAGCTTTATTCGCCGTTTGTGAGAACCGGTAAACCGATTCTTATAATGGATCTCGCGTCTGCCGAAATGACAAAATATGCTGCCAACGCCATGCTTGCGACCAAGATTTCTTTTATGAACGATATTGCCAATCTTTGCGAAAAGCTTGGCGTAGATATTTCTCAGGTAAGGCAGGGAATTGGTTCTGACAGTCGCATTGGCTACCCGTTTATTTTCCCTGGTGCTGGTTACGGCGGGTCGTGTTTTCCAAAAGATGTTCAGGCGCTTGTGAAAATGGGTGAACAGAATAATTATCACCTGCAGATTCTCGACGCGGTCGAAGCGGTGAACGAACGGCAGAAAAAAGTTCTTTTCAATAAGCTCAAAAACCGGTTTGGCTCAGAGCTGAAGAACAAGACGATTGCGGTCTGGGGTCTGGCATTCAAGCCTAATACCGACGACATGCGCGAAGCACCGTCAATCGTTCTCATCGAAAGTCTGCTGGCAGAAGGCACCAGAGTCAGGGCTTACGACCCTGAGGCGATGAAAGAGGCTCATAAGGTTTTTGGAGACCGCATAGTTTATGGCAAAAAGGTCTATGAGATTCTCGACGGGGATGACGCACT
>CAZFUG010000542.1:0-1591 GCA_964522035.1 uncultured bacterium
CGACAATATTTTTTCCGCACAACTCTGCACGCGAATAGGCGTAGAATTCAGAAGCTGATGGATTTGCATCTGAAACCGCCCCCGAAGATGGCTCAATCAGAAGCATAGGCGCTGAGTTTTCCTCAAACATCTGACGATAGCGGACCTCTGAGTCAAGAATGCGCACTGCTGCGATCTGCTGGCTCCTGAAGATGACAAAAAACAGCAGAACCATTCCGCACAGCAAAACGGTCCCCATAACCGGTGCCAGACGATGCTGGTAAATTTCTCTGATTATCTGCTCAGCCTCGATGTCAATTCCGAGAACTCCCAGAACATTTCCGGCATTGTCATTTACAGGGGCAAAGCCTGAGAAAAATTCACCCCACTGGTCTTTGTAGGGCCCGAGAACGGTTGGCCCATTCCCTTTGAAGACAGGCAAAAGTCCTGCTGGAGCATCTTTATATTCGTCTCCCGGAGGAGAATACGAAGGCGAGATTTTCGGAATTGAATCGACGCCGAAAATTATTTTGTCATTCTGCATGAACATCATGTAAAACCATCGTATACTGCTGGTTGCATGGTTCATGGCCAGAAAATGACCCCTGAAATAAACGTATTCGGGCATTTCCTGGTTTGCACAATCTCCGGCCATCGTTTTCAGCATTTCCCGATCAAGTGAACCTGCCGCGATAACCGCCCAGTTTTTTAAAATCTCAACGTTGCCCTTCCAGGTTTCCCGGTCGACAAAAGCCGTAACCAGAGCTCCCGCAAATGCAATTATCAGAAGTGAAGTAAAGAGAACACCTGAGTAACTGCCCCGGGCCTTTTTAAATTGTTCAGACTGCCTGTAAAGCTCCCGCCACCATTTCTCGACCTCAATAACAAGCAAAGCCGAACCAAGAATGAATAACATGGAGCTCAACCATTCAGGCGCAGGATAGAAAGGCCTGCCGGTTATCAGAGAAAATGGAATGAACCCTCTTTCTGAGCTGAACCAGGAAAAAAAGACTGCCATGACCGTGAAGCCGGCGAAGGCAAAATACCTGTGGCGGCTAAAACTCTTCGCCGCCAGCAGAAGAACCGCCGGCACTCCGACCAGAAAGGCCCATACCGACATTGGATCGGTAATACTCTGACTGCCGGTAAATATTCCCGAAAAACAAATCCCGACAAAAACGAGAGTAGCGAAAGATTTTTTCATCCCCGGAAAAAAATTGGCCAGGATGAACTTCCAGAGGAGAAACCAGGCAGACAGAAAAAAAAGCTGGCGAAAAAAAATAAGAGTATCGACTCTTCCGAGGCTGAAGTCGAGAAGACGAAAAAGGCTGCAGCCGGCGGCGAAAAACAATGCAGATGGCAAAACCTGCAAATGTGAGTGCTTTTCAGATTCCCGCGAAATCAGCCAGAGCATTGTGGCTAGAACAAGGCACATGATCCCGCGAATGGCAATCAGGAAATCTGTCGAAAAAGCCAGATAGTCAATCATCTTCGTTACCAGGCTCACTGCTTTATGAATCCTCAGGCTAATGATGGAACAAGCTCCAGTGGTTTGCAACCATTTTCTTTATGCAGACAAGCTATGTCTTGCCAAAAAACATCCGGAAAAATC
>CAZFUG010000543.1:0-1573 GCA_964522035.1 uncultured bacterium
AACAATGCTGGCTCTACCGGCATTGGGAGGGTTTTCGGTGTTCAGGTTGATCGAGGGTGGCGGTGACCCGGCGTCGGTTTCAGGCAGTTTAACGAAGCGCATCAGCCAGACTGATTTCCAGATCACGGCGCCGGCAATTGCCAGCCAGAAACCGGCGTTTGCTGCATCGCCGATGGTTTTAAGCTTCAGGTCGATCAGCGAAATCAGAATAACGATAATCGCAGCAAAGGTAATTTTTGCGGGCACGCGCAGAAATGAACCGGCGACGAAATACAGGGCGCTGAACATGGCGATGATGAATGCTACGACTTCAGAAGAGTTCAACACCGAATTCCAGATGTAGCTGACTCTTACTGACGGGCAGGTTGAATTGGCGACCAGGGCGCCGTCTGATGCGACTTCAGCCATTACCAGATCGCGCTCGAGAGTATAGAAGTTTTTGGTCATGATGAACTTGCTTTTGATCGGCTGCATGCCGCGCACTCTGGCATTGCCGAAGCCTGCCTGAGAACCCCCAAGCGGGACTGCCTCTTCTTCCTGCATATCTTTGCCTTCATAGACTTCTGATCTTGCTTTTTCCATGCTGGCAGATTTAGCTTCACGCTTATAGTCCATTTCGTTGGCAGCCATGTCCCTTCGCGGGTATGAAGGTGCCGCAGCCATCTGCTGCTGGGCAACGTCTTCTACCGGCCCGTGCAGCTGGCAGTAAATATTGCCGGTTTCGGCAATGTTACCCTGTGAAAGATAACGGCAGCCGCTTTCCGGTGGGTATGGCCGATTTTTGAGATACTTGCCATCTACCAGTCGGTCGATGTCGAGTGAGGTCATCAGGTTGTCGGGCTGGGCATCCATGTTATACATTTCAACCGCACCGAGCAGAACCCGCTGATTGGCGTAACAGGCCTTGTCTCTCGCCTGTTCTCTAGCTTTTCTGAAGTTCGGAACTGCCATGGCGGCAAGAACTCCAATGATTATGACTACAATCATCAGCTCGACAAGTCTGAACCCCTTGCCGCCGAAGATAAAGCCAAATACGGTGCAGATAAAGTTCCAGATGAAGGCGAGTATCGCCACAAGCAGCTTGCGGGAAACGATTGCCAGGACTATGACAGCCATAAATACCAGAAAGACGATGGCATCGGGGTTTCTTGCCAGCAGCCAGGCGGCGCGCAGCATGTGCATGAAACCTCTGAAAAAATATGGGTCTTTGCGGGTCTGCGGGTCTTTGACCGTGCCAGAGAAATCATAGAGATGGTAGTCTTCTGGGGCGTAGAGATACCATGAAAATCGCGAAACCGGTATGTCGACGAGAGGTGGCGTAAAGGCCAGACTGCCGCGCCATTTAACTTCGTCCACCGGTTCCTTGATGGTGATCTGCAGATTCATGTCAACCGGTTCGCCGACGATCTGACTCATTTCGAGAGGTATCTGAACTACACCGGGAACCTTGCTGTTAACTGGTTTGACAGGAACTCCGCCGCGGAAGGTCGATACGACTTCTGAACCTGATGCAAGCTGCAGCTGCAGATACTGTTTGTTGTTGTTGCGAATGCTCATGGTGACCAGAGTGCTG
>CAZFUG010000544.1:0-1560 GCA_964522035.1 uncultured bacterium
TTGCCAAAAACTTCAAGAAGAGGAATATAGGTTTCGGTGATTGCTTCGAACAGCCAGCGTTCTTCCATCATGTCAGCATGTTCCGGATGTCTGACAAAAGGAAGATGGGCATGCAGAACGAGAGAGAGAAAGCCTTTGCGGGTTGTCATCTTGTTAATGCTGCAAAACAGTCTTACCGGTTGAAAGCGAAATGAGCGGCAATCGTCTGCATCTCACCTGTTTCGCGGTTAACTGCCACCAGTTCGAGCTGGCAGGGAGCATTGGCGGGCAAGGCAAGACGCAGAGAAAAAGTTCCATCGGCTCTGGCCTGAACCTGCTGACCCATAAAAAACAGGTCAAAACCGTCGGGAACCCGGCCATAAAGGACCAGATCAGCCGACAGAGCTATCGAGGGCGCTGACCGCTCTCTTCTAACCTGGTCAAAGCTGCTGACTCCTGTAGATCCTGGCATCTGCAATGAGCCTGGCAGAGAAGAAAATTCTGATGCTGAAGTCGGCACCGTAAAAGACCCTGGCAGGCTGAGGGAAGAAATTCCTGCCGGCAGGCCTGCATGCGAACCGGGCATCGCCATGGCTGATTCCGGGAGTTTGAGCGGAATTTCAGAAGATCCTGCCGGAATGACCGGATTGCCGGAAAGGGATTGATAATAAACATAAGCCGGGTCTGTCAGACGGGCAGCGAAAGACTGCGGCTGATTATCTGATGCTTCTGCAGGATAACCGGCAGCGACATTGATTGCCGGGGCTGGCTGCGGAGCAACCGGTTCGGCCCATTGCTCGGCAACTCTGTCTGGCGGAGTCTGAACCAGGTTCGAAAGAGCGATGAAGGTATAACCTTCAGCCGGGCTCTGCAGGCCCAGCTCAACCTGATAGACACATTTTGCCGCTTCAAGGTAAATATACCAGCTGCGGGCATTTTCAGTGAGTTTTATCTCCTGAGTGTGGCCATGGGTAACATTATGAAGGCGCAGAATGTAATGCGAATGGGCGAATTCAAAAATACCGACTTCGAGTTCAAGTCGCTTGCGTTCAATAGGCGGGAGTTCCCAGTAGGCGTAAGCCCAGTGCGGGTCACGAATCTGTAGAACCAGCCGGGTTTCATCATAATATTCAGGCAGCTCACCCGTCAGTTCACTTTCACTTATGGGCGCCGCAGAAGCAGAAGACGGTGACGAAAGCACCGGAATTTCCATTGTGGTCTTCAATGAGGCATGTCGGCGCCGGCGCTCGCTTTCGATCTTTTCGGCGAAATCGCTGGTTTTTCTCTCATCATGTGAAAGATTTACCGGAATCGCAACTGCCGGTTCAATGACGTTTGCCCCATTTTTGTTGACCGAGGCCTGGGCCTCAGAGCTCTTTTTGCCAAAAGCGCGATTCAGAGTTCGCAATGCCGCGGCTTCTTCTTCACAACGACGGCTGGAGCCATCAGAAGCGGCTACAACTCTGGCTTTATCATCAATCGGGGATGTCGACAAAACTGTCTCAGACTCTACAACCAGCTTAGCTTTAGGCGGTCTGCCACGGCGGGGCTTTTCGACGGGAGCTGCCTCGTCTTTAACTT
>CAZFUG010000545.1:0-1548 GCA_964522035.1 uncultured bacterium
AGGTTGACGTTATCTGGCCAGCTGTTGAGAGGCGCGAGGCGCTGCGAGCCTGAACCGGCGCCACCACGGCCGTCACCCATGCGATAGGTTCCGGCGCTGTGCCAGGCCATGCGGATAAAAAGCGGGCCATAATGGCCGTAATCTGCCGGCCACCAGTCCTGGGAGTCGGTCATCAGGGCGACGAGGTCTTTCTTGACGGCCTTGAGGTCGAGTTTTTTGAATTCTTCCGCATAGTTGAACTTTTTGCCCATCGGGTTGCTCTTGATGGTGTGCTGATGCAGAATCTTGAGGTTGAGCTGATTCGGCCACCACTCTTTGTTAGAGGTGCCGCCGCCGGCGACTGCTCTTGCGGATCTGCCCGTCACCGGACACTTGCTGGTTTCGTTCATTTCGTTCTCCTTGGTGATTTTTATGATCCAACTCTGAAAAGCTTATTGTGAATATCTGGTGAAAATGCTGCAGCCGAAAGCCCGTGCTGATGCCATTGAGGTGGCAGGGTAGGGTAGATGCTTTGATTCTCTCAGGATACGGGCTTGTATTGTTTTGAATAATCTGCAGTCGAAGCGCTAACGCATTAAATGTACAGTAAATTAACCGGCTTTTCAAGCCTGCAAAATCTGGCTGAAGATGCGCCTGACAGCCTTGCTCAGCAGATATTGTTTGCTGCGGTCAGAATCTGCGGCCGGTTTTCGGAAATGAGAATCGTGTGTTCGTGCTGGGCGACGTGGCCGCCGCGGTTGCCGACCAGGGTCCAGCCGTCATCGAGCTGCTCTGCCTGGGTAGACTTTGTTGAGATAAAAGTTTCGATTGCCACAACCGAGTTCTTTTTGAAGCGGGTGGTGTTCTTTTTGTCTTCGCAATTCAGTATGTAATGGGGATCTTCATGCAGCGCGCGCCCGACTCCGTGCCCGGCAAGATTTTTTATGACGCAGAAACCGCTGTTTTTAGCCATTTTTTCGATGTGTCTGCCAAGCTCGGAAACCCGCATTCCCGGCCTGATGCTGTTGATGGCGCTCATCATAATGTTTCTCGAACAGTCGACAAGATCCTGCAGGCCCTGCAGATCGCGGCCAATGACGAACGAGGTGCCGTTATCGGCCCAGAACCCGTTGAGTTCAGCCGAGACATCGATATTGATAAGGTCGCCGTCTTTAATAAATCTTTTTTCTGAAGGGATGCCGTGGGCGATTTCGTGGTTGAGACTGATGCAGGTAAACCCCGGAAATCCGTAAGCGTGCTTCGGGGCAGATCTGGCGTTAAAGCTCTGCAGTAGCCTGCCGCCAAAGGCGTCGAGCTGGGCAGTGGTCATGCCCGTTCTGGCGTGAGCTTTCATTTCGCGCAGGACAATGGCGACGATTTCGCTGATTCTTGTAATTCCGGTCAGTTCATGCTGGTTGGTGACTGTCATGCCTTATTCTACCGCGTATAAGTGTAAATTTCCAGCAGGCCCGCCCGGGCGATTTGTCCGGGCGGGTTTTCAATCAGAAGTTACTGTCGTAACGGAATACGGATAAGGCGTTGAACGCATTGAAGTGCAGCATGTACATC
>CAZFUG010000546.1:0-1521 GCA_964522035.1 uncultured bacterium
CTTTAGTCATCTGAGTCATAGCCTCTTCAAATGCCTTTTCGTCAAGAGTCAGGGTCTGGTTAACCTGATGAATGACGTCTCCGGGTCGCAGACCGGCACGTTCAGCGGCCGAGCCTGATATGACTGAGGTTATGACACAGCCTTCATCAACATAAAGATCATATTTTCTTACCAGTTCGCCGGTAATTTTAACTGCGGTTACCCCGAGAGGGTTCTTCGCTGCAGGGTTTTCATTGAATTCAACTTCAGCAATGCCTTCTTTGCCCTTGCGAAAGATTTTAATGCTGGCCTTGTCGCCGACGCGATGGTCGTCAATTCCTTCCTGGAAATCGCCCGGATTTCGGATTTTTTTGCCATCTATTTCAAGAATGACATCGCCAGGCACCAGCTGTGCTTTTTCTGCCGATGAATTTTTGGCAACATCGGTAATCAGCACCCCTTCTTCGGGAATTTCGAAGTATTTGGCAAGATCGGGTGTGATGCGCTGAACGGTTACGCCGAGAAAGGCCTTTTTCACTTTTCCGTATGCCATCAGATCGCCAACGATTCTCTTGGCGCGGTTAACAGGGATTGCAAAACCTATTCCCTGACCGTATGGAATAATGGCTGTGTTGATACCGATCAGCTCACCGCGTGAATTGATCAGAGCGCCGCCGGAATTGCCGGGATTGATCGATGCGTCTGTCTGAATCAGATCTTTATATGATCTGCTGCGGTCAACCGAAAGGTCACGGTTGATTGCCGAAATTACGCCGGTAGTAACGGTCATGACTAGGCCAAAGGGGTTGCCGATGGCATTCCCCTACCCGCATGGTTGAAGAATCACCTATCGGGATATGAGGCAATGCGGTGTCTGCTTCGATTTTGAGCACTGCCAGGTCGGTAAGCGTATCTTTGCCGATGATGGTCGCCTTGAAACTTTTGCCATTGTTGAGTTTGACCTGAATTTCGTCGGCGTCGGCAATGACGTGTTCGTTGGTGAGAAGATGGCCTTCGGGGCTGATGAGCACCCCTGAGCCATTACCGCGTTTCGGAATGACGTTGTTGTGGCCCATAAAATCGTCATCGAAAAGATGGCCAAAAAACTGGTCAAGGAAAGGGTCGCCAGAGCCAGCCCGGCGTCTGGTTCTTACATACTGGACAGCTTCGATTGCCACCACTGCCGGGCTGACTTTTTCAGCAATATCGGCAATCAGTGATGTGCCAAAAAGTTCTGAAGGTGCGGCGCTGGCGGCAATTGTATGCAGAGAGAAGATAATGGCGAAAAGCAACGATACCGCAAAAAAGGTTTTTCTACGGTTCATGGTTCCCTCCAGAGATTATTGTCGTCGTTAACCAGCTCTATCGAAGGCATCAGTGCGTTTTCAGGAGCTGATTCATGCGGGTGAGCACGGTTGAATTGTTCAAGTCGCGCGAGAAAGTCTTTTACTTCAGCGCCAGAGACGTGTTCCAGAGAATCCGGGTCTGCGGGCGGCAGCTCGGCAACACGCACGCTCTGGCTTCTGGGTCTGGCGGCATAGG
>CAZFUG010000547.1:0-1516 GCA_964522035.1 uncultured bacterium
CTTCATGCGCAAAAGATTCTTTTCTCTTGTCGAAAACAGGGAATTCTTTGCGCAGCGCATTCTTCCACGTCTTAAAGAATTGCATGAAGCATATTCAGAGCAGCTTGCAGCGATAATTGAAAAACAGGCCGGTTCTGCGGTGCCAGAACTTTCAGAGGGCGCTTCAAGTCTGCTTGGCTGGGCAACCATGGTTGTTTCAGCCGTGCTGATGATGGTCTTTAATGTTGAAGATGTTGTCGATCTTATTAAGATCGGTGCCAATAGCGATTTCCTTGTGAAAAACGGTGAGTATTTCCGTCTGTTTACCTATCAATTTGTGCATATTGGCTGGCTGCACCTGATCATGAACCTCGTGGCGCTGAAATTTTTCGGGCCACCGATTGAAACAATCGCCGGTTGGCCAGTCTTTCTTGGTATCTACTTTTTTTCAGGCATTGCCGGTGGGGCTGCGGCCGTATATTATGGTCAACCTCTTTCAGCTGGGGCATCTGGTGCTGTTCTTGGGCTTCTTTCGGCTGCGATCGTATTTGAGTTTTTCAAGGCCAGAGGTTATGAGTGCCTGACCCGACAGCATAATTTTTCAACCCTGATATTCATTCTCATTATTAATCTTATCATTGGAGCTGTTGAGCAGGTTGTTGACAGCAGTGCCCATATCGGCGGCCTTCTTGGGGGTGCTTTTATAGCCATGTTGCTGCTGCCGGCGTTGAAATCCCAGTTTCTCAAACGTCTGGCGGGATTTGTCTCTGTCTGGGCCTGTATTTTTATTGCTCTGTTCAGTTTTTATCAGATTCATTCGATTAATAACACCGGGTTTTACCCGGAAACGGCCGGGAAAACCTGGAAATACAAAAATGCCGCCACCGGTCTTGAATTTGTATTGCCGGAATCCTGGAAGCCTGAACCCGGAACTGAAACAGTTAATGGTATTGAGTTCAGGGGACCATTCAAGGAAGGTCTTGGCCTTTTTCTTGCACCCGGCGCTGAGACCCGTGAATCGGTTGTAAACGAATTCATCACTAGAAACACGCGTGAAATAGAGCAGACTTCCGAGCTGCTCCTTAAAAAACGCAAGGGCCCCGAAAAGATAGCCAGTGGTGAGCTGGAATATCATCGCATCGTCTGGCAGCTTGAAACCTCGGGTGGCCCTCGCTGTGTAGTCGATTATCTGGTTTTTTCCGGTCCGATTTTCTGCCAGTTCAGGTTTTCTCTGGGTACCGAAAACGATCGGGCATATGAAAAAATAATGTCTCAGGCAGTGAGTTCTTTTAATATTCAATGATCTGTATGTGGCTTCATGGGGCGATTAATCAAGCAAAATGCAAAAAAAACGGTTTTTTTCCTTCTCATCGGCTTAACAACTTTTTTTTACCTCTTGAAATTGTGCACCGAAAGTATTATACATTGCATCTGTGATCTAATTCTTACAGGGGGCTTTTATCGCAATGAGAAAAAATTTGATCCTTGTTGTCATCATGACCATGCTTGCTATGCCGACTGGCGCTTTTGCCAAGGG